>JAACJQ010000143.1 GCA_016879935.1 Archangiaceae bacterium | reverse complement strand
TGCAGCACGCCCGAGGTGGCGCAGTCGAAGAAGCGCTGCCGCTGCGGCGCCGTCATCTGCGCGAGGTAGAGGTCGCCGACGGCCTGCGACACCAGCCCGTCTTTCGCGACGAAGCGCACGTCGTCCCACGGGGCGCAGAGCGCGTCGTTCACGTCGTACGTCGTCCACGTGGGCAGGGCCTGCAACACGCCACGCGCGCCGTGAACGAAGCCCGAGACGAGCGCCGAGAGCACCGCGCGGTCACGCTTCTCTTCGATGGTCGAGCCGGGAAACTCGTCGAGGTTCGACGAACCCCAGCGCTGCCACATGTGCCCCATGCTCCAGGCGTCTTGCAGGAAGTGCTGGCCCATCGCCTCGAGCGCGAGCGCTTCGACTTCACACGCGCGCGAGACCTCGGGGTAACGGCCCTGCAGTGTGTCACTCACCGTCTTGCACTCGGCGGCGCGCGCGAGCGCGAGCGCATGGGCGCGGGCGTACGAGCGCTGCGACTGCGGCACGAAGTGGTTCGAGTTCACCGGGCCCATGTGGCTCGCGAAGTCGTGGCAGAGCGTCGGGTCGGTGCCGTCGTTCAACGGGCACGTCTCGTGACCGCTCGCCCAGTCCCACAACGCGTACGAGAAGTCGGGCAGCTGCGAGAGCTCGGCGATGGTGAACGTGCGCGTGCGCGACCGCGTCGTCTGCTCGAACGGCGCGGGCCTCAGCGTCGGCTGCTGGGTGCCTGCGATGTCGACGGTGGCAGCGGTCGTGAACACCTCGAGCGTCTGCGGCATCGAGAGCGCCGCAGGCAGGCCGGCCTGCTCACGGGTCTGCTCGAACAACTGCCGGTGCTCGTCGCTCGGGCCAATCCACCGTTGGCGGGCCGTCTGCGGGCCTGCAGAAGGAGAGCACGGGCGCCCACTGGCTTCGAAACACACCGAGTCCCACGCGAGGGCGCGCAGGGGCAACACCGAGAGCAGCACGACGAAGCGTGAGTTCATGGGGCCTCCAGCGCGGCGCGCACACCGGGGAAACAGTCGGGCTCACGGAAGAGCACCTTCTCGAGCGCGACCTTCGGCGTGAGGCCGGCCGCGACCTCGCGGGTGAAGGCGTCGTGACAGGCCTGCGGGCAACAGGCCTGCTCGTTCCACGGGGTCGAGGTGGTGCAGGTGCGCGCCGTGGTGAAGCACTGCTCGAGCGTGAACGAGGGCGGCGCGTAGCAATACGAGAGCAGGTCGGCGCACTCACCGAGCGCAGTCAGCGCGTCACTCTGCGTCGGGTCGATCTCGACGCGCGCGTTCGAGACGTCGGCGAGCAGCTTCGTCGCTCCCGAGCCCACCGACGAGAAGACGACGAGGCTCGAGATGGGCGGCAGCTGCGGCAACGCGAAGCCACCACCCGCGCCCGAGGAGCCTCCGCCCGCCCCACCACCACCTGCCCCCCCACCCGGGAGCCCACTGCACGCAGAGAGGACCAGCACCCCGAGAAGTCGCTTCATGGGTTCGCCTTTCGTGCACGACCGATGCCCGCGAAGTCTCGCATGGAGCCCGCCGATTCCCCTGGCCCCGATTGCGCAGAAGCTCGCGCAGCTGACACCGCTGCCCGGGCGGCCATGTCAGCGGTAACGGACGCCAGCAGACCTTCGTTGGAACTGCGCGTGGCTTCGCTATGAGAACGGCATGGCGGTTCGGGGATTCGAAGTCACAGCGGTGTACGTGTCGGGGTTCAAGAAGGCGCTCCAGGACCTGGGGCTGCTCGAGCAGGTCGCCGCGAAGATCGCCCCGGCGACGAAGGCCGCGCTCGATGCGCCGTTCAGCGCGCGCACGCACGACGCCGACGTGCTCCGAGACCTCTCCGACGTGCTGCACGCACTCGCCGGCGCCGAGACGTTTCAGAAGCACTCGTACCTGATGGCGCGCGACTCGCTGGGGAAGATCCTCACGCCGATGTTCAAGGTGGCGCTGGCCCTCACCGGCCGTTCACCCGCGACGTTGCTCGCCCGTGTTCCCGATTCGGTGCACCAGGTGCTGCGAGGCGTGAAGGCGACGTGGCTTCCCGATGGGTCGAACGCCGGCGTGCTGCGCGTCGACTACCCGGAGCCAGTCACCTCGGTCGCCGCAGACGGCTGGCGCGGCACGCTGAAGTTCCTGTTCGAGCTCATCGAAGGAATGCCCGCGCACATCGTGAAGATCGAGACGCTCAACGAGGTGCGCACGCTGGCGATTCACGTGCAGTGGTGACTCACATGCCGCCGTCGCAGACGGTGCTCGTGAGGCAGACGTTCTCCATCGCCTGAGGGCCCGGAAGCCGGCAGCACGCGCCGGGTCCGTAGGCGCCGCACTGGGCGACGTCGGTGCAGGTCGCGGCGCAATAGTTCCTGAACGGGCCGAAGACGAACCAGCACATCATGCCGGGGCCGCAGTCGTTCGGCGCCATGCCGCAGTCGTCACCGGGCCCGAGGAAGCCGCCGTCACGCACACCCGCATCGGCGTCTCCTCCGTCGAGGTCGCCCGCGTCGGGTTCACCAGCGTCCACGCTGCCTGCGTCGACGGGTCCTGCGTCCACCGGTCCTGCATCGACGAGCCCTGCATCGACGAGCCCTGCATCGACGACGCCCGCATCCATCGGGCCCGCGTCGACCACGCCCGCATCCATCACGCCGGCATCGATGCCGCCGTCGAACCGAATGCCCGGGTGCGGCCACTGCTGCACGACCCCGCCCTCGAGTGAGCCATTCGTGAGCACGATGCCTCGGCCGAGCGTGTCACCGAGGTCGCCGCCCACCGCGACGAAACCCGAGCGCGACGACAGCACCGCGTGCAGCCCGAAGTCGGTGACGGCCCGTCGCTGCGCGAACGTCTCGGCGCGGCCTTCGGCGACGTAGCCGTTGAGCCCGACGATGACGGTGTCTCCACTCGCGCTCACCGCGACGCCGTTGAGCAACTGAGGCGTTCCGGGAATCGTCACTGGCCTCCACTCGCCGGCAAAGCGGCGCAGCATCACGGGCCGTTGCAGCCCGCCCACGATGTACGTCTCGCTCGCGTTGCCGTGCACGGTGGTGAGCCGGTCACTCAACCCCGACAGCTCGAGCGTCAGCGTCTCGGGCAGCCCGCGCCCGATGAGACCGCGCTCGCCGACGAAGAACGTGTCGGTCGCCGAGCGGCCCCACACCTTGAAGAAGGCGCGCGAGTCGGAGGCCGGCAGCGCCGCGACTTCGCTCCAGCCAGACGGCGTGCGCCGCAGCACGAGCGGCTTCGGCGCGCTCACGCTCACCACGCCGCCCACCGCGACGAGATCGGTCGTCGACGTTCCGTACGCACCGAAGAGCGTCGCCGCGCCACCTTCACGTTCGACGCGCCAGCGCGTGCCGTCGAAGTGCGTGATGACGCCAGCCGCGCCGACCGCCCAGACGTCGTTGGCCGAGAACCCGTGCACCCACCACAACGCCTTCGAGGTGCCGGGGTCCATCTGCCACCAGCCATCGGCGTCGTGCCGCAACACGTACGCACCGAAGGCCGTGCCACCGACCGCGTACAGCACGCCGTCGGCAGACTCCCACGCCGAGAGCAGCGCGCCGGGTCGGTCTTCGAGCACCACGCGCCACGGCGAGCCCGCATCGGCGCCAGCGTCGACGCCACCGTCGGTCTGCGGCGCAGGCGGCGGGCACGCCGTGAAGAGCAGCACCAGCAGCCATGACGCACGAGTCCGAAGCACGCGCGCACCGTAGCCCGAACGGCCGACCCGCCCTGCAGACGACCGTCAAAGTGTGCAAGACCTCGACGCATGGCAATCGGCCAGGGGGAGTTCGAGGCGCAGGTCGCTCCGCACCGCAAGACGCTGCTCGCGTACTGCTACCGCATGCTCGGCTCGTGGTCGGACGCCGAAGACGCCGTGCAGGAAGCGCTCGTGCGCGCGTGGAAGAGCCTCGACGCGCTCGAAGGCAGAGGCGCGTTCAAGTCGTGGCTGTTTCAAATCGCCACCCGCACCTGCCTCGACCTGCTCGCACAGCGAAAACGCCGCCACCTGCCCGATGAAGTGAACGCGGCTGGCACCGGAGACGCGCGCGCGCCCGACCCGCTGCACGACTGGCTCGAGCCGGCGCCCTCGAGCGCGCTCGACCTCTCACCCGGCCCCGAGACGGTGGTGGAGCGTCGCCAGTCGGTCGCCCTCGCCTTCCTCGTCACGCTGCAGGCCTTGCCCGCGACGCAGCGTGCGGCGCTCGTGCTCAAAGACGTGCTCGGCTTCTCGGCAGAAGAGACGGCCGCGCAGCTCGACTCGACGGTGCCGGCGGTGTACAGCCTGCTGCAACGCGCGCGCGCCTCGGTCGAAGAAGCGTCACCCCGCTGGAAGAAGCGCAGCGACGAGCCGAAGGAGCGTGAGCTGCTCGGCCGCTACCTGCGCGTGTGGGAGTCGTCTGACGTCTCGGGCCTCGTGTCGTTGTTGCGCGAAGACGCGACGATGACGATGCCGCCCATGGCGCTCTGGTTCGAAGGGCTGCCTGCCATCTCGAACTTCCTCGCCAACGCGCTCTTCGCGCCGAACGTCGACGCGCACCGGTTCAAGGCCGAGCCCATCGAAGCCGCGGGACATCTGGCCATCGCCATCTCGATGCGCACGGCTCCCGACGCGCCGTGGCAGCCGAACTCGATTCACCTCGTCGAAGCCGAAGGAGACCGGCTCGTGCACGTCGTCGCGTGGGTCGACCCGGTGTTGACCGCGAAGTTCTTGAAGTCGACACACTGAACGGCCGTGCCGTTCCCACGATTCGTGGCTCGCGGAACCAACCTTCACCTGCGAGGAATCGAATCGTCATGAGTGCTCCGAAACACCCGTCGTCCTTCACGCTCGAGCGGCTGTCGCTGGGTGCGTTGTCGGGCGCGGAGCAGACGAACATCTCGGCCCACGTCGCGGGCTGTGCCCAATGCCGGGCACGGCTCGAGGCGATGGAGCGGCAGGCGGCGAGCTTCTCACGCTCGTCTCACTCGTCACCCGCCAGGCAGCGTGTCGTTCGCGCAGACCAGGCGTGGAGGAGGAACGCCATGCGTGCCGTGCTGCTCCCTGCTGCTGCCATCGTCGCCGTTCTCGTCGCTGCCCCGTGGAGCGACGCGCCTCCAGACCGCCCATCACCTCGTCAGGGCCGCAGCCCCGTGGAGCTGAGGCCCGGCACCGCGCGGCCCACGCTGAAGACGCTCTCGTTTCGCGGGCAGCAGGTCGCGTTCGGTCAGGGCACGCTCGAGGCTTCGCCCGATGAAGGGCCCTCGCGGCCGTTCGTGCTCGAGCACACCGACGTCATCGCAGAGGTGACCGGCTTCGTGTCGGCTGTCACCGTCACGCAGCGCTTCAAGAACCCGTTCGAGAAGCCGGTCGAGGCGGTCTACGTGTTCCCGCTGCCCGAGAACGCGGCCGTCGACGAGATGACGCTGACGGCGGGCACGCGCGTGATTCGCGCCACCATTCAGAAACGCGAAGAGGCACGGCGTCAGTACGAAGAGGCGAAGTCGCAGGGCAAGCGGGCGGCGCTGCTCGACCAGGAGCGCCCGAACATCTTCACGCAGTCGGTCGCGAACCTGTTGCCCGGGGAGTCGGTGCAGGTGTCGCTGCGGTACGTCGCGCCGCTGCGCTTCGATGATGGCGCGTACACGTTCAACTTCCCGATGGTGGTGGGGCCCCGGTACGTGCCGGGCGCTCCGCTCGCGGGGGCGTCGCAGGGCACGGGCACGCTGCCCGACACCGATCGCGTCGACGATGCTTCGCGCATCTCGCCTCCGCTGGAGCGTACCGGCCGCGACATCTCGGTCGAGGTTCGGCTGGAGACCGGAGCCGTCATCGAAGAGCTGTGGTCGGTGTCGCATGCGCTGCAAGCCGAACGCTCGTCGAGCTCACGCGCCGTCGTCACGCTCGATGAGGCCGACCGTGTGCCGAACGAGGACTTCGTTCTTCGGTGGAAGGTGTCGGGCCCCGACACGCGCGCGGCGGTGGTGTCGACGGGCGGCGCCGAAGGCACCTTCGCGTTGATGCTGAACCCCGAGGCGCAGCCGTCGAACGACGAGGTGCTGCCGAAGGAGATGGTGTTCGTCATCGACACGTCGTGCTCGATGAATGGGCAGCCGCTCGACGCCGCGAAGCAGGCCATGGCGCTCGCGATGAAGCAGATGAACCCGCGCGACACCTTCATGCTCATCGACTTCGCCGACGCTGCGTCGTCGTTTCACGACTCGCCGCTGCCGAACACGCCCGAGAACGTGAAGAAGGCGCTGCAGTACCTCGACGCGCTGCCATCGGGCGGAGGCACCAATCAGCTCGCCGGCATTCGGCGCGCACTCGCCCGGCCGGTCGATGGTGACCGGCTGCGCGTGGTGCTGCTGATGACCGACGGTTTCATCGGTAACGAGGTCGAGATTTTTCAAGAGACGCAGCGCCTGCTCGGCAACGGCCGCGTGTTCGGCTTCGGCATCGGCGGGTCGGTGAACCACTTCCTGCTCGCGCGGTTGTCGGAAGAAGGGCGCGGCTTCTACCAGTACGTGCGCACCGACGAGGACCCGACCGAGGCCGTGAGCCGCTTCGTGCGCCGCATCGCAAAGCCGTTGATGACCGACGTGACCATCGACTGGGGCGGGCTGCAGGTCGTCGACGTGTTGCCGAGGAAGGTGCCCGACCTGTTCGATGCGCAGCCGGTGGTGCTGCTCGGCCGGTACCGAAACGGTGGGCCCGCGACCGTCACGCTGCGTGGGCACGTGGGCGCGAAGAACGTCGAGCTCGCGACGCGGGTGAACCTCGGCGTGGCATCGGCTGCGTCGAGCGGGCTGAACTCGATGTGGGCGCGCGCGAGAATCGAAGAGGTCGACCGGCTGCAGAAGTTCGGTGAGTTCCCCGAAGCGGCGAAGGAGATCACCACGCTCGGCCTCGAGCACCACCTCGTCACCGCGTACACGTCGTTCGTCGCCGTCGACAACACGCCCGTGACCAACGGCACGACCAATCAGGTCGTCGTGCCCAACGAGCCAACCGAGAACGGAGAGGGCGGCCACCTGACGTACAAGCGGTTCAACACGATTCAGGTGATTCGCGGCTCGGCGAGCCCCGACCCCGCGCCGGCCAAGCCACGGGTCATGACGATCATCGACACGACTCGGTCGATGTTGGAGCCAACGGACCCGCCGCCGGCACCGCCCACTGTCGTTCCGCTCACCATTCCACCGACGACGACGACGACGAAGGAAGAGACCGTCGACTTGCTGGGTGAGCCAAAGCGGCACGAAGGCGACGGCCGATTCTCGCAGGTGAGAGACCCGGCGACTCGTGCCAGCACCGCCATCATCACCCAGGTCCTGACGAGGGAGCGCAAGACGTTCGAGCTGTGTGGCGCCGAACAACAAAGGCTCCAGCCGGGCGTGCACGGAGTCATCACGATGCGCTTCACGATTGGAGCAGACGGGCGGGTTCGGTCCGTGACGAAGCAGAGCGCGTTCGACAGAGGGCCACTCTGGCATTGCCTGGAGCGCGCTCTCCTGAAGCTCGTCTTCCCCGGGGTCGGCACCGACGGGGAGCCAGTCGAAGTCGAGTACCCCTTCAAGTTCTGACCGCATGGCCTTCGACGTCGGCGAGCTGTTCGAGCGGTACCACGGGGTCGTCTATCGACGATGCCTGGCACTGCTCCGCCATGACGACGACGCGGCCGAGGCCGTTCAAGAGGTGTTCGTCGCCGCCATCTCGGGGCTCGGGCGGTTCCGGGTGCGCGCCGCTCCGCTGACGTGGCTGTACGCGATCGCCACGCGGCATTGTCTGCAGACGCTGCGCAACACGTCGGCTCATCAGCTGAAGCACGCGCTGTTCGTCGACGTGGAAGAAGTGCGCAGCGACCTCGCCGCGCGGGCCGATCTCGACAAGGTGCTGAGTGCGTTGTCGATGGAGGAGCTCGAGCTGGTCACGCACGCGTTCCGCGACGGGCTGACGCAGGACGAGATCGCCGAGGTGATGCGGCAGTCGCGGAAGACGGTGGGCAAGAAGCTCAAGCGGCTGACCGAGAAGCTGCAGCTGTCGCTCGAGGGTGAGGTCGATTCACTGCGCGCCGCCGGCTGAGGCGCCGTGCACGACGGCGGCCAGGATGTCGCGAACTGGTCGAGGCGCTGATCTGCATGTCGAACGCGTCGATCGCCTCACTGAGCGCCAGCGGGTAGCGTGCGCGACATGCGCGCGATTCCTCAGCGATGGTTCTTCGTGGCCGTCGCCATCGGCATCGCGTGCGGAGCGATGCGACCGCCTCCTCTCACCGGGCCACAGCCACGCGGAGCGCCGTGCGGAGAATGCGAGCCCGGGTTGACCTGCGAGTTCTTCACCTCCGGATTGAGCACCTGCGCGCGACGCTGTGACGCCGGCTGCCTGAGCGACGAGACGTGCGCCTCGGGCCTCTGTCGCGAGTCGTGCGCCATCAGCTCCGACTGCGACTCGGGCAACGTGCTGCTCTTCTGTTCGCGAGAGAACCCGGCAGGCGTGTGCCTGCCCTTCACCTGCTCGGGCGCATCGGCGGAGATCTGCGGCAAGGGCTACGCCTGCTCGAGCGACGACCACGGTGAGCTGCTCTGTCAGCCGCGCGCCCTCAACCTCGGGGTGTGCCTGAAGCTTCAGTGAGTCGTCGGCGGCTCGTCATCGACCTCGACCGGCTCGTCGCGGAACGAGCTCGGCAGCAGGTCGAACGGCATCACCTTCGCGAGCGCCAGCAGCAGCAACAACCCACCCGGCGCGGTGAAGATGGCGAGCGCGGGCACGGCCTTGGCGACGTCGATGAGCTGCTCCCGCATGGCGCGCTTCTCGTCGGCGGTGAGCTTCTGGCCACGCGCCGCACGCGCGAGCAATACCGAGAGTTCACCGGTCTCACGAATCTCCTGCCACAGGCGGCGTGAGTTCTTGCGCACCTGCGTCGCGATGGAGTCGACGAGCTCTTCACCCATCACGTCGGCGCCCGTCGAGAGCGTGAACACGTCCATCACGTTGCGGTGCTTCGCGTAGAACTCGGCGAGGGTGAGCTCGCTGTGCTTCACCTCGTCGGGCGTGAAACCGAGCCGAGCCGCGAGCGCCTTCGTCCACGCCTGCTCCTCGGCGCTGCGGCGGCCGTCGACGATGCTGGCGAGCAGCGTCTGGTCGACGAGGAAGCGCTTCATGTCTTTGCTGCGCACGCCGGCGAGCACCTTCTTCATCGAGGGCGCGCGCTCGAAGGCCTTGCGGGCGTAGTCGCGCGTGGAGTCGGCGAGCGGCTCGGGCAGGTGCAGGTCGTCGATCTGCCGAATGATGGCGCGCCGCACGGGGAAGCTCGGCTTGCGCTCGGCCGAGACGAGCCCGATGAGCACCTGCACGAGCAGCGCCTTCTGCTGATCAGCGAACGCGTTGAGCCGCTCGAGCTCGCCACGCGGGAAGCGGGAGCGGCGGAACCACGCGATGGCGATGCGCCCGAAGTTGGTCGCGTCGGCGAACATGGCGCCGTTGTGCAGCACGAGGCCGTAGTACGGGTCGGCGGCGAGCGAGAGGGCACGCTGCTCGAGCGCTTCTTCGAGGCGGCTCCACACCTTCGCAGGCAGCGGCCAGACCTTGTGCAGGCGCTCGATGCGTTTGTGCAGGTCTTCGGCGTCGTCGACGCGGTGGCTCCACGCGGCGAGCTGACCGAGCAGCTGCTCCGCGCGCGGCCCCGGTGGCGCGTCGATGTGCACGGCGACGTCGAGCGCGATGCGACACGAGGTGCGGAGCACCGCGAGGAAGAGCTGCTCCTCGGGACCCGACGGCTTCGCGAGCGTGCCGGCCTTCGTGGTGTCGGGGAGCGACGGCGTTCCGTAGAGCAGCCCCGATTCACGCAAGATGCCGCGCAGGTAGCGTCGCGCACGCGCGGGCCCGGCGGGGAGCGTGACGGCGTCGCGGTACGACTGGCTGGTCACGTCGGGCGTGTGCTGTCGCACGACGTCGGTCAGCACCTCTTTGAGCCAGCCCCGCTCCATGACCGCGGGCGAGTAACAGGGAGCGTGGAGCAGTGCCAGCCGTCGACGTTCGAGAGCGGTTGCTCCGTTGGCAGGGTCGGCCAGACGTGTCAGGTACGTTCGATGCTCACGAGATCGTGGCTGCTGGTGCTGTCGTTCGCGCTGCTCTTCGGCTGTTCTCCTCCCCAGGCGCAGTGCCGAGCCGCCACCTGCTCCGGCTGCTGCGACGAGCAGGACCAGTGTCAGCTCGGCACCAGCCCTTCGGCCTGCGGTCAGAACGCACGGCGGTGTGACGCGTGCGTGCTGGGCGCCGTCTGCGCGCTCGGCGTGTGCACCGTGACCTCGACGTCGACGGGCGGGGGCGGCGCTGGCGGTGGAGCCGGGCTTGCGGGCGGCGCTGCCGCGGGTGGCGAGGCCGGCGGCGCGACGGCTGGTGGCGATGCGGGTGGGGTGGCTGGTGGCTCCGCTGGCGGTGGAACAGCCGGTGGCGCGAGCGCGGGTGGGTCGGTGGGTGGCGGCGCAGCTGGTGGCTCCCAGCGCGACGCCGGGCCCGACCCGCGATGCGCCGGCACGCTGGTGACGTGTGGCGCGAGCTGCGTCGACCTCGACGCCGACTTCTCGAACTGTGGGCGCTGCGGCAACGCGTGCGGCCCAGGCCTCGTCTGCAACTTCGGAACATGCCGCGCACTCCCTCCCGACTGCGTCACCGGCGGTGGTTGTGCGCCGGGCTACTTCTGCAACCCGACGACCCGGGCCTGCCAGGCCGGCTGCCGGCTCGCGACCGATTGCCCCTCGGGCGCGACCTGCTCGAACACGGCGTGCGTGTGCCCCGCCGGCCAGCACGCGTGCGGGCAGCGCTGCGTCTCCGACTCGGCGACCACGAGCTGCGGCAGCAGGTGCGAGCTCTGCTCGACGCCCACGGGCGGCACCGCCACCTGCTCGAACGGAGCGTGCGGCATCACGTGCGACCAGGGCCGACGCCTGTGCAGCGGCGCCTGCCCCGTCTGCTCGACGCCCGCGAACGGGAGCGACGTCTGCTCCGGCACCACGTGCGACTTCACCTGCGCCACCGGCTTTCACCGGTGCCAGAGCCAGTGCGCGTCGAACGTCTCGCCCATGTCGTGCGGCTCCAGCTCGTGCACGCCGTGCGTACCGCCCGCCAACGCGACGTCGACGTGCGACGGCGGCGCGTGCGGCTTCGAGTGTCTTTCTGGTTTCCGTTTCTGCTCGGGAGCGTGCGCCGCGTGCAACACGCCCGCGAACGCGACCGCGACCTGCAACGGAGCGTCGTGCGGCTTCGCGTGCAACACCGGCTACCACGCGTGCTCGACGCAGTGCCTCTCGAACACCAGCCCTGCGAGCTGCGGCACGAGCTGTACGCCGTGCCCTGCGGCTCCCGCGAACGCGACCGCGACGTGCACTGCCGGCACGTGCGGGTGGCGCTGCAACCCCGGCTTCTTCACCTGCGGCGCCGCGTGCTGCCCCGCGACCGAGCTGGCCGTCGGCTGGGACCACGCCTGCGTTCGCCTCAGCGACGGCTCGGTGAGCTGCTGGGGCTCGAACAGCCACTCGCAGCTGGCCATCGCGACCTCGACGCTCGAGGCCAACCTTCCGCAAGACGTCACCGCCCTCGGCACCGTCGTCACGCACGTCGCGGCCGGTGGCTACGGGAGCTGCGCCATCATCTCCGACGCGGGCGCGTACTGCTGGGGTGAGAACGACTTCGGCCAGGCCGGCTCGGGTGGCACGGCGGTGCGCACGAGCCCGACGCGCATCACCGCCCACCAGTCGCCCATCGCGAGCCTGGGGGTGGGCCGCAGCCACGTGTGCTCGGTGACGTCGACGGGCGCGGTCAGGTGCTGGGGAGACAACTCGGCGGGCCAGCTGGCCTTCGGCGCCATCACGGCCGGAGCCACGGAAGCCGGCGCAGGTTCGCTCCACTCGTGCGCGCTCGTCGGCACGCAGGTGCGGTGCTGGGGTGACAACGCGTTCGGCCAGCTCGGCGCAGGCGACTTCATGGCCCGCACGGCGCCCTTCACGGTGCCCCAGGTCACCGCGCGACGGCTGGCGACGGGCTCGAACTTCACCTGCGCCGTGCTCGAAGACGCGGGCCTTGCGTGCTGGGGCTCGAACGCGTCAGGCCAGCTCGGCACCCCTGGTGTCGACGGCGGCGTCTCGGCGTCTCCGCTTCCCGTCGTGGGGCCGTGGGCGGCGACGGCCGCGGTGGCTGGAGCGCTCCACGCGTGTCTGCTCACGACCCAGGGCGCGGTCTTCTGCTGGGGGACGAACGCCTGGGGCCAGCTCGGCGATGGAACGCAGACGCCGCGCGCCGTGCCCACGCCCGTGAGTGGACTCACCAGCGGCGTCGTCGCCATCGGCGTCGGCTTCGACCACTCGTGTGCGCTGCTCGCGACGGGCGGCGTGAAGTGCTGGGGCCGGAACAACCAGAGCCAGCTCGGAGATGGCACCAACGCCGCCAACCGCCTCGTGCCCGTCGACGTGCTCTCGCGTTGAGCAGAGTCACCAAGGCGCGTCGACACGGACACGTGGAGTGACGTCGAGACGGTCGACGCGAACGCGCTCTCGTCGGTGAACCTCTCACGCGTGAAGCAGGCGTGCCCGGTCCGCAACGACCAGAGCCACCGAGGCGCGTCGGCACCAACACGTGGAGTGACGTCGAGATGGTCGGCGCGAACTCGCTCTCGTCGGTGAGCCTCTCACGCGTGAAGCAGGCGTGCCGGCTCCGCAACAACCAGAGCCACCGAGGCGCGTCGGCACCAACACGTGGACCGAGGTCGAGACGGTCGGCGCGAACTCGCCCACGTCGATGAAGACGTTGCCCTCGAGCGACCCGGGCCTCAAAACGGGTGAAGGAAGCTGACCGCGACAACCAGACTCCGAGTGCATCGGCACTGACACGCGGAGTGACGTCGAGATGGTCGGCGCGAACGCGCTCTCGCGATGAAGACGTTGCCCTCGAGCGACACGCCGTCGGAGACGCCAGCCGCGCTGCGCTTCGCCGTGCTCTCGCGTCGGCGACCCGGGCCTCACACGGGTGAAGCATGACCGCAACAACCAGAGCCACCAGGGCACGCCGGCACGGACACGTGGAGCACCGGAGCAGTGACGTCGAGACGGTCGGAGCGAACTCGCTCTCGTCGACGAAGACGCTGCTCTCGAGCGACCCAGGCCTCACACGGAAGGAGTGGCGGGCCCCATGCCGCCGACCGCGTTGTGCCCGCCGACGCGCTCGCGCTGACGAACACGCCTGAAGTGCTGCGGCGACGCCCCGAGTCTGGCACCGTGGTCCCGCCATGCCGGAACGCCGCAAGTCCGACCGCCGCAGCAACCCTGCCGTCCCCGAGCCGCTCGAGCGCAAGAAGGAGCGCCGTCAGGGCGACCGCCGCGACTCGCTCCGCAAGAAGTCGAGCTTCGTCGTCAGAGACGGCACCACCCGACACGACGTCGACGGAGAGCTCGGGCTCGGTGGCGCGTCATTCACTTTGCCCGGCGCGCCGCAGGCGGCGTCGCTCGTCGTCGAGCTGCGTCTGGGCAAGACGACGCTCCAGCTCCCCGGCACAGTGACCGAGGCGCGCGTCGCCCGCACCGCCGTTCGCCACGTGCACCTCCAGTTCGCCGAGCTCGACACCCGCACCGAGCTCACGCTGGCGAAGTGGCTCGACGACGTGGAGTGAGCAGCATGCCGACCGCTCGAAGCACACACCGCCGCGCCCTCGTCGAGCAGTTGCTCACCGACGACCTGAACCTGCGCGGCGAGGCGATGCTCCGGGGTGAGGACTTCGAGAGCGACGCATTGGGAGCGCCACTCCCGCACACCGCCCACGCCTCGCTGCCGGCACCGGTCGCCGCTGCCCTGGCCCGACTGAAGCGTCGGTACGACGATGATGACGCTGGTTCGACTCGCGTCATCTCGCGCAGCGATGCCCACGGCGACTTCTTCGTCCTGCACACGACGACCGACGGCGACGACGGGTATGTCTGCCTGTTCGACGCAACCGGAGACTGCGACGGCGCCGCACGCACGCTGCTCGAGCTCTGCGAGTGGAACACGCTCGAGGCCACGCTCGCGCTCCTCTCGTCCGGGGCCCTGCCGCCGGGGCTCGCCGCTCGACGGAGCCAGACGGCGTGGAATCAGTTCCTTCGCCGCCAGCGATGAGTTGGCAGCCACGCGCCCGACCAGCTGTGAGGCACTCGTCCTGCGACAAAGGCCAGCCCGGCACCCTCTGCGACATGACTCGCCGAAACCGTTGCGACCGCCACGAACGTAGGGTGGGCTGCTGCTCCCCCGTGCTCCTCACCTTCCGACGACTCGCCACCGTGGCCGCGGTGCTCGCAGCTTCCGTCTCTTTCGCAGACGACCCACCGAAAGAGCCCGTGAAGGTCTTCATCGGCGTGCACGTCGTCGACCTGCGCAGCGTCGACGTTCGCGCCCAGAGCTTCACCGCCGACTTCTACGTCTGGCTGCGCTTCAAGGCCGACGGCATGGACGAGGCGCGCATCGCCGCCGTCAGCAACCTCGAGCCCGTCAACGGCAAGTTCGACTCGAAAGAACTCATCGACGACAAGCTCGTCGGCGCCGAGAAGTACCTCTGCTACCGCGTCACCGGCACCTTCTTCTTCGTGCCCGACCTGCGGAACTACCCCTTCGACAAACAGACGCTGCCCATCACGCTCGAGAGCACGTCGCTCGAGGTCGACGAGGTGCAGTTCGTCGATGACCGCGCGAGCTACGAGCGCTCGGGTGGGCCTGAAGACCGCTGGGGCCTGTCTCCGACGCTGTTCGTGCCCGACTACTTCTTCCTGACCGTGCACCGCCGCGTGTTCGAGGGCAGCTACCCCACCGACTTCGGTGACCCGAGCAAGGTGAAGGCCGGCACCCGCTACACACGGTTCGCCATCGAGCCGTCCTTCGAGCGCGAGTACTGGAGCTACGCCTTCAAGATTCTCATCCCCCTGCTCATCATCCTCGCGATGGCGTACCTGGTGTTCTTCCTGCCGCCCGACCAGCTCGACACGGCGGCGTCGGTGGCGATGACGGCGCTGCTCTCGTGCATGGCGTACAACGTGGCCGTCACCCAGAACATGCCCGAGATTGGCTACCTCGTGCTGTCCGACAAGTTCTTCATCGCGACGTACGTGCTCTTGTTGCTGACGCTCGGGCAGACGTTCTTGTCGTTCAAGCTCGACGCCAGCGGCCACCCGGAGCGCGCGCTCAAGGCCGACAAGACCGCGCGCATCGCGTTCCCGATTCTGGTGGCTGGCATCTTCCTCTTCTTCATCTCGGGCGTGTGATGCACCTGTTGGTCGTGATG
>JAACJQ010000142.1 GCA_016879935.1 Archangiaceae bacterium | reverse complement strand
CGTCCACCGATGCCGCCCGTCCCACCGCAGCCACCACCACCACCACCGCCACCACCACCGCTCGTCAAGCTACTGCAGCCAAGACAACCAAAGCCTGAACCGCGCCTCGTGCCGCCCCCGCTGCCACCGCCTCCTCCGCCTCCACCGACCTGACCGGTGCCGCCAGTCTGACCTGTCGGCGGTTGGTACCACCCGAGCGCCGAGAGCACCCCGAGCGTGCTGCCGGGGTTCGCGTTGAAGCCGCGAACGCCATTCGTCCCCGCCGCTCTCACAGGCGGGGCATTCTTCCCGTCAGTCGCTGAGGTCAGGCCGCACTCCCCACCAGGCCCGAAGCTGCCGAAGTTCGCTGCCGACGCCCCGCCTGGCGCTGATGTGCCCGAGGTGCCGTTGCTTCCGTTCGTTTCACCGCTCACGCCATTGGCACCTGGACCGCCGGTCGCACCACAAACAGACGCGCCACCGCCTCCCTGCGTTGCACCGTTGGCGTCTCCACCCTTCGTGCCAGCTGCGCCTGTTCCACCATTTGAGCCCGGGAGGCCGACGCTGCCGTTGCCGGGCTGAATCGTGCAGCCGTTGATGATGAGGCCACTGCCCAGGTTCACGGCCAGCACGCCGATGCTCGAGCGGCCGTCACCGCTCGCCTCCTGGCCGACGGCGTTCGCGCTGCGCACGCGGAGCAGCTGCAGCTCGAGCTGACCGGCGAGGTTCTGCGCCGTCACGCCAACCGCGGTCGGGCTGTTGATGGTGGTGACGTACGAGACGCTGCGCGCCCAGTTGTTGGCGGCCGAGTAGCCACCGTACAGGCTCACGCCCTGCGCCATGGTGATGGCCTCGTCGTACTGGCCTTCGGAGATGTAGACCGCCGTGAGCCCCAGGCCGACCGCCCGCGCGATGCCCGCCGTGATGGTGAGGCGTGGAGAAGCCCGCGTGCCCAGGTTCGAATCGTTGCCCGTCTTCGAGACGAACACCGCCGCCGAGGCGTTGCCGTCGAGCCCGTCGCAGTCCGCGTCCTGGAAAGAGAGGTCGGGCATGTCGCTGCCGCTCGACGTGCAGCCGTACTCACAACCGTTGTTCGGGTTTCCATCGAGGTCCACGCGGCCGGGCAGACAGACGAAGCTGCACATCGAGTTGCTGCAGGTCCCCGTCGCGAACGGCCGGGTACACGCGTTCCCGCAGCCACCACAGTGCGAGGCATTGTTCGAGGTGTTCACCTCGCAGCCGTCGGTCGCGCTCATGTTGCAGTCCTGGAACGGCGCCGTGCAGGCCGCGACGCGGCACATGCCGCCGGTACACACGGGCGTGCCGTTCGCGATGGTGCAGGTGGTGCCGCAGCCTCCGCAGTTCGTGAGCGACGTGTTGGTGTCGACCTCACAGCCATCGGAGAAGAGGTTGTTGCAGTTGCCCCGCTCGGGCGCGCACTGCGCGATGCCGCACGACGAGTTCACGCACGAGTACGTCTGCACGTTCGCCGCCGAGCACGCGTTGTTGCACGCGCCGCAGTGGCTCACCGTCGCCGTGGTGTCGACCTCGCAGCCGTCGGCGTAGGTGCCGTTGCAGTTGCCGCGGCCCATGACGCACGAGGTGATGCTGCAGTTGCCTCCGCCACACGCCGTCGACATCGCGAACGACGGGGGAATGCACGCGCGGTTGCACATGCCGCAGTGCATGGCGTCGGTCATGAAGTTGAAGTCTTCGTCGACGCGCCCATCACAGTCGTTGTCGATGCCGTCGCACGCCTCGACGCCGTTGTTCGTACGCACGCACGCGTACTCGCAGCCGTTGGCGGCGCTGTTGTCGGCGTCGTACCAGTTGGCGAGGCAGGTGAAGGTGCACGAGCCCGCGGTGCAGGCGCTGGTGGCGTTGGCGGCGCTGCAGACGCGGCCGCACATGCCGCAGTTGTTCACGTCGGTGTTGCCGTCGATTTCACAGCCGTCGCTCACCATCACGTTGCAGTCGCGGAAGCCGGGCGCGCACGTCTGAATGCGACAGGTGCCCATCTGGCAGGTGCCGGTCGCGTTCGCCGGAGCGCAGGCCTGGCCACACTGGCCACAGTGCACCAGCGAGGTCACGAGGTTCTCTTCGCAGCCGTCCGCGAAGGACTGGTTGCAGTCGCCGCGGCCCATCGCGCACATGCCCACCGCACAGCGGCCCGCGTTGCAGCGGTACGACGAGACGGAGCCGTTGGCGACGTTGCACACCAGCCCGCACTGGCCGCAGTTCGTCGGGTCGGTGACGAGGTCGAAGCCTTCGTCGGTGCGGCCGTCGCAGTTGTTGTCGCGGCCGTCACACACCTCGACGCCGTTGTTCGTCTGGGTGCACGGGTGTTCGCAGCCGTTCGCCGCGACGCCGTCGAGGTTCACCCAGCCTGCAACACAGCGGTCGATGGCGCAGGTGCCCGTGTCGCACTTCGGCACGGCGTTGGGGAACGCGCAGGCGCGGTTGCAGGTGCCGCAGTTGCCGACGTCGTTCTGCAGGTCGAAGTTCTCGTCGACGCGGCCATCGCAGTTGTCGTCGACGCGGTTGCAGATTTCGAGGTCGGGCATGCCCGGGGTGCAGGTGTTGGGGCGGCCGTTGGTGCACGCAGGCACGCGGCGCTCACAGCCACCGACGCCGCAGATGGTGTCGGCAATCTCTTCGTCCGTCATGCCGTCGCAGTCGTCGTCGCGGCCGTTGCAGAGCTCGGCGGCCGGCGTGCGTGCGCTGCAGGCTCCGAAGCCCATGGGCGGCTGACACGTCACGGTGCCCAGACAGGTGCCGAAGCTGTTCGTCACCTCGCACGGCATCATCTGGCCGGCGGTCGAGGTGGTGCACGCGCAGGTGCCGCTGGTGGGCTGACACTGCTTGGGAGCGGGGTCTCCGTTCACGTCGACGGCGTCGGCGCAGCGGAACGACGATGGGCAGGTGCTGTCGAAGCTGCAGTCACGGCCGCAGAACTTGTCGTTGCCCAGGGTGATGCACTTGTCGGCCGGGTACGGGCAGTCGCTGTCGCTCGCGCACGACTGGCAGAGGCCCGCCCGCTGCGGCACACACGCGAAGCGGTCGGCCGTCAGCTTCGTGCACTGGTCGATTTCCTTGCACCCTGAGGTGCACTTGCGCAGACAGATGCGAGCGTTGGTGCCGGGCACCACGTCGCACAGGCCCGTCTCGCATTCGTCGTCGAGCGAACAGGGCGTGCCTTCGGTGACGAGCGTGTTGGTCGCCGGCTGCCGTGCGCAGCTCGCGCAATTGGAGAGTGTGAGGAGCACGCAGACTGACGCGCTCCAGGACATCGCGCGAGCGAGCCGGGTCATGGGGACTTCCTCCTGAAGGCAGCCCAACGGGGAATGGGCGGGGTGCATTGTCACATGGCCGCGCAAGGGGGCAACGTCGCATCGCGGCAGGTCGCGACGCGGGTCGGCGAAGAATCGCACGCGAGGGCTTGCGCCGGGGGCGGCTGTCTTCGAGGCGAGACCCGGTGGCAGACTGTCGGCCGCATGGAGGACCCACAGGAGCTGGTGCAGTCGGCTGAGCGCCGCCTCGACGAGGCGACTGCGCACCTCGAGCACCTCGAGAGCGACCTCACCCGAATGGAGCGCGAGCTGGGCCAGCTCGAGCGCGACGTCTCGACCCTTCACGTCGGCGGCGAGACGAGTGTGTTCGGGTCGCTCTGCGTCGGCTTCGGCCCGCCGGTGGCAGTGCTGGGCGCGGCGCTCTTCTTCGAAACGGGCGTGTGGCCACTCGGGCTGCTCGCCATCGTCATCGCGCTGGTGCAGGTGCTGTTGATGCCGTGGCTCAACCGGAGAACGCCATGAGCCGCAAGGGCAACGACGCGCTCGAGCAGGCGCAGGTGAAGTCGCGCGTCCTGCACGCCCAGCTCGACGACGTGTTGGCCAACGCCGCGGGGTTGGCGCTGCAGCGTGACCGGCTCTCGGAGCGGCTCGAGGCACTCAAACGAAAGCGTCGTGGGCTTCGCTCGAAGCTCGATGGCAGACCGGGCAGCGGGCTGGTGACGGTGATTGGCTTCTGCGTCGGCGCCGTGGTCGCGCGGCTGGCCTGGGAGCTTCGCGCGCAGCTGATTCCCGACGAGCGGGTGTTTCTCGCGGTCGTCGCGCTCGCGACGTCAGTGGCGCTCTACGTGAGCCGAACCCACGGCTTCCGGTTCGGTCTACCGAGACGCTGAACACGCGGCTGCACTGAACGATGGGTCGTCGGCGGCTTATCGGACATCAACGCACGTCGGCTTGGTCAGCGAGATTCCGGTGGCGCTCATGGTACAGGCCTCGCGCCCCTCACTGGCCTCGATGGGTGCCGTCGCGCTCCGACCCGTGAGCGCTGCTCCGAAGGAACAACCGATGAACCGACGATTGCTGGTTGCTGCTGTGACGACGTTCGTGGCGTGCGGACCGATGGGGTCAGGCCCAGACGGTGGAACTGGCGGCGGAAGCGGCGGTGGAGTCGCCACGGCTGGTGGCGATGCGGGCGGATCCACCGCAGGCGGATCGACGGCAGGCGGATCGACGGCAGGCGGATCCGCGGCGGGCGGCTCGACGGCGGGCGGCTCGACGGCGGGCGGCTCGACGGCGGGCGGTTCGACGGCGGGCGGATCCACGGCGGGCGGATCGACGGCGGGTGGCTCGACGGCGGGTGGCTCCACTGCGGGTGGCTCCACTGCGGGCGGCTCGACTGCGGGTGGCTCGACTGCGGGAGGCTCGACTGCGGGCGGCTCGCCTGCGGGCGGCTCGGCGGCGGGGGGCTCGGCGGCGGGCGGCTCGGCGGGTGGCTCGGCTGCGGGGGGCCCGGCTGCGGGTGGCTCGGCTGCGGGTGGCTCGGCTGCGGGTGGCTCGGCTGCGG
>JAACJQ010000141.1 GCA_016879935.1 Archangiaceae bacterium | reverse complement strand
CGCGCCATCGTGAAGTTCTGGTGACCCATGCGTCGTCTGCTGCTCGTCGTCTTCGCCTGCTCGAGCGCCGGCTGCGCGCTCACGTCGCTCGTCGGTTACAAAATCGCGCCGAACGCGCCGAAGGACCCTGACGGCCAGACGCTCCAGCTGCGCGGGTTGAAGGAAGCGGTTCGTGTCACCACCGACGCGCAGGGTGTGCCGCACCTCGAAGCGAAGAACCTGGTCGACCTCGCGCGCGCCGCCGGGTTCATGCAGGGCCGCGCCCGCTTCTTCCAGATGGACATGATGCGCCGCCTCGCGCGGGGACGCGTGAGTGAGATCGTCGGCGAGCAGCCGATGGTCTCGAGCACCACCGTCGAATACGACAAGACGATGCGCGGCTGGGACATCGAGGGCCGCGCGCTGGCCGACTTCGGGAAGTTGTCGGCCGAGCAGAAGGAGCAGCTCGAAGCGTTCGCAGCAGGTGTGAACGCGGCGCGCGAGCAGTGGCCGCCCATCGAGTACCGGCTCCTGCACATCGAATCGGAGCCGTGGAACGCGTCAGACACCCTCGCGGTCGGCGTGCTGAACGTGTGGAGCGTGACGCACAACTACCAGCAGGAGCTCGCCCGCTTTCTCTTCGCGATGCACCAGGGCGTCGAGCGCATGGAGCTGCTGTACCCGAACGAGCCGGTCCGCGGCGGCCGCAGCGTGGTGTCGAAGTCGCCGTCGCAGCCGTTGCCGCCTGCCGTCGTCGAAGAGCTCGCGGGCCTCTTTCCGGTGAAGCTCGGTGACGCGAAGGCGAGCGATCCTTCTGCGTGGTTCTCGGTGATGCCCATCGAAGGCGCGTCGAACGCGTGGGTCGTCTCGGGCGCGCACACGAAGTCGGGCAAGCCGATGGTGGCGAACGACCCACACCTCGCGCATTTCCTCCCGAGCCTCATGGTGCAGCAGCACCTCACCGCGCCCGGCCTCGACGTCATCGGCGTCACCATTCCCGGGGTGCCGTGGGTGCTCTCGGGCCACAACGCGAAGGTGGCGTGGGGCATGACGTCGACGATGAGCGACGCGATCGATCTCGTCATCGAGCAGGAAGACGCGGCGCGACCGGGTTTCGTGAAGAACGAGTCACGCGAGTGCCCCATCACCACGCGCGACGAGGTGATTCGGGTGCGTGATGGCTCCGAGCTGCTCGACCGCCCGGTGCGATTTCGCGCGAGCTGCAACGGGCCGTTGATGAACGACCTGCTGCCGCAGTTGTTTCCGCCGAAGGCTCCGCTGCTCGCGATTCGATGGCGCGTGACAGGCCTCGACACGGTGATGGGCGCGCTGCTCCGCCTCGACCAGTCGACGAGCGTGGAGGACTTCGGCAAGGCCGCCTCGCAGCTGCCGTCCATCTGGAACACGTGGACGGTGGCCGACGTCGAGGGCCACATCGGGCAGTTTCCCTCGGGAGAAGTGCCGCTGCGCCCGAACCACCGAGGCACGTTCCCCGTGCCGGGGTGGACGAAGAAGTACGAGTGGAGCGAGTTCGTCGGTGGCGATCGCCTCGCGCACGTCATCGACCCCGCCGACGGCGTCATCGCGCACGCGAACAACCTGATGACCGAGCCGGGAGCGACCGACTTCGCGCGTCTGCACGTCGACTCCGCGCCCGCGTTTCGTCACCAGCGCATCGTCGACCTCGCGAAGGCCACGCCGAAGCACGACCTCGCCTCGTTCCGCGCGATGCAGAACGACACCTTCTCGCTGCGCGCGCAGACGCTGTGGCCGTTCATCAAAGAAGCGCTCGGCTCGCGTGACGGGCTCTCGGAGACCGCACGCGCGGCGCTCGCCCGCCTGAACACGTGGAACTTCGACGCGAAGGCCGATGGACCCGAGGCAGCCATCTTCTTCCTCACCTATCGGCACGCGGTGGTGAACGCGGTGAGCGACGAGCTGCCCGCGCCAGCGGTGAAGTTCTTCCTCGGTCAGCGCTACTCGACGAACACCGTCGACCTCTGGTTCGAGAACGCGACGCACGTGGTGTGGGACGATCGCGCGACGGCCGCAGTCGAGACGAGAGATCAGCTCGTGCGGGCGGCGTTCCAACGCGCCGTGCAGGACCTCACCGAGGCGCAGGGGCCCGAGGTCACCGCGTGGCGTTGGGGCCGGCTGCACTGGCACCGCCCGATGCACGTCTTCGGAGGCAAAGCGGTGCTCGATGGCGCCGTGAACCTCGAGCGCATGGAAGCGGGCGGCGAGATGGACTCGGTGTGGAAGACGCACTTCGACATCGGCAACGAGGCAGCGCCGTTCAAGGTCGTCGCGGGCCCCGTGTACCGGAGCGTGGTCGACATGGCCGACGTGGCGCACGGCTGGTGGGTCATCGACTCCGGCGCGAGCGGCTGGCCGGGCTCGGCGCACTACGGCGACCAATACGACGCGTGGAAACGCGGTGAGCTGGTGCCGATGTTGTTCGACGTGGCCGAGATTCGTCGTGGCCTTCACGGCGAGCTGACGCTCAACCCGTAGCACGCATCATCAGGGCTGATGTGACGGCGGGCGCTCCGTGCGAAAAGCCGTGCGCCGGTTCAAGCGGGTCGTGATGACTGGCGCGCAACAACTCCGGGGAGGCTGACAATGGCGCACCACGTGGTCGTCGTCGGCGGTGGGTTTGGTGGGCTCGAGACCGCGCGCCGGCTCGAGCGGCACGACGTGAAGGTGACGTTGATCGACCGGCAGAACTACCACCTGTTCCAGCCGCTCCTGTACCAGGTGGCGACGGCCGGCCTCTCGCCAGGAGACATCGCGTCGCCGATTCGCAACCTCGTCGCCTCGCGGCCCAACGTCGAAGTGCGCATGGGCGACGTCGTCGGCGTCGACCTCGCGAACAAGCGCGTGAAGCTCGCCGATGGAGAGCTCTCGTACGACTCGCTCGTGCTCGCCGCCGGCGTTCGTCACAGCTACTTCGGCAAGTCGCAGTGGGAAGGCGACGCGCCGGGGCTCAAGACGCTCGATGACGCGCTCGAGATTCGCCGCCGCGTGCTGCTCGCCTTCGAGAACGCGGAGCGTGAAGACGACCCGGTGAAGCGCGCGGGCTGGCTCACCTTCGTCGTCGTCGGTGGCGGCCCGACTGGAGTCGAGCTGGCCGGCGCCATCAGCGAGCTCGCCCGCTTCACGGTGGCGAAGGACTTTCGCCGGTTCGACCCCCGCACGGCGAAGGTGGTGCTCGTCGAGGCAGGGCCGCGCGTGCTGGCCGCGTTCGACACCGGGTTGTCGGGCAAAGCCAGGGCGTCGCTCGAGAAGCTGCAGGTCGACGTGCGACTGCAGACGCGCGTGCAGGACGTGACGTCTGAAGGCGTGCAGCTGCCCGACGGGTTTCTTCCCGCGAAGACGGTGTTGTGGGCTGCGGGGGTCGAGGCGCCTCCGTTGTCGAAGACGCTCGGCGTCGAGACCGACCGCTCGGGGCGCATCAAGGTGCAGCCCGACCTCTCGATTCCCAACCACCCGAACGCGTACGTCATCGGCGACCTCGCGTGGTTTCCGCTGCCCGATGGCTCGTCGTTGCCTGGCCTCGCGCCCGTCGCGCTGCAGCAGGGCAAACACGTCGCCGAGGTGATTGGCGCAGGGCTCGACGGCCGACCGAAGGAGCCGTTCAAGTACCTCGACAAGGGCATCATGGCGACGGTGGGGCGCGCGTCGGGCATCGCGCAGGCCGGCAGCTTGCGGCTCTCGGGAATGCTCGGCTGGCTCGCGTGGCTCTTCATTCACATCTTGTTCCTCATCGGCTTTCGCAATCGCATCATCGTGCTGCTGCAGTGGACGTGGGCGTGGTTCACGTACGGCCGCAGCGCGCGGCTCATCACGGGCACGACGCCAGTGCCGCACGCGAGGCCGGTCGTCGTCGAGGTGCCACGCGAGAAGGTCGCCTCGTAGAGTCGCGGGCCCATGGCTGCTGCGAAGAAGAAGACCCCGAAGCCGGCTCCCACGTTCGCGGCGCAATTGCCTCCGCTGGCGGCGAGCCGTTTCTGGGAGAACCCCGACGACCTCGACGCGCTCCGCGTGTGGGCCGATGCGTTGGTCGAGCAGGGTGACGTTCGTGGCGAGTTCCTCCAGCTGGCCACGCTCGACCAACCCTCCGAGGAGCAGCAGACACGACAGGCCGCGCTGCAGAAGAAGCTCGGCGGCCAGCTCGTGGGGCCGGCGCGGCCGTTCCTTCGGAGCTGGCAGTTCGGCGCGTTCGGGCTCGTTCAGTCGGTCGTCACCGAGGCGAAGCTCTTCGTTCCGGGCTTCGAGCTCATCGCGCAGCTGCACCCGCGGCTGACGGCGAGCGTGACGGCGCTGCGGAAGAAGCCGCTCATCGAGCAGTTCGCAGCCCTTCCACTGAAACGCATTCACTACCTCATCATCGATTGGACGGGGCTCACCGACGACGCGCTGCGGGCCATCGCTCCGGCGCTCGAGGGCGTGAAGAACCTGAGCCTCGCGTTCAACGACTTCACGCGTGCCGGGCTCGATGCCCTCGCGGTGCACGCGACGTCGCTCGAGTCGTTGGCGCTCGGAACGTCGCTCAAGCAGCGTGAGCAGGGTGACACCATCGGCATCGGGTGGATCGACTCGCTCACGTCGAACCCGGGCTTCTCGAACCTGCGCTCGGTGACGCTCTACAACTACCACTCGCGTCCGGCCGAGACGCAGCTGGACCGCCTGCGGGCGATGCCGAAGATGAAGTTCGTCGGCGTGGGGTCGCCGCTGTACCAGCTCGAGAAGCTCGAGGCGGCGAAGGTGGGTGCGCTCGAGGGCGAGCTCCTCTGAGGGCGGAGGGTCACGGCGACCTCGCGCCCGGCCCTGACTCGCGAGCTGGGCACTGATTCCGGTCGTCTCGACGAGGCACGCGGGCTGCTCTGTGGAGCGATGTGCCGCTCCTCCCTCGGCGCTGTCTCCTGCTGGCGCTCACATGTACGTGGTGGTGGTCGTGCGGCGGCTCGTCGGACGTGTTGGTGCACGTCGATGATGAGCCGCGCGCGACCACGGTTGCGCAGGCGCCGGTCGATCAGCCTGCCGAAGAGGTCGACGCGGCGAAGTTCGATGCAGGGGCGGAAGTCGACGCAGGTGTCGTCGAGGTCGATGCGGGCGTCGGTGCTTCCGGTGTCGATGCAGGTGGAGTCACTTCGGAATTCGACGCTGGCATCGTCGCTGTTCCGTTCGATGCAGGCGTCGCCATTCCGAATGTGGACGCGGGCGTCGTCGTTGTGCCGTTCGATGCCGGTGTCGTCATTCCGAATGTGGACGCAGGCGTCGTCGTTGCGCCGCTCGATGCAGGTGCCGTCATTCCGAATGTGGACGCAGGCGTCGTCGTTGCGCCGTTCGATGCCGGTGCCGTCATTCCGAATGTGGACGCCGGCGTCGTCGTTGTGCCGTTCGATGCAGGTGTCGTCATTTCGAATGTGGACGCGGGCGTCGTCGCGATCGACGCAGGAGTCGGCACTGCTGGCGTCGCGCTCAGCACGCACACGGTGCTCGGTCTTCCCGACGACTCCTCGGTCGGCCGCCTCGATCGCTGGCTGCTCGTGAAGCCGCAGTACGTCAGCTCGTACGACACCACTCTCAAGACGCCGCGTTGGGTCTCATGGCGGCTCGACCCGACCTGGCTTGGAAGTGCCACGCGCGCGACCTCCTTCCGCCGCGACACGCAGCTGCCCACGACTGCCGGTCAGGCGCGCGACGAAGACTTCCGCAACAGCGGGTTCGACCGCGGCCACCTCTGCCCGAGCGCCGACCGCACCAGCACTGACCTCGACAACGACGCGACCTTCGTCTTCACCAACATCGTTCCGCAGACGCACGCGAGCAACGCCGGCACCTGGGCCACGCTCGAAGACGAAGCCCGCACGCTCGTCGCGCAGGGCAAGACCGTGGTCATCACTGCTGGGCCCATCTTTGGCGTCACGCCGCAGAACATCGGCGCCGGCGTGCCCGTGCCGCTCTCGACGTTCAAGGTCGCCGTCGTCTTCGACGGAGCGCCCACCGCGAACCTCACCACCTCGACGCGCGTCATCGCCGTCATCGTGCCCAACACCACGACGGTGAGCGGCAACTGGCGACAGTTCCGCGTGACGGCGCGCTCCATCGAGCAGGCAACGGGGCTCGACTTCCTGTCCGACGTGCCGCGCGCGGTGCAGGACGTGGTGGAGAACCGCCTCGACGTCGACCCGCCCTGAACGTGCGCCCTTCGAGCCGCGTGCTACCGTCACGTGCTCATGCCGGGGAATCACGACAACACCGTTCGCGGAAAGGTCCCCGCGACACCCCCGCCTGACACGGTGCTCTGCCCCATCTGCGCGAAGGTGCTCGAGGGCGAGCCCAACTTCTGTGACGCGTGCGGCGCCGACCTGCGCGGCCTGGGTGGGCACTCCGACACGCTCTCGGGGCCCGACAAGGACAAGATCATCGACGGCCGCTATCGCCTGCTCGAGAAGCTCGGCGAGGGCGGCATGGGCTCGGTCTACAAGGTCGAGCACGTGCGCATGGGCAAGATCGCCGCGCTCAAGGTGATGCGGCCCGACGCGGCGGTCGACAAGGGGCTCAAGGCGCGGTTCCTCCAGGAGTCGCGCGTGGTCGCCAAGCTCTCGCACGCGAACACGGTGCAGGTCTTCGACGCGGGTGAGCTCGACGACGGCTCGCTCTTCATGGCGATGGAGTACGTGCCCGGAAAGGACCTCGCCTGGCACCTCAAGGCGCATGGGCCGATGGGCGAAGAGAAGGCCATCAGCGTCGCGGTGCAATTGCTCGCCTCGCTCGCCGAAGCGCACGAACACGGCATCATTCACCGCGACATCAAGCCCGCGAACGTGATGCTGCTGCGGCGGCGCAAGGGCGGAGACGACCAGGTCAAGCTGCTCGACTTCGGCATCGCGAAGCTGGCCGAGGGTGACTCGCGCAACTCCACCACCGGCGATTTCGTCGGCACGCCCGCGTACATGTCGCCCGAGCAGGTGCGCGGGGACGTCGTCGACGCTCGCAGCGATTTGTATTCGCTCGGCGCGTTGCTCTTCGAGCTCGTCACCGGGCGGCAGCTGTACACGGGCCCGACGGCGGTCAGCATCGTGAAGCAGCACCTCGAGGAGCCGGTGCCCCGCGTGGCCGACCTCGTGCCCGAGGCGCCCATCTCTCCGGCGTTCGAGAAGGTCATCACCACCGCGCTGGCGAAGAAGACCGAAGACCGCTTCGCCGACGCCGAGACGATGAAGAAGGCGCTCGAGGCGCTGCGCAAGACGACGAAGAGCGCGACGAAGGACTTCACGCCGATGCCCGACGAGCTCGCCGCGAAGATGCTCTCGCGCGAAGACTTCGACCGGTACGAGCGCAAGCTGCGGTCAGAGCGCTACCTCGCGCCCATCGCCGCGCTGCTCGTGGTCGGAGCCCTGGCCCTCGGTGGCTGGCGTGCCGTGCAGCACGTGCAGGCGAACGCGGGGCCCGTGGGCGTCGAGTCGGAGCCGAATGATCAGGTGACGAAGGCGAACGTCATCGCGATGGGCCAGCCGGTGAAGGGCACCATGGGCGCGGCGGGAGCGGGGGAGGGCGACCGCGATCTCTTCGTCGTCGACGTGAAGGAGCCGGGGCCGCATCGCGTGACGCTCACCGGTGTGGCCGACCTGAACCTGACGGTCGAGGTGCTGCAGCTCGAGAAGGTGGGCGCGACCGAGAAGCTCAAGCGCAAGCTGTTCCTCGACGACCAGGGCGTGAGTGACGGCGAGCGGGTCGATGGGCTGCAGCTCGCGGCGGGGTCGACGTACCTGCGCATCGAGGAGCAGCCGTTCTGTACCGAGCCGAACCGCCCGCCGCGCGAGAAGAGCCTGGTGACGTACGAGCTGCTCATCGAGCCGATGCCTGCGGCCGAGACGCTGGTCGAGACCGAGCCGAATGATTCGGCGCTGACGGCGGCCGCGTTGCCGTTGACGCGCGCGGTGATGGGCTACGCGGGCGTGCGGCTCGACGACGCGGACAAGTTGATTGGGCTGCGGCCCGATGGCCCGTTCTCGGCGGTCGACACGTATCGGGTCGATGATGTGCCGGCGGGTGAGCAGGTGGTGGTCGCGGTGGTGCCGCCCGAGCGCGGGGCGCTTCAGGTGGGCGACGAGGCGGATCTCGAGGGGTGGCGGCAGCGGGTGGCGCAGTCGTCTCCGTCACGTCCGGCCCCTGCGCATCCCGTCGCGAAGGTCGTGAAGGGCGTGCCAGAGCTGTTCGTGCTCGATGGTGGGCGCGATGGGGTGCGCCGCGTGCGAATTCTGCCAGCTGAAGACACGTTGCCTGGCGCGACGTATTTCGTCGCAGCCGCGACGTCAGGGCCGAATGGCGTGGCAGCCTTGGTTGATTTGCTTCGCGTACTCGAGACGAGACCGGAAGCGCAGCGGCGGTTGGTGGAGCGGGTGGGTGAGGTGCTCAAGAATTCACCCGAGCTCGCGCGGCTGCAGCAGGCCAATTCCTCACACTGACTTAGCCGCGTGATTGATTGGCGCTCGCCCAAAGTGCACCAATTCTGTCATTGAGCTCATCGATATTGAACGATGGCAAGCTGACCTTGATGAGTTGGTATCGCGCTATGAAATGAGTCCGCCCATCCTTGATCGTCTCAACCATCTCGAGCGTGACGGCAAAGAAACCGTTTGATGCTGGGCCGATCAGCTTCACGACCCATTTCGGCGCATCAGGGTCACCCAGAAGCTCGTACGACTCCCTGGAGACAAGATCAACCACTCGAACCCAGGTATCGCGGCCAACAATCGGGCTCCCTGAGCGGCGGCTTGGTCCTCTCGCCATGAAGGCGACATGCGAAGAGCCGATGGCGGGAACCAACTCGGCGATCTCGCAGTCGGCAGGGAAACCGACCTCGAGACGTTCGAATCTTGGGTCTCCCTCTCCCCGGGAAAAAGCGCCCACGCCAGCCTCTGTTCTATACAGAACCACTTCGTATCCGCCGTGCTCCACGAATGTGAAGCCAACGTTCTTGCCTGGGGCTGGCAGTCCGCTTGTTTTCAGGAGTTCCGATAAATCGAGCATGAGTCCTCACGGCTGAGATGAGTCTTGGGTCGTCGGGTCATCGAGCCGTACGGCGCTTTCTCGACGGTGGTGTTCTCTTGGCGGACTGACGCCGCTTCGGCCCGCGAGCGGCTTTCTCGAGCCGTTCCACGAGCGCGAAGTGCCACTCCAATCGCTCACGCCCTGACATCGGCGGCTTTCGCTGCCTGACCCACTGCGAAGTGACGGTGGAGAACACGTTCGTGAACGCGTCCGGCTCGTCGTCGAAGCTGGGCACTTCACTCTTGAGTCGGCGGTACGCCCGCGCCTTCTCATAGTCCCCACCCAGCTCCGCAAGTTCTGCCGCAAGGTCGATGGCCGTCGCATCGGCCCGGAGTTCGAGCAGCTCAGCGCACAGCGTTGCTGCGACGTCAGGAAATGCACGGCCTCGGATCAGAGCATTGGCGACCAGCCGCATGCCCCAGAGGCGTGCGGAGCCCTCGAGCTGTTTGACAAGACTGAGTGCGCTGACAACCGCCCACAGATCGACGCGAGGTGCACGGCGGAGCGACTCCAGGAGAACCTGGATGTCTCGAAGGACGATCTCTTCACCGTCGTTCATTGGCTAATCCTTCCCGTGGTGCAGCAGGAACGGCTCGTCGTCTCGACTCGAACAACCACCGCAGAAGTTCACCGCGACGAGAACGCCGCCATCTGGCTCACGCGAAACGCTCTGGGGGCTGGCGGTCCACTGATCGAACACCTGTGCATCGCACCGTCCGCCGTCTTCGAACTCGACGTGGATTGGCAGGTCCTTCACTCCGCACCTGGCGAGGAGCGTTGCCCTGCACGACGAGCTTTCGACAGCCTCGAGAATCTCTCGGCAGTCCGCGCGTGGGGGCTCACGCCGGCATGCCAGCAGGAAGAAGACGAGCATCATCGAGCGTGAGAGTCGGAGCCTCAGCACAATCACCGGTCAGGCTACTCCCATGCCCGAGCCCTCGCCGCGCTTCGCTGGCGTTTGCCCGACGCGTGGTCGTGTCTTTCGCCCCGGCTTCAGGCAAGGTGCCGCGGCTCTCTGTGGGGGACTCCTTTCGTATGAAGCGCGCCACGCCCCAGCTCCTGCTGATCGGCGGCACCGACGACGATGCCGGCTGGGTGCATCGTGCGCTCGCCTCCGACAACGGCACCGTGCGCCTCGAGCGCCTGCGTGGAGACGAGAACCCCCGGCCGCTGCTCACGGCCATGCGCTTCGACGCCGTGCTCGTCGACCTGCTCTCCTCCTCGCTCGACGCGGCGGGTTGGGTCGCGCTGCTCGACGACGTGGGCCAGCGCGCTCCCGTCGTCGTCGTCGCCGATGCCCGCCAGGAGTCCGACGTCATCACCTGGCTCGCCACCGGCGCCTCCGACTGGGTCTTCCGGCCCGGCCTGCTCGGCTTGTCGGCCGTGCTCGCGCGCCTGCAGCGTGAAGCCCGTGAAGAGGCCGCCGAAGAAGAGAAGGAGCGGCAGCTGCGCGAAGCCACCGCCGCCCTCGTCGAGCTCGCCCGCAGCCCCGTCTTCAGCGGTGACGACCTCACCGCGATGCTGCAGGAGATCACCAGGCGCTGCACGAAGAGCATGGGCGTCGATCGCTGCGGCGTGTGGGTCTACACCGACGACCGCCGCTCGCTGACGCTGCTCGATCTCTACGACGCCAAGACCGCGCTGCACTCGCACGGCACCCAGCTGCACAAAGACGAACACCCGGTCTACTTCGAGACGCTCGGCTCGAGCCGCGTGCTCGCCTCGGCCAACGCCACCACCGACCCGCGCACGCGCGAGTTCACCCACAGCTACTTCGAGCCCGAAGGCATCACCTCGACGCTCGACGTCGCCCTGCGACTGCGCAGTGAGCTCGTCGGCGCGCTCTGCATCGAGCACCGCGGCCCACCCCGCCGCTGGAGCGCCGCTGAAGAGGTCTTCTCGAGCGCGCTGGCCGACGTCGTGTCACTCGCCCTGGAGACGACCGAACGGCGCCGCATCGAGACCGCGCTCACGCTCTCGGAGCGCCGCTTCAAGGACATCTTCCGCTACTCGTCCGACAACATTCTGCTCTACCGCGTCGCCGTCGACGGCCGCGTGTTCTGTGAAGACATCAACCCCGCGGTGGAGCAGTCGACCGGCTACCGCCGTGACGACGTCGTCGGCAGAGAAGCCCACGAGGTGGTGCCGCCCGTCGCCGCTTCTCGCCTCAACGAGCGCTACCAGCAGGCCATTCGCGCACGCCTGCCCATCGTCTACGAACACGAGCTGCCGCTGCCCACGGGGCCGCGCGTGTACAACACCGCCATCATTCCCATGCTCGACGACACGGGCCGGGTGCAGCGGCTCGCCTCGGTCGCGCGTGACGTGACGACACAACGTCTCACCGAGCGCCTGTCGCGTCAGCTCGAGACGCAGCTCGCCGAGGCGCAGAAGAACGAAGCCCTGGCGCGCCTCGCGACGCACGTGGCGCACGACGTCGGCAGCCTGCTCTCGGCCATCGATGCCCACGCGCAGCGGCTCGTCGATGGCACGGCGGCACCCGAAGCGCAGCGCGCGATTCTCGAAGCGACGTCGCGGGGAAGGGAGCTCGCCCGGCGCATCGCGAACTACGGCCGGCGCCGCCCCGATGAGAAGCGGCCCGTCGACTTGAAGCCGCTCGTCGACGAGGTGCTGCGTCAGCTCTCGGCCACCGCGCCCTCGGTCGACGTGGTGCGAACCCTCTCCGACGTGCGGGTGCCCGGAGACTCGGTGCAGCTGCACCAGGTCTTGCTGAACCTCTGCACCAACGCGCTGCAGTCGATGCCTGACGGCGGGAAGCTGACGGTCTCGCTCGAGCTCGCGCGCATCTCCTTCGACCAGGCCGCCTCGAGGCCGCCGCTGCGGGCTGGCTCCTTCGCCCGCCTCGTCGTCAGCGACACCGGGCCGGGCATGGACGAAGCGACGCGGCGGCGAATCTTCGAGCCGTACTACTCCACCAGCACGGCGCGTTCGGGGCTCGGCCTCGCCGTGGTGCAGTCGGTGGTGACGGGTCACGACGGCGCGGTGTTCGCGACCAGCGCACCGGGCACGGGCTCGACCTTCGAGGTGTACCTGCCGGCCGTCGACGCCGATGACGACCAGCCGGGAGAAGGCCAGCACCTCATGCTCGTCGACGACCACCCGGGCATGGCGCGGGTGAGCGCGAAGCTGCTCGAGACGCTCGGGTATCGCACCACGGTGTTCGACGACCCGCGCGCGGCCCTCGAGGCGTTTCGTCAGAAGCCGCAGGGCTTCGACGCCGTACTGACCGACCTCTCGATGCCGCAGATGAGCGGAGAAGAGTTCACGAAGTCGCTGCGCGCGGTGCGGCCGACGTTGCCCGTCATCGTGTCGAGCGGGTTCGCGTCGCACCTCGACAAAGAAGAGCTGGGCCGCCTCGGCGTCGCCGCCGTCTTGCTCAAGCCGTGGAAGCTCGACGAAGCGGTCGCGACGCTCAAGCGCGTGCTGACTCCCCCGCGCTGAGGCCCATTTCAGCGTCGATGGGCCGTGCACATCGTGTGGAAACCCCGTGCATCCCGGGGCTATGACGGCGCTTCGTCGCGGGCGGCCGGCCTGCGCACCTGGAGCCCCTCATGCTGCGCGCCATTCTCCTCGCTCTGACGCTGCTCGCGTCGTCGTCGGCGTTCGCCGGTGATGACGACTTCACGCGCTTCGCCACCTGGGCGCGCTCGTATCGCTCCGCCGACAGCGACCTCGACCGCACACGCCTCGAGAAAGAAGGCCTGCCGCTCGCGAAGGCCCGCCGCGTCGCGCTGAAGGAGCTGATGCGCACCGACCCCCGGCGCGCGCTCTCGGTGTTCGAGTCACGCCTCGGGCTCCCGCCTTCGGTGGCGCAGCAGCTCGAGCTGCCCGTCGACGCCGTCGGCCGCTACGAGGTGATGTGTGAGACCGGCAAGCCGCTGTTCGTGCAGGCGTGGCTGGGCGACAAACGGTTCGACGTCATTCCGTATGGCGAGCTGCGCAAGCTCAAGACCCGCTCGGCCATGCGGCTGTCGGGCAGCTCGCTCGACGACGTGATGGCGCTCGATGACGGCGCCGTTCCCTACTCGAACCCCGTCGACCCGCAGCCGTCGCCGTACACCATCGGCAACAAGCGGGTGCTCTACATTCGCGTCGACTTCAGCGACGACCCGGGCGAGCCGCTCACCGTCGCCACCGCGCAGAACGTGCTCGTTCAGCTCGACCGCTACTACCGCGCCGCCAGCTTCAACCAGACCAGCATCACCGGCACCGTGACGCCCACCGTGCTGCGCATGCCGCGCACGAAGGCCTCGTACGGCTCGATGAACGCCACCTCGCAGCTGCTCAACGACGCGCGCGCGGCAGCAGCCACCGCCGGGTTCCCGCAGGCCAACTTCGACTTCGAGGTCGTCGGTTTCCGCCGCATCTCGGCCTGGAGCTGGGCCGGCCTCGGCTTCGTCGGCGCGCGCGGCACGTGGATCAACGGGAGCTACGGCCTCGGCGTCATCGCCCACGAGCTCGGTCACAACTTCGGCCTTCGCCACGCGAACTTCTGGCAGGCGCCCAACGAGACCATCATCGGCGCGGGCTCGAGCCAGGAGTACGGCAACCCCTTCGACACGATGGGCGGCGGCAACATCGACGAGACGACGGGCCTGCAGGGCCACTTCAACGCCTGGTACAAGTGGGACCTCGACTGGTTCTCGAACGCGCAGATTCAGGTCGTCTCGCAGCCGGCGCAGTCGGGCAGCTTCCAGGTGTACGACCTCGAGCAACCAAGCCTCGGCGGCCTTCACGGCCTGCGCGTGCCCATCAGCGGCGCGCGTGACTATTGGGTCGAGTTCAGGCCCACCGAGGGCGGCCTGCTCGCCCGCAGCGCCGTCATCTTCTGGGGCTACCCGCAGGCCGCCGAGTCGAACCTGCTCGACATGAACCCGGGCACGGCGACCGCCACCGACGCGCCCCTGCAGATTGGTCGCACGTTCTCAGACCCCGGCGCGGGCATTCACATCACACCCACCAGCGTCGCCACGACGATGCCCTCGTCCATCAACGTCACCGTGAACCGCGGCGCCTTCACCACCAACCGGCCGCCCACCATCATGCTGACGGCGTCGATGACCCAGGCCGCGGTGAACCAGCAGGTGACGTTCAACGCGATGGCCACCGACCCCGACGGCGACGCGCTCGCCTACTGGTGGGAGTCGCTGCAGGCGCCCGCGAACGAGACCTTCACCTCGACCAACACCGCGATGGTGACGAACCGCTTCACCACCGTGCGCGACGCCGTCATGCGCGTCACCGTCAGCGACATGAAGGGCGGCACCAGCTCGGCGAACGTCATCGTGCGGGTCGGCAACCCCACCACGACGCGCATCTCGGGCCGCGTCACCGACGTCAACACGATGCTCGGCGTCGACGGCGTGCGCGTCGTCTCGGGCATGCGCACCACGCTGACCGACTCCAACGGCGACTACGTGCTGGTCGGCGTCACGCCCACCTCGACGACCGTCACCGCGTCCAAGCCGGGGTGGACGTTGTCTCCCTCGTTCACCAACCCCGTCACCGTGCCCACCACCGGCGCGACGAACCTCAACTTCAACGCGATTCGCGCGGGCTTCGGCATCTTCGGAAACGTCACCTCGGTGATGCAGCCGCTCGCGGGCGTCACCATCTCGGCCGGCGCGTACACCACCATCTCGAGCGCGACCGGCACCTGGCAGCTCACCAACGTGCCCAACGGCCAGTACACGCTCACCGCGCGCGGCATGCCTGGCCAGACGTTCCGCCTCACCAACTGCGTGAACCCCATCACGGTGAACGGCAACCCGGTGACGGGCTGCAACTTCGTCGAAGAAGTCGTGCCCGTGTCGGGTGTCGTCACCGGCACCATGGGGCCGCACACGGTGACCGACGGCGTGCGCTCGGTGCAGACGACGTTGATGGGCGCGAGCTGGGCCTTCTCGTTCCCCCGCGTGCCGGCCGGCTCGTACAACTTCACGGCCTCGGCGCCGAACCAGCGCATCGTGCCCATGTTCATGAACCCGGTGAACGTCGGCTCGATGCCCATCACCAACCTCGTCTTCAACGCGACGGCTTCGACGCAGGGCCCGCTGTGGCTGGTGCGCGGCAGCATCGACGAAGCCGGAGCGCCGCTCCTCGCCACCGAAGTGCGCGCCACGCAAGACGACGGCGGCATCGTGTCGAGCGGCATCACCGACGGCCGTGGCAGCTACGTGCTGGCGAACGTGCCCGAGGGGACGTGGACGGTGGCTCCCTTCAAGCCCGGGTTCACCTTCGCGCCCGCGACGCGCTCCGTGACGCTCGATGGTGGCGACGTGACGGGCCAGGACTTCTCGGTGCAGGGCGCCAACGCGCGGCCCATCATCATCGTGCCGCCGAGCGCGACGCCGATTCCCATCGTGGGCACCACGGCCGACCTCTTCGTGCTCGCCGATGACCCGGCGCCCGGCAGCGAAGCCGACCTCACCTACCAGTGGACGCGCACCTTCGGCCCCCAGATGGTGACGTTCAACAACAACGGCAACAACGGCGCGAAGAACGTGACCGTGACGTTCCAGCGCGCGGGCGCCTACTCGTTCCGCGTGACGGCCACCGACCTCGGCAACCTCACCGTCTCGGCCGACCTGCCCGTCGTCGTGTTGGCGACCGCCACCAGCGTGAACATCTTCGGAGTGCCCACCGGCCCCATCAACGTCGGCGACTCTCGCCAGTTCACCGCGTCGGGCACCGACCAGTTCGGCCAGCCCATCGACAGCGCCGAAGACATCGAGTGGGCCGTCAGCGGCTGCGGCACCATCACGCCCACGGGCCGCTTCACCGCGACCTCGACGGGCATGTGCACCGTCACCGCCACCGTCGGAGGCCGCATGGCCACCGCGAACCTGCGCACCGAGATTGGCCCCGTGCCGCGCATCACGATGGGCCCGACCGTCACGCCGAGCCCCGTCGTGGGCGGCGCTGCGACCGGCTCTGTCTCGGCCACCGACGACATGGACGAGAGCAAGCTCACGTACACGTGGGGCGCCTCCAACCCGCCCGCGCTCGTCACCTTCACGCCCAACGGCACCAACGCCGCGAAGTCGACCACCATCACCTTCGGAGCGCCCGGCCAGTACACGCTGCGCGTCGACGTGAAAGACGAGCGCGAGCTCACGGTGACGGGCTTCGTGACGGTGACGGTGCAGGACGGCGTCGCGAAGGTCGAGGTGACGCCCTCGATGGCGAACGTGTCGACGGGCGGCACGCAGACGTTCACCGCGCAGGGCAAGGACTTCTCCGGTGCCGACGCGCAGGCGCCCGGCTGCACGTGGACGGCGTCGGCGGGCTCCATCGACGCGAACGGTGCGTTCACTGCGCCGTCGACGGCTCAAGCCGTCTCGGTCACCGCGACGTGTGGCGTCTTCGTGGCCACCGCGAGCGTGAACGTCACCGACGGCTCGGGCACGGGCGGCGGGAGCACGGGCGGCACGGGCGGCGGCGCGGGTGGTGGTGGCGGCACGACGCAGATGCCGAAGGGCTGTGGGTGCAGTGGCTCGGGTGACGCGGCGTTGTTGTTGCCGCTGCTCGGTCTGCTCGCGGCGCGCCGGAGGCGGGAAAGGCGCAGCAGCGCGCTCGTGACGTCGGCGGTCGTCGTCGCGCCGGTGATGGCGGTGCTGCTCGCGGGCTGCGCGGGCACGTCGGCTCCCGAGAGCTCGGAGCCGGTCGCGTCGGTGACGCAGGAACTCGGTGAGCCCTCGGGCGGTTTCCCCGGCGACCAGGAGCGCATGCTGCACGTGCTGATGAACCAGTCGCGCGTGTCGGCGAAGACGCCCAACGGCATGTGCGGCGACTTCACCGGCGAGTTCGGCGCCACTGTCGACAAGGCGCCGTTCGTCTACGCACGCGAAGGCAACCTGGGCGCGCGTTTCTCGGCGCGGCACATGGCGGAGATTGGCTGCTACCAGAACGAGAGCTGCTGCGAGCTCGGTGACGCAGGCTCGGGCGTCGGCTGTCTCTCTCCTGGCGCGTGCACCGGCGCGATGTGCGGGCAGACCTGTGATGCGGGCGTCGGGCAGACGGCGCAGGCGCGGTACTCGTTGTTCGGCTTCAACACCCTCTCGGCGACCACCATCGCGCGCAACGTGCCCTCGGCGTACGACCTGTGGTGCACGCTGATGCAGTCGGCGCAGAACCGGCCCAGCATCTACGCCGACGGCGGCACCGAGTTCGCGGCCGGCTTGTTCCGTGCGGAAGGCAGCCAGTGCTCGATGCCGTACTGGGCCGTTGCGTACGGCCGCGGCGCCGTCACCATTCCGCGCATTCCTGCGGCGAGCGCGATGCACCCGCCGCCGAACCCCGGCTCCACCGCGCAGCTGTACTTCGCGGCCAACTACTTCGACCCGTCACGCAAGGCGCCCAAACGTTCGACCGTCGTCATCGCCGGCCACTGCTTCGACATGGACCGCGCGTGGGGCCAGCCATCGAACGGCACCTACGAGACCCACTTCCCCGACCCTGACGTGCTGCCCAACGGCTGCCACCCGTACTACTTCGTCTTCACCGACGGAGACGGCGCGCGGCACACGTACCCCAGCGTCGGCAGTCTGCAGGTGGCGCTCGGCGTCGACCAGACCTGCCCCACGCCGTATGACCCCGGCGCGCAGCTGCCGGCCGACTGCGAGACGAACGAGCCGCAGTGCCCCGAGGGTGAACGTCGTGCCTGCTACACCGCCGACACCAACACGCTGCGCGCGGGTGAGTGCCGCCAGGGAACGCAGATCTGCCGCAACGGGTTCTGGGGCGCGTGCCGTGATCAGATCGGCCCCTTCATCGAAGCGTGCGACGGCCTCGACAACGACTGCGACGGCATGATCGACGAAGACAACCCGGGCGGTGGCGCGAGCTGCTCCGTGGCTGGCGAGTTCGGCGTGTGCCAGGCCGGAGAGCGCCGCTGCCAGTCGGGCCGACTCTCGTGTCTGCCCCTCAACCAGCCCACGACCGAGACGTGCAACGGCCTCGACGACGACTGCGATGGCGTGCCTGACGATGGGCTCGGCCAGACGGCGTGCGGCCTCGGCAACTGCTACCGGCTGGTGAACAACTGCTTCAACGGCGTGCCGCAGGTCTGCGACGCGGGCACCGGCTCGCCCGAGGTCGACGACATGAAGGACAACGACTGCGACGGCCTGTACGACGAAGACTTCGACTGCCGGTTCCCCGATGGTGGGCCGCGCCCGTCGCGCTCGTTCTACGCAGGGCCGGGCACGGTGCCGACGCGACCGTGCGCCGAGGGCGTGCTCCAGTGCAACCGCGCCGATGGTGGCTGGTTCGTCGCGTTCGCCGGGAAGATTCCGACGCCCGAGATCTGCAACAACCAGGACGACGACTGCGACGGCCTGCAGGAGGTCGCGCGCGAGACGCAGGCGCTCATCGGCTACGACCGCTGTGGCTCGGGGGCGTGCGCCCGCAAGAGCGTCGGCCGCTGCACGGCCGGCACGATGCAGACGTGCACGCCGAACATGCCGACGGCCGAGATCTGCGACGGGCTCGACAACGACTGCAACGGCACCGTCGACGACATGTGCACGTGCCGCGCTGACGAGCCGCGGCCTTGTTACACCGGCCCGTCCGAGACGCGCGGCGTGGGCGCGTGCCGCGGCGGCATGCGCACCTGCACCAACGGCAGCTACACGCGGTGCACGGGAGAGGTGAAGCCTTCGCTCGAGCTCTGCAACGGCGTCGATGACGACTGCGACGGCACGGTCGACGACCTCTGCGTCGGCATGGGTGGTGGAACGGCCCAGCCGGGTGATGGTGGCGCGACCGGTGGCGGCGCGGCTGGCGGAGGCTCCGCAGGTGGTGGCCAGGCGATGGCTGGCGGCGCAGCAGGTGGTGGAGCGACCGAGATGCCCAAGGGCTGTGGTTGCTCGGGTGTCGAAGGCGGGCTGTCGGTGTTGGCGCTCGCGCTCACGTTGCTGCGTCGACGAAGCCGCTGACGAAGCCGGCCGGTGGGTGGCCGCTCTCGGGCGGCTGCTCATGGGCGAGTCGGAGTCGTGTTCGAGGTCAGGGCGCTGCCCCTCGATGAGTGCGGATCAAATCAGTCTCGTTGGCGAACTCACGACCGCTCATGCAGAACCGAAGTCGGCGTGAGCGACGACCTCACGCATGCGCCTCGGGAGAAATCGCGGACGAGGAGAAATTGACTCGACGAAATCTGGAACGCTCGGCCGTTCAGTACGTGATTCGTCCCGGTGCGCCCTGCTCACCGAGCTCCGTGTGGCACACGTTGCAGTCACCATTCATCTGCGGCGTCGTCATCTCCGAGACCACGGCGCCATTCCGCTTCACCTTCACCGTGTACGGCAGCCACACGGGCGTCGTCGTCAGCCGGTCGGAGAAGAAGTTGCCCGACACGCGCAGCGGGGTGAGCGTGAGCTGCACCTGGCCGGTCCGGTCGATGATCTCCACCGTCGTGCCCGCCGGCACGTACGAGAAGCAGAAGTCCTTCTGGTTCTGGCCCGGGTAGATGGTGCCCGCGAAGGTGAACAGCAGGCTGCGCTTGCTGCGCAGTGACGGGTTCTGGCCCTTGAAGTTCTGTCCGTCGTGGCACGAGCGGCACGCCAGCCCGGGGTTCATCTCGGGGTTCTCGAGGTAGCGGTTCGCCGTCGCCCAGCTCTGGTTCGCAGTGCACGTCACCATCGGCACGCCGGCGTCGGCGGAGCAGGTGCCCATCTTCGCGCCACCATTCACCCACGCCTCGAAGGCGGCGATCTCGCTCGCAGGGAGCGGCGCGCCAGGAGGCATCGGCGAGGTGGTGTCCTTCATGCGCAGCAGGCTGCGAGCGGCGTAGCTGGCTCCGCTCGGCGATGCCGCGGTCAGCTCGGCCCACGTCGTCAGCGGCATCGTCGCGTTGCCGGTCGGAGGGTTGCGGTGACACGAAGCGCAGCGCGTACGAACCACCGTCGCCACGTCGCACGGCAGGCCGCCGATGCCACCGTCGTAGTCGGGCGGGGGGAGGGTGCCGAAGCTCGTCTCGGTCGCGGGGTCGATGTTGTTCTGAAACGTCAGCGCCGGCGTCTGCCCGCACGCCACTGCGACGACCCCACCCACCAGCACTGCCAGCACGATCAGCTGCTTCGACATCGAAATCTTCCTTCCGGCCCGGCCGAAAACGGCACTACCCGAAAGCAAGACCCCGTGAAACGCGAAGGGTCACACCCAGTCCCACGTTGCCCCATGGGGCGCGCTGGGGTGCGCTCAGTCAGCGCCTTCGACCAGCTGCGGGGGAACGTAGTGGGGCTCGAGCTGCCGGCCCGCTGCCGCCGACGCGAGGCGGGGCAGATAGTGCGCCCAGCCACGCGCGTGCAGCTCCCGCTCGAGGTCGGGCAGCCCCTCGTGCACGATCGTCACCCTCGTCCCCGAGCCTTCCGCCTCGAAGGTCACCACCAGGGTGCTGCCGCCGGGAGGCAGCCGAACCGAGCCGTGCCGACCCCAGGTGACGACCACGCGGCGCGGGAACTCGACCTCGACGTACCGACCCTCGACGACGCGATCGTCGAAGGCGATGACGAACTTCCCGCCGGGCCGGGGCTCCACGACGGCGCGATCGCCCATCCACGTCGCCAGCGCCTCGGCCTCGGTGAAGTAGGGGAAGACCTCTTCGGGTGACGCCTCGACGAAGATCGACCCCTGAAAGCGCTCAGCGGTCATGGCGCTTGCCCTTGCGCTGCTCGACCGCGTGTTTGAGGCGCTCGAGCCCGCGTGGCCACAGGTCGGCGAGAAAGCGCTCGAGCTGCTCGAGCCCCCGCGGGTCGACGACGTAGAGCCGCTGCCGCCCCGAGGGCTGCACCGCGACGAGGCCTGCTTCGGCCAGCACCTGGAGGTGTTGCGAGACCGCCTGCTGGCTGATGTCGAAGTGTTCGCCAATCTCGGTGACCGAGCGTGGCTTGTCGCGAACGAGCTTCAAGATCGCCTGACGGCGCGGCTCTGCGAGGGCTCGAAGCACGGGCTCACTTCCCATTGCCGAATCATGCGGCGCGCAGACGAATCACACAAGCCGTTGGTTGTACAAGTCGATGCTTGTGGAATAGGAACTGGCCCTCGAGCCTTGGGAAGGAGCCCCTCGTGACCAGCCGCCGCGCCAGACCCGTCATCCCACCCTCCGAGGACGCCTGGTCGGCCCTCGCCCGTTCGTTCGCCTCAGACCCGCGGGTGACGGTGCCCTCCGGCGAGCGCGGCGCGTTCGGGAAGAACGGCCTCAAGGTCGACGGCAAGGTCTTCGCGATGACGGTGAAGGGCGCGCTGGTGGTGAAGCTGCCCTCGGCCGAGATCGACGCGGCGGTCGCGAGTGGGCGCGGCGAGCGCCTCTCGATGGGCAGCCGGGTGATGAAGGAGTGGCTCGTCGTGCATGAACCCGAGAAGCGCTGGCCGACGATCGCAGCCCGCGCCCGAGCCTTCGTCGCTGGTGCCGTGAGGGGCTGACGCTCAGAAGAAGGTCGGCGCCTTCGCTCCCAGAATGATGGCGGGCTGCGAGTCGTAGTCGATGATCAACCGCTGCGGCGGGGGCGGCATGGCTGGGAGCACCAGCACCACCCGCGTCTTCACCGAGGCCGGCTGGCGGGCGTCGATCTTCGACTTCATCTGCTCCAGCGCCGCGCCCGAGAGCGTCACCGTCTTCGGCAACGAGGTGAGCGACTCCTTCTCGGCGACGAGCTGCCCATTCACCGACAACTGCGCGCTGGTGACGCGCGTCGCGAGGTCGAGGCTCATGTTCGTCGCGCCATCGGTGAACGCGAGCCGCTTCACCGTCAGCTCGATGCGCTGCACCAGCGCGGTCGCCGCCTTGAGGTCGGGAATGTTCGTGTAGTCCTCCGCCTTGAGCACCTGCACGTCGCGATCGAACGAGAGCTCACACCCGCCGGCCACCACCTTCGTCTGCACGGTGACGTCGCCCGAGGTGATGGGCATGCCGCAGTTGAGCGTGCCGAGCTGCACTTCGGTCGTGCCCTTCACCGGAGGAATGCCCTTCGACTCGTCGACGCGAACCTCGGGCGAAACGCCACACGCGCACATCGCCATCGCCGCCACTACAGGAATGATCAGTCGCATCGTTTCCCTCTGAGTTGGTGAATCAGTCGGTGCCAACCTGATGGCGGCACGTTCACAGGAGTCGTTTCATCGTTCCTCAACGGAACTCAGTGTACGCTGTCAGCGGACGATTCGACTGCCGCTTCACGCATCGTCGCGCGAACCGTGGGGACCTACCAGCTGGGGCGAAGACTCGTTGCGGCATCGGGCGTCGTCGAGGCCCATCTTGGCGCGCGCGATGGGCAGTGGCTGGTGCTCTCGCGCCTCTCGCCGCCGTGGACGCAGGACCACACGTTTCTCGAGCGCTTCTCGACGCAGTCGCGAGGGTTGATGGCCACGCGGGCGGCCGAGCTGGCGCCGCTGCTCGAGTTCGGCGCTGGTGGTGACGGGCTCTGGTTCGTCGAAGAGACGGGTGACGGCGAGCCGCTGCGCGCGTTGATGACGTCGAAGACGGGGCGGTTGTCGCTCGAAGAGTCGGTCGCCATCATCGAGCGTGTCGCTCAGGGCATCGGCGCGCTGCACCACGCCGGGCAGGTGCACGGTGACGTCTCGGCGTCGTCGGTGTTCGTCACCGTCTCGGGCAAGGTGCTGCTCATGCACTCGGGCTTCGCGCTCGTCGCGGGCTCCCACCCGAGCCGCGGGCCCGCGCGCAGTGAGCCGCACGCCATCGCGCCCGAGCAGGTGTCGGCCGCGTCGCAGCAGGCGACCGACGTCTTCCGCATGGGCCTGTTGCTGCTCGAGATGCTCACCGGCCGGAGCCTCTTCGTCGCGCCCAACCCGATGGACGTGCTGGGTCTCGCGCAGAAGTACCAGGCCGCTCCGCCGAGCGTGCTGCAGGGCGTGCCCGAACAACTGCGCACCGTGCTGGGGTGGATGCTGCACCGTGACCCGCACGAACGCCCACCCGCGCTCGAGGTGCCCGAGGCGTTGCAGATGGCGAGCGCTTCGCTCGGGCTCTCGACCGGAGACGGCGAGCTCACCCGCGCGTTCCGCCGCCTCATGTCAGACCGGCAGCCGCCGATGGCCGCGCGCACCACCGAGCTTCGCCTCGTTCCTCCACGGCCCGCGGCGCCGCCCCCGCCCGTGTCGCGCCCGCCGCCCGCGGCGCCCCTCAACCCCTCCACCACCGTCATCGGGCGCATCGAGACGCGCCGGGTGACGCACGAGCAGCTCGAGGCCGTGCGACACGGTGACGACGTGCGGCCGTCTCCGCCCGGCGTTCAGGCGCCGCCCAGCCGAGAAGCGCTCCTCGGTGAACACCTGGTGCGTGCGGGCCGCCTCTCGACCGCGCAGCTCGCCGAGTCGATGCAGCGCGCGACGATGCTCAACCTCTCGCTCGGAGACACGCTCATCATCGACGGCGTGCTCAGCGAAGACCACGTCGTCGAGGCGCTGGGCGCCGTCACGCGCACGGCGGTGATGACGTCGACGCAGCTCTCGGCGCTCGACGGCGGTCGGCTGCCGCTCCATCTGCTCTCCGAGGCTGACGCCGAGCGGCTGGTGGCGGTGCCGCTCGCCGAGAAGGGCGCGGTGCTGCTCGTCGCCGTCGTCGACCCGCTCGACACCGAGACCATCGAGGAGCTCAAGCGGGTGACGGGGCGCGCGCTCCAGCCGGTGCGGGCGGGCGATCGCGCGCTGCGCGACACGGTGACGCGGCTCTACGGCGGCGTCACCGACGACGACCCCGACTCCTGGCTCGACCGTGGCCCGACCGCAGGCCGCAAGTCCGACTCCGGCATCACCGAGACGGCCGCACTCGAGGTGTCGGCAGACTCGGGCGTGCTCGAGCTCGAAGGCCGCGCCGAGGCCCGCACGCGCGGCGTGTCGGCGACGGGCCTCGACGAAGGCCAGACGAAGCTGGTCGAGGTGCTGCTCGGCGGGTTTGGCGACGCTGGCGGAGACGGCATCGCGCTCGTGCAGCTCTGCGGCGACCTCGCGCGGAGGCTCAACGCGAGCACCACCGACATCGACAAGGCGCGCTTCGTGGCCGCAGCCATCGTCGCTCACAACCTGCGCGCCCGTCGGCCTGCGTGGGAGGCGCCGTCGGCGGCCGCGTTCGACGCCCAGCTCGGTGCGCTCTCGCTGCCAGTCAAGGCGCTCGCGCCCTCGCTCTTCGACGGCCTCAAGGCGATGCCGCAGGAGCTCGTGGAGCTGTCGGTCGTCTGTACCTTCGCCTTCGCGCAGGCCGGAGGCTCCGCCTGCCCAGCGCCGTGGCAGCCCGTCATCTCGGCGTTGCGGGCTCGACGGTTTCCCTCCCTCGCGCTCGAAGCCCTCTCTCGCTCCCTCGAGTCTTGAGCGCTGCCATCCGCGCCGGTTCGAGCTGACGCCCGAGAAGAGAACGCCCGCTTTGCGGTTGCAGTGCGGGTGCACACAGGGTCGCGCGCGGCATGCTGGTTGTAGGTCTGTGGCCGTGGAGGTCTCCCATGGCCATCATCTGTGGCATCGACTTCTCCACGTGGTCTTCGTCGGCCTCGGTCGTGGCCGCAACGCTCGCGGGCCGGCTCGACGACGAGCTGTTCCTCGTGCACGTGCTCGAGCCTCAAGTCGAGCAGATGGACGCGACCGCTTTCGAGCGCGTGCAGACGCTCATTCGCGAGCGGCTCAACGCCGAGGTGGGCCGGCTGAAGGAGTACACGAAGGCCCGCATCGAGACGGTGGTGTTGCCGGGCGAGGTGGCCGACTCGATGCGCGACTACGCCCTCAAGCGCAAAGCGAAGCTCATCGTCGTCGGCTCGGCGGGCCACGGCGCAGGCGCGCTCGTGAAGCTCGGCGGTACGTCGGAGCGCCTGGCGAGCGGCTCCGACATTCCCGTGCTGGTGGTGCGCGAGAGCGACTCCATGACGGCGTGGGCGAAGGGGCAGGGGCTGCGCGTCATCGTCGGCACCGACGACAGTGAAGCCTCGATGAGCGCGCTGCGGTGGGTCGAGGCGCTGCGACGGCTCGCGCCCATCGACGTCGTGCTGGGCCGCGTCTACTACCAGGACGAAGCGCACCGGCAGTACGGCTTGTCGCGCCGGTTCTCGTACACCGACGCCGACCCGCGCGTCGAAGCGCTCATCGAGCGCGACCTGAAGGCGCACGTGCCGGCGCTCGATGGCAAAGGCGAGCTGTTCTACCGGGCGAAGCTGGCCGTGGGGCGGGTGGCTGATCATCTGCTCGAGCTCGCCGAAGCCGAGCGGTGTCAGCTGGTCGTCGTCGGTACGCACGGCCGCAAGGGCCTGGCGCGCATGTGGAGCGTCTCGGCGGCGGCGCTGCACCTCTCGCGCATGAGCGTCGCCATCGTGCCTCCCGATGGGAACCCGACGCGGCTGAGTCAGCCGCGAGCGCGGCGCGTGCTGGTGACGACCGACTTCTCGACGCTGGGCAACGCCGCGGTGCCGTGGGCCTACGCGCTGACGGAGCCTGGCGGTGAGGTGTACCTCACGCACGTGACGCTCACGACGGGCCTCGCGGGAGAGCTGGCCGAGCGCTACCTGCCGAGCGCCGAGCTGATTCCCCAGGCGCCCGCGAAGGTCGAGCTCGAGGTGGCCGCGAGGCTGCGCGCGCTGACGCCCGCGGCCATGGCCGAGAAGGGCATCGTCACGCGCACCGAGGTGTTGCGCTCACCCAACGCGGCGCAGGCCATCGCCGACGCGGCCGAGCGGGTGGCGGCCGATCTCATCGTCATCTCGTCGCACGGCCGCACCGGGCTGATGCGTACGGTGTTCGGCTCGGTGGCGGAGGAGGTGCTCAAGACGAGCCGCAAGCCGGTCTTCGTCGTCAGAGGCTGAGCTCGCCGTTGGTTGCCGGCGGGCCACACGGGCGATCCATTCATTCTTTTCAGGGGTGTTCGGGGCCACGGCCCTGAATCGGCGCGTGAGGCGCGGCGTCTTCGGGCCGTCTCATTCACCCCTGGAGGCCGCCCATGTTTCGCCTGTTGAGTGCCATCGTCGTCGTGACCGCATCGCTCTCGTTCGCGCAGGCCGAGGAGGAGACGACCACCACCGTCTCCGTACCCGGCTTGAACGTGACGGTGAAGTCGCAGCTCCCTGCTGAACGCGCGCCTGCGCCTGCTCCCGCGCCCGCGCCCACACGCACCCAGGCGCCGCCGCCTCGTACGTTCGGCGGCGAGCAGTTCTCCATCGACTATTCGCCCTTCGGCGTGCCGGGCTCGAACATCAAGGTGGTCAGCCCCGAGGGCGCGCTGGGCGAGGTGTGGAGCGACGACGGCTCGCTCGTCACGCGCTCGTCGGTGCCCTTCATCTTCGAAGGCAAAGGCGACCAGTTCTACCGGGTCATTCTCGTCGGCGCCGACGGCGCGCTCCTGCTCGACAAGAAGTTCGAGGTGAAGCGTTTCATCGGGGGCACGCTGAAGCTGAAGGGTGCGGCGGCTCCTGCTCCCGCGCCGGCTGCAGCGCCTGCGCCTCAGGGCATGGCCGACGCCGACTTCGACGCGCTCGTCGAAGCCGTCAACGACGCGGGCTTCGGCAACGAGAAGCTGGGCGTCATCGAGACCGCGGCCAACAGCCACGTCTTCACGGTCGAGCAGGTGGGCAAGCTGATCGATCTGCTCTCGATGTCGGACGAGAAGGTGGGCGTCGTCGAGCGCACGAAGAAGAAGCTCGTCGACCGCCAGAACGCCTTCAAGCTGCTCGAGCACTTCACGTTCTCGGCCGACAAGGAGCGCGTGCGCAAGCTGCTCAAGTGATCGACGAGATCGCTGGCCGACGGTGAGTGGGTGCGGCATCGTCGGCAACCGGTGGGGCATAACAGCGAAAACAGCGCCGTCACACAGCGGGTGGGCTTCACCGGCGCCCGCTTGCGCATCAGCCGGCTCAAGCCCGACGCCGACCTCGAGCGCACGCTGCAGCGCGTGTGTGAGATCGCCGCCCACGCCCTCGGCGTCGCCCGCGTCGGCATCTGGCTGGCCGAGCACACCGACGACCGCCTGCGCTGCATCGCGATGCACGTCGAAGGCGAGCGGCAGCCGCTGCCCTCGCTCCGCATCAGCACACACCCGAACTACTGCACGGCGGTGCTCTCGAACCGCTTCGTCGGCGTCGAAGACGCCCTCACCGATCGCCGCACCGTCGAGCTGCTGCAGGACTACCTGGCGCCCAACGCCATCGTCTCGATGCTCGACGCGGCCCTCTATCGCGACGGGCAGGTCATCGGCGTCGTCTGTCACGAGGCGATCACCCCGCGCGCTTGGACGAGCGACGAGCACCAGTTCGCGGCGACGGTGGCCGACCTGGTCGCCTACTTCATGGAGTCGTCTGCGCGCACCACTGCCGAGCGCACCGCCCATGCCCTGCAGGTCTCGACCCTCGAGCGAGACCGTCTCGAACTCATCGGCCGGTTTGCCGCCGGCGTGGCGCACGACCTGAACAACCTCATTCAGGCCGCGCAGCTGAACGTCACGCTGCTGGCCCGAGACCAGCGCCCCGACGCCCAGGAGTCGGTGAAGGACCTCGAGATCGCGCTCGGCCACGCGCAGTCGCTCGCCCGGCAGTTGATGGCGTTTCAGAGGGGGAGCGACGCTCCGCAGGTGGTGACGGGCGACGTGCTCGAGGCGCAGCTCGCGCCGCTGCTCCACGCGTTCATCAAGGCGCCCGTGGGCGTGAAGTTCGCCTTCGCTCCCGGGGTGACGTTCTTCGCGATTCCGACGCAGCTCGTGCAGGTGGTGATGAACCTCGTCACCAACGCACGCGACGCCATGAAAGACGGCGGTGTGGTGCTGCTGCGCGCACGGCCCAGCGACGAAGAGCCGGGCTTCACGCAGCTCGACGTCATCGACACCGGCGCCGGCATCTCGAGCGAGAACGTGGCGAGGCTCTTTCAGCCCTTCTTCACCACCAAGGGCACCAAGGGCACGGGCCTGGGCCTGTCGCTCGTGCACTTCATCGTCGGCCAACACCACGGCACGGTGGGGATTCAGTCGACGCCGGGCGATGGAACGACCGTCTCGATTCGTTGGCCGTCTGACGCGACGCACGCGGTGTAAGCTGCGGCCTCGCCATGGCGCTCTCCACCGACGACCAGTTCAACCTCGAAGTCCTCAAGCTGCTGCTGCACGTCGCGTGGGTCGACGGCGCGGTCGACCAGACCGAGGCGAACATGCTGCTCGGCCTCGGCCGGAGCTGGTCGGTGCCCGAGATCGCGCTGCAGAAGCTCATGGAGGCCGTGAAGGCCGGCCGCCGCCCCTCGGACCCGAACTGGGAGCTTCTGCGCTCGCGCTCCGACGACACGCTGCAGGCCGCGCGCGCCCTCGTGCTCGCCGACGGCAAGGTGCAGAAAGAAGAGATCGCCCTCCTCAAGAACGTGCAGGCCGCGTTGATGGGCGGCTGACGTCAGAAGCTGCCCAGGCCCATCGCTCGTGGCACCGGGCCCGCAGGTACGAACGTCTGCACCACCCACTGGCCGGCGATGAACTGGTGCTGCATGCCGTGGCAGTCGGCCTCGATGGGCGAGTCGAAGAAGCGGTACCACGAGCCAGTTGAGGGCACGCCGTTGCGAACGTCGTCGCGGCGCGCGTGGTCGAAGAAGAGCGGCGTCTGCGTGCCGAGCGTGAGGCCCATCGCCGAGTCGAAGGCCACCGGCCCGTCGCTGTCGATCTCGTCGTCTTGCGCGACCGCGCTCGTTCGTACCCAGACCGGCGCGGGGAACTCGTCGTCGGCCACCACCGTGCGCCAGTTGCCCAGGTTCGCGATGCTCAAGAGGTTGAGCGGGTTCGCGTCGGGCAGCTTGCAGCGGCCATCGGGCACCGCGAGCGACGTGTACTTCGTGACGAACCAGTCCTTGATGTCGTCGATGTTGGCGGCCGCGAGGCCCAGCGCCGAGATCAACCCGTTCAGGTCGAGCGCGTTGGCGCGGGCGCGGGCGTTGCTCAGGTTCGTGTACGTCTGCACGAGCGACGTCAGCAGGCGCCCGAAGTCCACCACGATGCGGAAGGTGCTCGAGCCGTCGGTGCACGAGAAGCCGAGCGCCGGCACCCGCACCCGGCCCGTCAGCTCGAAGCGCCCCTCCTGATCGAGCGTGACCGGCACCGTCAGCCGCGAGGCCCTGCCGACCGCGAGCGCCACCGCGCCGTCGAGGGCGGTCGTCGCCTGCGTCGAGTCGAGGGCCCACGGGCTGATGCTGCCGACCACCGCTTGAATGCGCTCGCGGGCGAAGGCGCCGAAGTCAGACAGGCGGCGTCGCCGGTCGAGCTGCCCGTCGAAGTCGGCCAACAGCGTCGTCGTCGACGAGCCGAAGCCCTGCAGGCGCGCCGCACGAATCACGAAGTCGGCGAACATCGTCATCATGATCCACCCCTGCTCCTTCGGGCTCTCGGCGCCGAAGCGGGTGAAGGCCGACAGCTCGGGGCCGGTGAAGGCGCGGCCGCCGGGCGAGCGGGAGCCTCCGGCGTACACGGGGATGAGCTGGTTCGACGCGTTGAGGATGGGCGAGCTCGCGCGGCGCGCGCGGCGTGGGTGCAGCGGCCCCTGGTTCACGCGCTCCCAGAAGGGGTGTTGCAGATCTCTCAACGCTCGCCCGTTGAGACGGCGCTGCACCTCGGCCAGTCCCTCCCGTGCGGCCGCGAGCGCCTCGTTCGTCGTGACGGCCTCGTCGGTCAGCTCGGGGAAGATGTTGGCCGCGATGCGCAGCGACGCTCCGAAGCGCCCGGCCTCGGAGTTGGGCGCGACCTGGTTCTCGAGCCCCGTGGCGACGTCCTGCAGCGCCATCTGGGCGGGCACGAAGACGTCGGCGAGGAAGCTGCCCTCGTGCGGCGTGCCGAGCGTGACGAGCGACATGGTGCGGTCGCGCACGTAGATCATGCGGCGCAGGTCTTCGGCCGTGAGCGTGACGCCGTCGAAGGGCACCCGCGCGTTGGTCAGCTCGGCCGTCAGCGGCGCGCTCAACACGAAGCGCGAGGTGACGCCGCCGAAGCTCTGCGTCACGAACACCAGCCGCGGCGTCTTCTTGAACGTCTGCTCGTACCAGCGCAGCGCGAGGTAGGCCTGGTTGGCGATGCGCTGCCCCGACTCGACCAGCCCCGCGCCCGAGTCTCGATAGGTGATGAACGCCGCGATGGGCGGCGCGCGGGGAATGCGTGGCGTCTGGCCGAGCGGCGCGGGCGTGACGTCGACGGGAACGGCCGTCACGAAGTTGGCCGGGAGCCCCGCGTTCGAGGTGACGGTGGCGTCGGTGAGCGTCGACGGAAACGGGGCGCCGACGGTGAGGTACTCGGCGTCGGAGAACGGCCGCAGAAAGGTGAAGAGCGGCGGGGCGGTGTTCGGCGCGGCCCCCAACAGCCCACGCAGGAAGTCGACGCTCCACTCGCCGCGCGAGTACTCGGGCGTGTCGACGAGGCGCAGCTGGCTGTCGGCCGGGTGAGACATGCCGTGCACGAGAATGACGAGCGTCGGGCTGGTGGCGGTGACGCTCTGCTGCGCGGGCACCACGGGGGTGAGCGTGGTGACGCTGAGGTTGGGCACCGACACCGTCACCGTCGGCGGAGACGGTGTGCCGACGAGCGTGCCCACGACCTGCACCTGCGCGCGCGTGGGGGCGATGTCGGTGCCGCTGATGGCCGTCGCCGCGCCGGCCGCCTCGAGGTCGTTGGTGATGATGAGCCCCGCCTGCCCCTCGCTCGAGGTGGTGTCGTACAGCCCGGCCGCGGTGCGCGGGTCGGCCCGCTCGGCCACGAAGGGCGCCACCGTTCCATCGGCGAAACGAATCGACCCCGTCACCTGGCTCCGCTCCACCACCGCGCCCTCGAGCGTGTGCCCCGAGGCGCTCGACACCGAGACGAGCGCGCCCGTGTCGACGGCCTCGGCTGACTCGAAGCCCGTGGCGAACCAGCCGGTGCGCGTCTCCCACGAGTCTTTGCCGCAGACGTAGGCGACGACCGAGCCGTCTTCGACGGCGAGCCCGATGAGCGCGTCGGTGCCCGAGACCTTGCCGACGAAGCGCGGCGGGCCTTCAGGTGTCATCGGCGATGGAGCGCACGAGCAGAGCAGGGCGAGCAGGGCGAGACGGTGCATGGTGCCCCACTCCAGCAAACGAGTGGCCAGCGGCAACCGCTCCGCGGCGGGCGCGGTTTTTCTGCCACTCGATTGTCGGGTCGAGGCGTCAGGTGAAGGCTGGAGCCGACAACCCGGCGCTGCGACGGCTCAGGTGCCGGTGAGCAGCTTCGTGAGCGCGACGTAGGCGTGGCCGAGCGCTGCGACCGACGCGCTCTCACCCTTCTGGTGCGCCTGCGCCGTCTCGCCAGGGCCGTAGTTCACCGCATCGAGCCCCCACTCCGAGAGGCGGGCGACATCGGTCCACGCCTGCTTGGCTTCGGCGGGCCGGCCCGTGAGGAGCACCAGCTTCTCGAAGTGCGGGTTGCCCGCGCAGACGCCGCCCGACGGAGCCAGGTCGGTGAACTCGACCGCGCACCGGCCGTTCACCAGCGCGAGCACGTCTTCTTTCGCGGTGTCGACGCGCTTACCCGGCGCGAAGCGGTAGTTGACGTTCACCTCGAAGGCGTCGGGCACCACGTTGCGCGCCCGGCCACCCTTCGCCAGCGTCGCGCTCATCACCTCGAAGAAGGTGTGGCCAGAGACGACGACCTCCCGACGCTCCCGGGCCGCGAGGTCGGTCAACACACCCGCCGCAGCATGAATCGCGTTGGTGCCCTGCCACGGCCTCGCCGAGTGCGCCGCTTTGCCCAGGAACGAGAGCTTCGCGTGCAGTGAGCCGACGCAGCCGACCTGCACGGCGCCGTCGGTGGGCTCCATGGCGATGGTGAAGGCGGCCTGCTTGAGCTCGGGCGCGGCCTGGAAGAGTGGCCCCAGCCCCGACTCGAGGAACGGGCCCTCTTCGCGCTCGTAGAAGACGAGGCGCAGATTGAAGGGCAGGGTGTCGAGCGGCAGCGCGTCGGCGAGCGCCATCATCACGGCGAGCGAGCCCTTCATGTCCGAGGCGCCCAGGCCGATGAGGCGGTCGCCCTCGATGCGCGGCTCGGTGCCGTCGGGGTTCTCGGGCACGGTGTCGAGGTGACCGACGAGACAGAGCGCGGGCCGAGGGTCGCTCCGCTTTCCCGCCGCGAGTGAGTTCGACACGCGCACCACGTCGGCGCGCTCGAAACGCTCGAGCGCCCACGCCTCGACCACGTTCGCGAGCGCCTGCTCGTGCCCGATGACCGACGGAATTCGAATCAGCGCCAGCGCGCGTTCTGCGAGTGAGCGGGCGAGCATCACACCGGCACGGCGAAGTCGCGCAGCACCTGGTTGAGCGAGGTCTTCGAGTCGGTCGTCGCCGAGCGCTGCCCGATGATGAGCGCGCACGGCACCTGGTACTCACCCGCGGGGAACTTCTTGGCCCGCGAGCCGGGAATCACCACGCTGCGCGGCGGCACGCGGCCCTTGTGCACGACCTCCTGCGCACCCGTGACGTCGATGATGTGCGTCGACGCGGTGAGCACCACGTTCGCGCCGATGACCGCCTCTTCGCCGACCTGCACCCCTTCGACGATGACGGCCCGGCTGCCGATGAAGGCGCCGTCTTCGATGATGACGGGCGTCGCGGTCGAGGGCTCGAGCACGCCGCCAATGCCGACGCCGCCCGAGAGGTGCACGTTGCGACCAATCTGCGCGCAGCTGCCGACGGTCGCCCAGGTGTCGACCATGGTGCCAGCGCCGACCCACGCGCCGATGTTCACGTAGCCGGGCCTCACCACCACGCCCCGCTCGAGGAACGCGCCGTAGCGCGCCACGCCCGGAGGCACCACGCGCACGCCCGCGTCGGCGAGGTGCTTCTTCAGGGGAATCTTGTCGTGGAACTCGAAGGGCGGCAGCTCCATCGTCTTCATCTCGCTGATGGCGAAGAAGCAGAGAATCGCCTCCTTCACCCACGCGTTGACCTCCCAGCCGTTCGCGCCCTTCTGGGCCACGCGAATCACGCCGCGGGCGAGCAGCGCCACCGTCTCTTTCACGGCCATCGCGTAGAACGGCTCTTTGAGCTTCTCGCGCTCTGCGAACGCCGCGCTCACGCGCGCCTTGAGGTCGTCGAGGTTCATGGCCCGCTTCTACTCCCTGGGCGTGCGCGTTCGGCAGCAATCGTCGCCGCGTTGTGGTGTAGGTGGCGCGTCATGCGCTCCCGCACGTCGAGCGACCTGCCCGGCCGATGCCCCCGCTGCTGGATTCGGTTCGAGTTCTGCGTGTGCCCGCACGTGCCCACCGTGGCCACGAAGACGAAGATTCTGATGATTCGTCACGAGCGCGAGTCGTGGAAGTCGACCGGCACCGTGCGCGCCGCGGCGCTGGCGCTGCCGAACATGACGGTGGTCGACTTCGACGACGACCCGGCCGGCGTGAACGAGAAGCTGCCCTCGCTCGAGAACGCGGTGGTGTTGTTCCCCTCCGAGACGCCCGCGCCCTGGCCCACCACGCCACCCGAGACGCTCGTCGTCATCGACGGCACCTGGCGGCAGACGCGGCGCATGTTCACCAAGCTCCCGAAGCTGCACGGCCTGCCCCGTGTGCAGCTCGATGCGCCGCCTGCGAATATCCTCCGGTTGCGTGACACCTCGTTCGAAGAGGGCCGCTCGACGCTCGAGGCCGTCGCCGAAGCGCTCGGCCTGCTCGAAGGGCCCACCGTGATGGAGCCGCTGCTGAAGCTGCACGCCGACTTCGTCGAGCGCGTGCTCAAGGCCCGCGGCGTCTGGGAGCAGAAGCTCGAGGCCTTCGAGAAGACGAAGTGGCGGCCGATGGAGCCGTGAGGGAGTACAACCAGCTCCGTGCTGCGCCTCACCGACGCCTCAGCCCTCTGTTACCGCTTCTTCGACGTGGCCGACTCCATCGACCTCGAGAAGTGCCGCGCGCTGCTCTCGACCGCGGGCTCGGGCGTTCGCCGCGTCGGCTTCTCGCGCGCAGGCAGCGCGTACATTCAGCTCTCGAACGCGCCGCTCGCCGCCGACCTCGGCACCCGGCAGCTCGACGTGCTGGGCCGCATTCGTGAGGTGCAGTTCGGCGTGCGCCTCTTCGACCACGGCTGCCTCGCCGTCGTCGTGCGCGTGCCCATCGAGCCCGGCCAGACGCTCGAAGAGGTGACGCCCTTCGCCGACGAGCTGTACGACTCCAAGGCCATCGAGACCCTCGCCCGCGACGAGCTGACGCGCCTTCGCACCCAGCTCGAGCCCGCCTTCGACAAGCCGCACCTGTGGGACCAGATCGAGGAATACACGGTGCTCTTCGTGCGCAGCTTCGACGGCAAGCCGAAGGCCGACGAGGTGCTCGCCGAGCCCGCGCTGGCGAAGCTGATTCTCGGTGAGGTCGACGTGGCCGCGCTCTCGCCGCGAGAGGTGCGCGAGGTGCTCGAGCACCACCACAGCTACACCAACGAAGACCTGGCCCTCATGGAGTGGAACGCCGCGTTCCTCTACGAGCCGTCGGGCAGCGAAGACATCGTCGACCTGCTCGAGATCGCCAACGCCCAGCTGCTCGAGCTGCGCTACTTCGACGCGGTGCTCGATGGTGAGCTCACCCGCGTCTACGACGGCATCGACATGAAGAAGGGCTCGATTCTGTACAGCCCCTACCGGCAGGTGCTGCGCGAGCTGATGCAGACCGTCATCGAGCTCTCGGAGTTCATGGAGCGGGTCGAGAACGCCCTGAAGATCGTCGGCGACGTCTACCTCGCCCGCGTCTACGAGAGCGCCGTGCTGCAGCTGCGCGTCAAGCAGTGGAGCGAGCAGGTCTCGCGCAAACACAAGCTGCTGCTGCAGACGTACGGCCTGCTCAAGGGTGAAGTGGACCACGATCGGTCGCTCACCCTCGAGGTGATGGTGGTGGTGCTCATCCTCCTCGAGATCCTCATGGCGCTGCTCCGCGTCGGGGGGCATTGAGCCGATTCAGAAGGGGCGGCGGCCATCGGGCGGTGTAGCATTCGCAGGGCCCCGCGATGACTGAACCCACTCGACGCTTCGGCGACCTGCTGATCGAGCTCGGCCTCGTCACCGACGGGCAGGTGGCCGAGGCGCTCGCGCTGCAGCCGCTCACCGGCGCGCGGGTCGGAGAAGCGCTCCTCTCGCTCGGCTACCTCACGCGGCCCCAGCTGCAGCGCGCGCTCGCGCTCGCCATCTCGCGGGGAGACACCGTGGTGCTCGACCGCCCGCCCCTGGGCGAGATTCTCGTCGGCCTGCAGTACCTCTCGCCCGACGCGCTCGAGCTGGGCCTCGAGAAGCAGCGCCGTGATGGTCGCAGGCTGGGCGAGCTGCTCATCGAGCTCGGCGCCTGCACGCACCAGCAGGTGTACGAGGCGCTGGGCCTGCAGCAGCGCATGAGCGCCGCGCCCGAGCCGCCACGCAAGACGACGTCCGGCGTCCAGGCCGCACCCACGGGCCGCCGCGTGCTGGTGGTCGACGACAGCGAGCTCGCCTGCTCCCTCGTGCAAGACGGGCTCACCAACCACGGCTACGAGGTCGCCCCGTTCAACGACCCGTTCCTGGCGCTCGAGCAGCTCGACGTCGTGAAGCCCGACCTCGTGCTCACCGACCTCGACATGCCTGGCATCGACGGGGCCGAGCTGTGCCGGCGCATCAAGAGCGGCCCGCGGCGCGAGCTGCCCGTGCTCATTCTCACCGCCAACGACGGCGACGCCCAACGCGTGGGCCTCTTGAAGGCCGGCGCCGACGACTACGTGCACAAGGGCGCCTCGATGGACGAGCTCGCCGCGCGCATCGAGTCGGTGCTGCGCCGCACCTCGCAGACCGAGCGCATTCGCCGGCTCTTCGCCCGGTACACCTCTGACGCCGTCGTCGAAGAGGTGCTGCGCGGCGGCGACATCGCCCTCACCGGAGAGAAGCGTGTGGTGACGGTGCTCTTCGCCGACATTCGCAACTTCACCGGCTTCGCCGAGACGCAGCCACCCGAAGAGGTGATGGCGCGCCTCAACGACGTGCTGGGCCGGCTCGCCGACGTGGTGTTGGCCTGGGGCGGCACGCTCGACAAGTTCCTCGGCGACGGGCTGATGGCCGTGTGGGGTGCGCCGGTTCGCCACGACGACGACGTGCAGGCCTCGGTCTCGGCGGCGCTGCAGATGATGGCCGAGGTGCGCGAGCGCAACGCTGGCCGGCCCGCCGCCGAGCGCCTCGAGCTGGGGCTCGGCCTCAACACCGGCCCCGTCATCGCCGGGAGCATCGGCTCCACGCGGCGCACCGAGTACACCTGCATCGGCGACACCGTGAACGTCGCCTCCCGCCTGTGCGCGCTCGCCGGCCCGGGAGAGATTCTCGTGGGCGGCGGCACGGCCGAGGTGTTGCGCCGCTTCGGCCCGCTCGAAGAGCTGGCCCCCGTGCGCGTGAAGGGCCGCACCGCGCCCGTGCCGTTGTTCAAGGTGACGGGTGCGCTCAACGAATCGCTCGAAGCCTCACGACGTTTCTAGAAAGGCGGAGGTCTGCGTGACGACGTACACGGCAGAGCAGCTGAAGAAGAACCGGGCGTCGATGCTGCTGTTCGGTGGCGGCGAGGCCGACCGGCGCGCGTTCGCCGTGGCGGCGGCCCAGTCGGCGCCCGGAGAGCCCTTCATCGAAGCGAAAGAGGCCGCGCAGGTGACCCGGGCCCTCAAGAGCCCGCGCGGCATCGTCTACGTGCCCGACGTGACGGCAGTGCCGGCGGCGACCCAGCGCGAGCTCGTGCGGGTGCTGCGCGAGCAGGAGGAGCGCCCCCGCTTCGCGCTCGGCCTGGCCACCAGCGTCGAGACCGCCGTCGAAAAGGGTGGCCTCACCGATGATCTTCGCTACTGGCTCCGGACGGCCACCATCGACGTGAGGAAGAAGGGCCGTTGACGAGCCTTGAATCACCACGCTCCCTCTGGAAAAGAGGGACGCACAGGAGCCTCACCACATGTCTGCAGACGCCTTCGACGATCGCCGCAAAGCCCTCGAGGATCAGTTCTTCAAGCAGCAGAACGAAGCCGCCCTTCAGAAGCTGAAGGACCAACAGGCGCGCGCCGCCACCAGGGAAGAAATCACCCGGCTCACCGGCATCGTGAACCCGGCGGTGCTCGACGCGCTGGCGTCGCTCAAGCTGGGCGGTGCGGCGGTGATGGTGATGTCGATGTTCCCCCTCGTCGAGGTGGCCTGGGCCGACGGCAAGGTCGACGACAAGGAGCGCCGCATCGTGCTGCAGCAGGCCGAGAACGTCGGCATCGCGAAGGGCTCCGAGGCCGCGCTGCTGCTCGTGCAGTGGCTCGACGCCAAGCCCGAGCTGTCGTGGCACGGGCTCTGGGCCGACTACGTCTCCGAGCTGGTGAAGAAGATGAAGGTCGAAGACCGCGAGCTGCTGAAGAACGAAGTGCTCGGTCGCGCGCGCCTCGTCGCCGAGGCCTCGGGTGGCCTGCTCGGAGCCGGCTTCGCCGTGTCGGGCGCCGAGAAGAAGGTGCTCGAGAAGCTCGAAGCCGCGTTCAAGGGCTGACGTTCGCAAGCTCGCCCGGGTCGTCGCGCTGGCAGATGCGGTAGCATCGTCGGCATGAGCTGGTCAGCGGCCTGTCTGTCAGTGGTGCTGGCCTCCTCGGCGCCGCAGCGGCTCAACGTCGAGCCCATCGGGTTCGGCGTCGCGGGGTTGGTCGTGATGGGCGTCGGCGCCTGGCGGCTGGCGGTCGCGCAGCAGCGGTTCGAGGAGCTCACCGCGGTGCCGTCGAAGGCCTCTTCTGCCGAGGAGGCCGCCCGGCTGCTCGCCACCGCGCGTGCCCTCGTCCTCACCGGAAAGCTCGAGACCACCGCCGGAACGGCGCTGCTCATCGTGGGCGGCGCGGTGGCGGTCGCGTCGGCGCTCTGGTTCTTCATCGAAGGGCCGACGACACGAGACTGGTGGCTGGCCGTCGGGCCCCAGGGCGTCTCGATGGGCACGAGGTTCTAGGAGGCGCTCCATGAAGCGATTGCTTCACCTGGTGACGGGCTTCTTCTTCGTCTCTGCCATCGCGGGAGGCTTCACGTGCGGTGGCCGCTTCGACGCGCGTTACGCCGAGCTCTGCGACTCGTTGTGCCCATGGGTCGATGGCGGCACCGGTGATGGTGGGGTGGGCGGCGCTCCCGGCGGCGGTTCGGCAGCGGGAGGCGCAGCGAGCGGAGGCTCGGCGGCCGGAGGAGCAGCTGGAGGCGCTTCGAGTGGAGGTGCATCGGGCGGTGGCGCCGCGAGCGGTGGTGCAGCGGGCGCAGGCACCTCGGGTGGCGGCGTGCTCGCAGGCGGACCCGCTGGTGGTGCTGGAGGAAACGACCCTCTGGGCGGTGGTGTCGCGGGAGGCGTGGTGGTGCTCGGTGGCGGCAACACCGCGGGCGGCATCAACGCGGGCGGCGGTGGGTTGTTCGGCGGTGGCAGCGCCGGTGGTACCTCGGCGTGTCTGCCGCGAGACGCTCCCTGCACCTCAGGTCAGTGCTGCGCGAGCCTCATCTGTCAGGGCGGCAGTGTTCCGACCTGTCGAGACCCGTCGGTCTCGGTCGACGGTGGCCTCATCACCCCCGATGCAGGCTCGGACGCAGGTCGTGCAGATGGTGGCGTCGACGCCGGCGTGTGCCCTGCGATTCAGCTCGGGCAAGCGTGTGGCGACCACGCCGATTGCTGCAGCGGTTGCTGCAACGGGCTGGGCCGATGCGCTCTGCTCAATGTCGTCGGCGTCTGTCTGTAAAAGCTCGTGATTGTTGATGTTTTT
>JAACJQ010000140.1 GCA_016879935.1 Archangiaceae bacterium | reverse complement strand
GTTGAAGTCGTGTTCGTCGCGAACGACGGCCCCGGGTGCGAGTGCGCCAGGCGACGACTCCGGCGCTCGACCGATGAAGAGCGAACCCAACTCCCGGCACCGACACGGTGGTTGAAGTCGTGTTCGTTGCGGCAGGACGTTGACCCATTCGGAGCGAGCACAACTCTCGCCACCGAGCGCGTGGTTCCAGTTGTGTTCGTGCGCCCTCCGTGAGTGCCGGTTCCAGCCACACCAGAGACCTTCCAACGTGTCGACGCGAGCACGACTGCCGCGACCGATGCGGTGGTTGAACTCGTGCTCAGCCAGGAGCACCCTCGGCACCGCCGTGACGCCGCCCGCGCGCACGAGGCTGGTTCGTGCTTTGCACACGGCTCGGCCCTCATGACGTCACTGCGAGAAAACTGTCACCTGCTGTTTGGCCTCTCCTTCTTCGCCTTCACTGCGTGTTCACCGATGGCCATGTCGGGCGCCGACGCGGGTCTGGTCGCCGACGCGGGCGTGGTGGTCGACGCCGGCCCGCTGCTCGCCGACGCGGGCGCCGATGCTGGCGTCGACGCCGGGGTGTGGATGGTCCCGACGGGCTGGGCGCCCACCACGGGCACGCCGTACCCGTCGGGCCTGTGGGGCACGATGCTGGCCTTCGACCCCGTCGACCGTCGCTTCATCCTCCACGGTGGCAACCGCGCACCCAGCGGCAGCGTGCAGAACGAGACCTGGAGCTTCTCCATCGCGACCGCGACGTGGACGAAGCTGACGACGACAGGCGCGACGATGCCGTACCGCTATTGTCACTGCACGACGTACCTGCCGGCGCAGCGCCAGGTGTTGATCGTCGGCGGGCGCAACCTGAACACCACGGTCGACTCCGCGTACACGCTCGACCTGGTGACGAAAGAGTGGGCCGAGGTGACAGGCACGGTGCCGACGGGCGGTATCGGCTGCGCGGCGCACTGGCTGGGTGGCACCGTGAACCGCGCCATCATCTTCGGCGGTGACGGCGCGGGCGGTGTGAACAGCCGCACGTGGAGTTACGACCCGGCGGCGCGCTCCTTCACGCAGGTGATGCCCGCGACGTCGCCGGCCGCGCGGCGTGACGCGATGAGCGTGCTCGACGGCAGCAACCGCATTCTGCTGTTCGGCGGCGCGGTGCAGGTGATGGGCACGTACCTCGACGACGTGGCGACGTACGACGGCACGACGTGGACGCGGGCGATGAACCTGGGCACGCGGCCCTCGGTGCGTCGCTACGGAGCGACCGGATACGACGCCCTCCGCCAGAAGTGGATTCTGTTCGGCGGCACCAACGACGCCGACGCGTACGACGACCTCTGGGTGGTGGACCCAGCCACGCTCTCGTTCGAGCAGCGCATGTTGCCGGGCAAGCCGTCGGCTCGCGGTTTCTCGGCCTCGGGCATCGACGAGACGACGGGTGTGCTCTACGTGTTCGGTGGAATGAACGCGGCGTTCGAGGCGAAGTCCGATGGCTTCACGCTGAAGCTGCAATGACCAAGCGGTCGCCTGCGCGGGGTGCGCCTGCACAGGGGCTCACGGATCGTTCGCGTCGTGGCTGGCGGCGCTCCTCGAGCGTCGCGTGCGGGGCTCTCTCGGCGAGCACGAGTTGGACCACCTCGCTGGTGGCGCGAGTCGTGCGCGCCTTCACAGGGCTCACGGATCATTCGCGTCGTGGCTGGGGTCGCTCCTCGAGCGTCGCGTGCGGGGCTCTCTCGGCGATCACGAGTTGGACCACCTCGCTCGCCTCACAGGGGCTCACGGATCGTTCGCATCGTGGCTGGGGCGCTCCTCGAGCGTCGCGTGCGGGGCTCTCGGCGAGCACGAGTTGGACCACCTCGCTGGTGGCGCGAGTCGTGCTCGCCTCACAGGGGCTCACGGATCACTCGCGTCGTGTGTCGCGTGCGGGGCTCTCTCGGCGAATACGAGTTGGACCACCTCGCTGGTGGCGGGAGTCGTGCTCAGTCGACGCGACGCAGCCGTTGCGATCACACCAGCGTGGGCGCAGTCGACTCGTCGCGCCATGAAGGCCGATGGCCACCTCAGGACATGGAGTTCTCCTCGATGATGCGAACCATGCTCCCCTCGGTGTCCATCCTCCTGACTGCGGTGATGCTCCTCTCGAGCCTCGCGTGCGGAACACCATCGCCCGTGGCTGACGCGGGCATTTGCACGACGACACTCGCGCTCGGCACGATGAACGAACTCGACGGTGGCTTTGCGCTGCTCACCGACGGAGCCGACGTGACGGTGCACGCGGGCCCGCAGGGTGGCTTCCACGTCTTCGTCGGCGTCGAGGTGGGCGGAGCTCCGAGGACGGGGCTCCTCGAGTGGAAACTCACCTCGGCCGCGGGAGCGGCGCTCGCGACGCGCACGCTCGACCTCTCGTCGGTGCTGCTCGAGGAGCGCTCCTGCGGTTGGGCTCGCCCCCGCGACGCGCTGATCTTCTCGAGCAACGACGACGCGATGAACTTCCGCGGCGTACCGGTGCAGCTCGAAGCGCGGCTCCCCTCCAGCGGGCTGGTGAAGCAGCTCAACGTCGTGCCGCGCTGAACAGCTCCGCCCGCGTGTTCGGTACAGTCGCCAGGATGGAGCGTGTCGACCCACCAGTGCTGTTGACGCTGCGGCAGTTCATCGACCGACTCCTCGCCGCCTCCGAGCGGTGTCGGGCTCTCGCGGAGTCGCTCGGTGCGGGGCCGCTCCCCTCCGCGTTCGAGTTCGTCTTCGTCTGCGCGCAGTCTCTCGGAGGGACGATGCCCGATGGTCGCTTCAAGTTGCACCACGGGCGATTCACCCCCCTGGCCGAGGTGTCGTCGGCCCACGATGCGGTGCACGCGGGCAAGCTGATGTGGTCTCACGGCGTGTGGATTCCCGTCTGGGTCAACGTCTGCGTGACCGCGCGAACGGCGTCTCAGACCAGGTTGGCGCTGTGCGTGAGCGATCGATGGTGCTCACCTGATCCGCTCCGCCTCAGTCGAGACCGTGGAGCCCCACCAGAAAACCCACTCGCTCCGTTTCGGATTCGAGGCCCTTCGGCAGAGGAAGTGCGTGCCATCGCGGGCGGCGCTCGCTGAGCTGTGAGTCTCGGGTGCAGTTCGCGGACTCATGGGTCGATTGGCCAGTCTCGCGGTCCGCCTTGCTCGTCACCAAAGTCGGCCTGTGCGTCTCAGATACGATCTGACGAACGTGACACCTCAGCTTGTCGTCCTCGAGCATCAGCTCGCAGGCCTCGCGCACCCACTTGCAGAACTCGCGGGTCAACTTGCAGGACACGAACACCCGCTTGCAGGTCTCGCGCACCGACTTGCAGGTCTCGCGCACCGACTTGCAGGTCTCGCGCACCGACTTGCAGGTCTCGCGCACCGACTTGCAGGTCTCGCGAAGCCAACGTGCAGGTCTCGCGAAGCCAACCTGCAGGTCTCGCGAAGCCAACGTGCAGGTCTCGCGAAGCCAACTTGCAGGTCTCGCGAACTCAGGCCTGCAAGCTGGAGCGCCCGAGCGCGATTCTTCTGCGCGCAGGT
>JAACJQ010000139.1 GCA_016879935.1 Archangiaceae bacterium | reverse complement strand
TCGCCGCGATTCAGTCGATCTCGGGCAAGGAACCGCCCTCGTTCAAAGACAAGTGATCTTCGTTTTTCGCATCTTCACCGCCGCACTTCGTTTCAAGGAGTTGAACGCACATGGCTGACGCACTGGGAATGATCGAGACCAAGGGCTTCGTGGGCATGGTGGAAGCCGCCGACGCCGCGGTGAAGGCCGCCAAGGTCGAGCTCGTGGGCTACGAGAAGATCGGTGGCGGGTACGTGACGATGGTCGTCCGTGGCGACGTCGCCGCGGTCAAGGCCGCCGTCGAAGCCGGCGCTCGTGGCGCTGAGCGGGTCGGCGAGCTCGTCTCGACGCACGTCATCCCCCGCCCGCACGTCAACATCGACCTCGTCCTCCCCCTCGGCCGCCTCGAGCAGGCCAAGGCCGAGTCGGGTCAGAAGTAACCGAGAGGCGCCGCGATGCTGCTCGGCAAAGTGGTGGGCACCGTGGTGTCCACCCGCAAAGAGCCCACGCTCGACGGGTCGACGTTCCTCGTGGTGCGAGGGCTCGACACCGAGGGCAAGCCGACCTCCACGCTCGTCGTGGCGGTCGATGCCGTCGGCGCTGGCGTCGGCGAGGTGGTGCTGTACGCGTCGGGGTCTTCCGCGCGGCAGACCGAGATGACGAAGGATCGGCCGGTCGACGCCGTGATCATGGCGATCGTCGATCAGCTCGAAGTCGGCGGCACCCTCACCTACGTCAAGTGAGTCAACGCCCTGCCAGTCAGCCGCTCCGCTCCTCTCGTGCGCTCGAGGTTCGTGCGCGTGAGGCCGTGGAGCGCGCCATCACCCACGATGGCTGCGATCGCGTGTTGATCGTCTACGAGAAGGCCGACCGCGTGAGTCGAACCGTGCCCGCTGCCCGCGTGTACGGAGAAGACTCGAACGGCGACCCCAAGAAGCTCGAGGTGCTGCGATGAACGAGTCTCAGCTGAACGCGATCGTCGAACAGGTCGTTCGCAAGCTCTCGAGCGAGCTGAACAAGGCGCCGTCGTCGCCGCCCAGGAGCGCTGCCCCTGCCGTGCACACCAAGCGCCCAGGCATCTTCGACGACTTCGACGCCGCCGGTGCTGCCGCCACCAAGGCGCAGCTGCAGTGGGTGCGCACACCCGTCGAGACCCGCGAGAGCGTCATCGAAGCCATGCGTGAGACCTCGCGCCGCGTCGCCGAGGAGATCTCGCACCTGGCCGTCGCCGAGACCGGTCTCGGCAACGTGAAGGACAAGATTCAGAAGAACCTGCTCGTGGCGAACAAGACGCCCGGCATGGAGATCTTGAAGCCCATCGCGGTCACCGGCGATCACGGCTTGATGCTGCTCGAGCGCGCGCCTTTCGGCGTCATCGGCGCCATCACGCCCTCGACCAACGCCACCGAGACGATCATCAACAACGGCATCGGCATGGTGGCCGGTGGCAACGCCGTCGTCTTCAACCTGCACCCCTCGGCCAAGGGCGTCGGCTGCTTCCTCATCTCGAAGCTGAACGAAGCCATCGTCGCGGCAGGTGGCCCGGCCAACCTCATCGTCACCATCGGCAGCCCGAGCATCGAGACCGCCCAGGCGCTGATGAAGCACCCGTCGATTCGCCTCATCGTCGTCACGGGTGGCCCCGCCGTCGTGAAGGCCGCGATGAACTCGGGCAAACGCGCCATCGCCGCAGGCCCGGGAAATCCACCGGCCGTCGTCGACGAGACCGCCGATCTCGATCGCGCCGCGAAGGACATCGTCGACGGCGCTTCGCTCGACAACAACATCGTCTGCATCGTCGAGAAGGAGATCTTCGCGGTCGACTCGATCGCCGATCAGCTCAAGAAGAACATGGCGAAGTACGGCGGCTTCGAAGTGCCGTCGTCGGCCATCAACCGCCTCGAGAAGCTCGTCGTCCACGACGGCCACGCGCACCGAGACTGGGTCGGCAAAGACGCGACGAAGATCGCCGAGGCCGCTGGTTTCCGCGCGCAATCGGGCACGCGCCTGCTCTTCGCCGAGGTCGACCCGACGCACCCGTTCGTTCAGGCCGAGCTGTTGATGCCGGTCGTCGGCTTCTCGCGCCTCAAGACCGTCGAAGACTGCATCGCCGCCGCGCTCCAGGCTGAACACGGCTTCGGGCACACCGCGACGATGCACTCGACGAACATCGATCACCTCTCCGAGATGGCGAAGGTGGTGAACACGTCGATCTTCGTGAAGAACGGCCCGTCGTTCGCCGGCCTGGGCCTGACGGGCGAGGGCTACACCTCGTTCACGATCGCCTCGCCGACCGGTGAAGGCCTCACGACCGCCATCAGCTTCACGCGCGAGCGCCGCTGCACGCTCAAAGACTCGTTCCGCATCATCTGAACGTGCCCATCGACCTGCCTGGTCCAGCGCTCGGCCTCTTCGAGTTGGAGTCCCTCGCGAGGGGCCCGGTCGTGGCAGACGCGATTCTCAAACAGGCGCGCGTGCGCATCGCGATCGCCGAGGCCGTGTCTCCCGGCAAGTACCTGCTCGTGTTCTCGGGCGAGGTCGGTGAAGCCGAGGAGTCGTTCAAGGCAGGCCTCGAAGCGGCCGGGCCGCGGTTGCTCGACAAGCTGTTCCTTCCACACATCGCCGAAGGCGTCGTGAGCGCGCTCGATGGTGTGTTCGCGAAGGTCGGCGCTGACGACTCGGTTGGCCTGGTCGAGCTGCACACGGTGTCGGCCACGCTGCTCGCCGCCGATGCAGCGCTCAAGAAGGCCCGGGTGCAGTTGACGGCGCTCCACCTCGCGAAGGGCATCGGGGGCAAAGGCTGGTTCTCGCTCGCTGGCGTGCAGCATGACGTCGAAGCGGCGCTCGACGGCGCAGCGGCGGCCGTGGAGCCCACGCGGTTGGTCGCGACCGAGCTGATTCAGCGGCCGCACGCCGAGCTGCGAGGACGGGTGGTGTAACTCCCCGGCGGGCCAGTACGCTGCCCGCGCTCGCTGCATGTCCGCTCCCGTCGTCTGCCCATCGTGTTCGCGCGTCTTTCAGCCGACGCTGACGGCCTGCCCACAATGCGGGTGGGAGACGGAGCTGAGCGCCGAGCATCGCCGCACGAAGCAGATGGCCGTCGACAAGCTGCCGATGCGGCTCGCGAAGATCGAGCTGGTGAAGGAGCCGCGTGCCGCGCCCCGGCTCGAGTTGCCTGCGGAGGACCGACCATCGGCTCCGCCCGCGCCGGCCCTGCGGCTGCCAGACGAAGAGCCGACCGACACGCACGCTGCGGCCCCCAGGCTTCCCAATGAGGCACCTCCGCTGCGCCTTCCCGGTGAGGAGCCTGCTGCAACGCCGCTGCGACTTCCGGGCGAGGCTGCTGAAACGCCGCTGAGCCTTCCTGGCGGGCTCCGACTGCCGGGCGAAGCGGCCGCCCCACGCGCCGCGCCTGCGGTGGGCGCGTTCATGGTGCACACGGTCAACGAATCGGAAGCGGCCGCTGCCCGTCACTCACTCGAGCTCCCATCAGATGGATCCGACGAGCCGCGCGCACCACCACCTCGCGCGTCGGCGGCACGACCTGCCCCTGTCACGAGAGCGGCGCGACCAGAGCGCCCGCCCACCGCGCTCCCCGGGTGGCTGACCGACACGCTCGATCCTTCCGCGCGCCTTGGGCTGGTGCTCACGAGCCCGCTGGCGCTGCTGGTCGCCATCGACGTCTTCACGGCCGGGCGCGCCGAGGTGTCGTCAGGCCCTCTGTGGATTGCGCTGCTGGCGCTGATCGGTTCGGTCGCGGGTCTCGTGCAGCTCCACCGGGCGACCGTGGCGGCCGTGCTCCTCGCGGGCTCGGTGCTCGCAGCGACGTCGGCACAACGACCCGGGCTCGCGGCGGCCTTCTTCATCTGGATGTGTACGGCCCTCGCAAGCGCACTCTGGCCTCGCGCAAGAGCCGCTGCGCTGGCGGGCGGAGTCGGCTCGCTCGCCGTATTCGCGCCGCTCGCCCTCGACGGTGTGCTCGCAAGGCCAGTGCTGGGCGAGTGGATCTCGGGCGAACGAGGAGAGGTCCTTCACGCGCCGTTCGTCGATCAAGCGACGGGGCTGCAATTGCCCGTCACGACGCCTTCGCCCCGCGTGACGTCGACGGTGGCTGGCACCACGCGCCTGCACGATGCAGCGCTCGGTCTCGAGCTCGGTCTGGCCGCCCTCCCCCGCGATCGCGCGCTGACTTCGGCGATGACGGATGCGCAGCTGTGGCTCGAGGCGCAAGGGCTCTCACGCGTGACGTTCGGAGAGCCAGCCGATCAGCGTGGCGCCTTCGATGCGGCGACGCAGACCACCTTCACGGCGCTGCTGGGCCGCGCGCGCATCTCGGGAATCGTGCGCGTCGCAGTGCTGGGCAACGAGACCTTCGCGATCGCGGCATGGGCGCGGGAGCATCGGCAACAGGCCCTCGAGGCCTCGGCCCGACCGGTGATCGAACAGGCGTTCTTCCGGCCGCCCCTGCGCCCGAGGCTCGCACCTGCGATTCGGGAGGCGGTGACGCCCACGGTGGTCACCACGCTCGATGGCGCGGCCACGGGCGTTCGCGTGAGCGTCGGCGGCGCCATCGTGTTGCTGCTGCCCTCGAACGTGCCCGACACCACCCAGAGGCTGCTCTCGACGCAGGGCCCGTTCCCCGTTCAGCTGACTGAAGGCACCGTCACCAATGGCGTTCGGCTGGTGGTGCTGGGTGGTGGCGCCGGAGCCCCGCTTCGTCGCAGCCAGCAGGCGCCGACCTTCACACGCGTCGTTCGCGTCGCCGATGGCTTCAGTGGCGGCTGGCTCGCTGATGCACCCTGCGCCGAGCGTCGCGCGATCGAGCTGCCCGACACCCGACCGGGCCCGGTGTTCGATCTCGACGGTAAGCTGGTGGGCTTCGCGGCGAGCGACACGGCCGAGCTGGTGACGACCGACACGCTGGAGACCGCGTTCACCCGCATCGTCGGCAGGCCGACCACCATCGAGGCCGCGACCCTGACGACGCCTGCGCCGCTCTACGAGGTGGTCGCGCCCGCCGCGCCCGCGCCCGAAGCCGACGCCTCCTCGCTGTCGCGCAGCGTCCTGCTGGCCCGATCGGCGGTTGGCGTGACGGCGGCCGTCGTCGTGAGGGCGGGCGAATCGGGTTGGGCGCTGGTGGCTGATTCGAGCATCGCTCCGCCGGGCGCCTCGGTGTCGATCACCCTGCCCTCGGAAGAGGTTCGTGGTGTCGACGTCGTGCGCACGACGGGGCGGGTCGTGCTGCTCCGGGCTCCACGCGTCGAGGGTGACGAGCTGCAGCCCCTGAAGTTGATGGACGCGATCCCCGAGGGTTCGACGCGCCGGCTCGCGTGGGGCTTTCGCGAAGATCCCGCCAGGTCGACGCTCGCGCTGAAGTCCGTACACGGAGAGCTCTCGCCCGACGGCTTCGATCCCGACCCGGCTCCCGCGATGACGGGCGGCCCCGTGCTGACGCCAGACGGGCACGTCGCGGCGCTGCGTGTGGGCGCGGGCCAGTCGATCACCACGGCTCCGAAGATTCAGGCGCTCAGCGTGGCTGGAGTGAGTGACGTGTTGTGGCGCGTGGTCGCCGAACCGACAGGCGAGTGCCAGCTCGCAGCTCGCGTGCTGCTGGAAGACCCGCTCGAAGAGGCGACGGCCGTTCGTGTTCGCTTCGAACCAGCATCGGCCGACACCATGCCCGCGCGCCTCAAGGTCGCCGCCCTGACCGACGCGCTGCCCAGGAAGGGCCTCGCGGAGTTCGTCTTTCGCCTGCCATGTTGGACGAAGCCTCAGTGGATGCAGTTCGAGGTGCAGAGCCCAGGTGCGGTTCGGGCGACGAAGGTGCAACGGCTGCCGGTGATCACCACGCTGCCAGGCACACTGGCGGGCCGCGCTGGAGCCACCGAGGGCTGTTCGAGGCCGCCGTCTTCAGAGGTCGCGTCGCTCTGGGAATTCCCGCCGCGCGTCTCGATGCAGCACGCGTGCAGGCTGAAACCCACCGAGTGTGAGCGCGCCTGTTACGTCGACGAGCTCGACGCCTGCACGCTCGATGGCCGCCATGCGCTGTCGGTGGGAGAGATCTCTCGCGCGCTCGGCCGGCTCGACCCGCTGTGCGCGAACGGCGACGTCGAGGCGTGCACCCTGCTCGCCTGGGCCGTGGCCGAGAAGAAGTCAGGGCGTCAACCCAAGGCGAAGAGCGAGGCCGTGCTGCAGCCGTGGTGTGACGCGGGCAACGCGCGGGCGTGTGCAGCCCTGTCGCCGGCGGAGTGGAAGAAGCAACTCGAGGCGCTCAAGAAGGCCTGTGTGCCGAACAGCGGCCGCTGCGCGGCGCTCGGGCGTCACCTGCTGATCGGTCCGCGGCTCGACACAGACGTGAAGCTTGCGCTCGGCGAGCTGAAGCTGGCGTGTGGCGAAGGCGACGCCCAGGCCTGCGCCGAGAGCGCCACCGAGAGCCTGCGGTTCGAGCGTGAGTCGGAGCTCGACGCGATGCCCCGCGCGACGGCGGCGTGTCGTGGGAAGCAGGCGGCCGGGTGTCTGCTCGAGGCGCTCAACGCCGCGCGTGGCCTCACCGTGCCCCGCACGCCGCAGGCCGCCGAGAAGCTCATCGCCGACACCTGCGCGGCGGGCTCCGAAACGGCGTGCCTGATGGACTACCGCTGAGACGACGAAGGCACCGGCGATGATCGCCAGTGCCCTCGGAACTTCAATCAGCTGACACCGACTCAGATGTGAATCGCGTGACCCAACGTCGCTTCGGCGGCCTCACGCATGATCTCCGACAGCGTCGGGTGCGCGTGCATCGTCTGGGCGAGCTCTTCGGTGGTGGTCTCGAGCTTGAGCGCCACGCAGGCCTCGGCCAGCAGCTCGGTGGCGTGCGGGCCGACCAGGTGAACGCCGAGCACCTCGTCGTACTTCTTGTCCGAGACGATCTTCACCATGCCCATGCCCTCGTCGCTGATCGAGGCCTTGGTGATGGCGCTGAACGGGAAGATGCCCGTCTTGACGTCGTAGCCCTTCTCCTTCGCCTTCTTCTCGGTGAGGCCGACCGAGGCCACCTCGGGGTAGCAGTACGTCGCGTTCGGCACGCGATCGTAGTTCACGGGGTGCGGGTTCTTCCCGGCGATGTGCTCCACCGCGACGATGCCCTGGGCCGACGCGCAGTGCGCGAGCCACGGGTACGGCGTGATGTCGCCGATGGCGTACACATTCGGCTCCGACGTGCGCATCATGGAGTCGACCGCAATGGTGCCCTTCGGCATCAGCTGAATATTCGTCTTCTCGAGCCCGATGCCCTTGGTGACGGGCGCGCGGCCGACCGCCGAGAGGAAGTACTCCGCCTCGAGCGTCTTCTTCGTGCCGTCAGGCAGCGTGACGATCACCTTCACGCCCGTGGGCGTCGTCTCGATCGACTCGAACTTCGTCGACGTCATCACGTCGATCTTCCGGCGCTTGAAGAACTTCTCGAGCTCCTTCGAGCTGTCGATGTCTTCGATGGGCAGCAGGTTCGGCATGAACTCGACGATGGTGACCTGCGAGCCGACGTGCGCGAACACCGACGCGAACTCGGTGCCGACGGCGCCAGCGCCCAGCACGATGAGGCTCTTGGGAATGCGATCGAGCGACAGAATCGAGTCGCTCGAGAGAATGCGCTGATCGTCGATCTTGATGCTGGGCAGCGTGGTGACGACCGACCCGGTGGCGATCACGATGTTCTTCGTGTCGAGCACCTGCGTGGTGCCGCCTTCGGTCAGCTTGACCTCGACCTTGCCCTTGCCGGCGATGGAGCCGAAGCCCTTGAAGACGGTGACCTTGTTCTTCTTCATCAGGAAGTCGATGCCGGCCGCGCCCTTGTCGACGACCTTCTGCTTGTGCTTCTGCGCCTGCGCCCAGTCGACGATCGGGTTCGCCACGTTGATGCCGAACTCGGCCGCGTGCTGAATGTGGGCGAAGAGCTCCGCCGTCCACAGCAGCGACTTGGTGGGAATGCAGCCGCGGTGCAGACACGTGCCGCCGAGCTTCTTGTCCTTCTCGACGAGCGCGGTCTTGAGGCCGAGCTGCCCGGCGCGAATCGCCGCCACGTACCCACCAGGACCGGAACCGATGATCACCACGTCGAATGCGTCAGCCACGACAGCCTCCGTTGAGAAAAGAAGTTGCCGGGTGAGTAGGCGCACGGGTGATCGTTCGCAAGCCTCGTGTGGCAGGTCGATCTGCTGGCAACCCGACGCGTTCGGCGTGAGAAGGTGGTCTTCGTGCCGAAGTTTCCCACCCGGACGATCGTGTTGATGGTGCTGACGCTGTTTTCGTTCGTCTGGTTCTTCTGGAAGACGCACCAGCGCACCTCGCCCTCCCTCACCATCACCCCGATCGTCGTTCTCGACGGAGGCGCTCCATGAAGGTGGTGATCGTCGGCGGTGGCGTGATGGGCACGGCCATCGCGTGCGAGCTGGCGCAGTCGAAGCTCGACGTCACGGTGCTCGAACGTTCGATTCCGGGGGCCGAAGCGTCGACTGCCGCGGCAGGCATGCTCGCGCCGCAACTCGAGGCACAGGCGCCGGGGCCGATGCTCGAGCTCTCGATGCGCAGCCGTGGGCTCTACCCCTCGTGGGCGAAGACCCTCGCCGCAGAGAGTGGGGTCGACGTCGCGTACCTCGAGTCGGGCGCCCTGCAGCTCGGGTACTCCGACGCGCACGCGCACGAGCTCGAGGCGACGGTGGCGTGGCAGCAGGCGGCCGGGCTTCGCGCGAGCCTGCTCACGGGCGCCGAAGTGCGGGCGCTCGAACCCAACGCCGCGCCCGAGATCGAAGCGGCCGCGCACTTTCCCGACGATCACCAGGTCGACCCGAAGAAGCTGATGCAGGCGTTGTCGCTCGCGGCGGCGAAGCGCGGGGTGACGTTCAAGACGGGCTACGTGCGCGGGCTGCTCCAGACGTCGGGAAAGGTCGACGGCGTCGATCTCGACGGAGAGGCGCTGAAAGCCGATCTGACGATCGTCGCGGCAGGCTCCTGGTCCTCCCTCATTCCCGGGGCCGCCATCGACCCGAAGCACCTCAAGCCTGCGCGGGGGCAGATGGTCGAGCTCGTGCTGCGCCTGCCGCCGGTGAAGCACATTCTCAAGGCTGGGCTGGGCTACGTGGTGCCGCGCGCCGACGGCCACGTGATCTGCGGCACGACGGTCGAGCTCGCCGGCTACGACAAACGGGTGACGGCCGAGGGCCTCTCGACGGTGCTGGCACAGGCCACCCGGGCCTGCCCGATGCTGAAAGACGCGACCGTCGAGCACTTCTGGGCCGGCCTTCGCCCGTGGACGGAGGATGCACTGCCCATGCTGGGCCCAGGCAGCCAGCCGGGCCTGCTCATCGCCAGCGGCCACTACCGCAACGGCATCTTGCTCGCGCCGATCACGGCGAAGCTGGTCGGCCAGCTCGTTCGGGGAGAACGAACCAGCATCGATCTGGCGCCGTTCCGCCCCCAGCGGTTCGGCTGACCCAGCCCGATTCCCCTCGACGGCTCGTCGTTGGGGTGGATTTCGGGGCCCGCTTTCGAGAGATTTGCCCCGTGGAAGCCCTTCCCCCGCCGCCGGCCAGAATCCTCATCGTCGACGACGACGAGTCCGTTCGTGACGTCATCTCCGTGCTGCTCCGCGAAGAGGGGTACCACTGCGACACCGCCTCGGGCGCCGAGATGGCCCTCGACATGGCCGAGCGCGAAGACACGCCGCTCGTCATCTCGGACATGAAGATGCCCGGCAAAGACGGGCTCTGGCTGCTCGAGAACTTCCGCGACAAGCACCCCGACACGTCGATCATCATGCTCACGGGCTACGGCGACACGGAGTCGGCCGTCGACTGTCTGCGCCGCGGCGCCGTCGACTACCTGCTCAAGCCACCCAAGCTGACCGATCTCATCCGCTCCATCGAGCGCGCGCTGGCGAAGCGGCGCATCGAGCTCGCCCGCAAGAAGTACCAGAAGAAGCTCGAGCGAAAGGTACGCGACCGCACCACCGAGCTGCGCAAGGCGCTCAAGGACATCAGCGTCACCTACGAGAACACGCTCATGGCGCTGGTCTCGGCCCTCGACGCGCGTGAGCACGAGACGAGCGACCACTCGATTCGCGTCGTCGAATACACGGTGGCCATCGCGAACCAGCTCGGCATCAAGGGCGTCGAGCTCGAAGAGATCGGCCGCGGGGCGCTCCTGCACGACATCGGCAAGATCGGCGTGCCCGACGCAGTGCTGCTCAAGCCGGGCAAGCTCACGAACGACGAGTGGGTCGAGATGCGCAAGCACCCCGACATCGGCTTCAACATGATTCAGCCGATTCCCTTCCTCTCGGTGCCGGCGACGATCGTGCTCTCGCACCAGGAGCGCTGGGACGGTCAGGGCTACCCACGCAAGCTGAAGCACCACGAGATTCACATCGGCGCGCGCATCTTCGCGGTCGCCGACACGCTCGACGCGATGACGAGCGATCGCCCCTACCGCAAGGGCACCACGTTCTCGAACGCCGTCGCCGAGATCACCCGCTGTGGTGGGTCGCAGTTCGATCCTGAGGTGGTGAAGGCCTTCAACTCCATCGGAGAGGTCGGCCTCATTCGCATCAAGGAAGACATGATGGCTCGCCGCAAGGCGCGCGAGGCCTCGCAGATGACCCCGTCGCACGGGCTGCCGGCGGTCGCACCGCTCCCCGACCCCGACCCGGACAAGAACAAGAACTGACGTGACAGGGCCGCGCGACACGCTGAATCGCCCGCTGAAGAACCTGCGGCTGTCGGTCACCGATCGCTGCAACCTGCGGTGCGCCTACTGCATGCCCGAAGAGGAGTACGCGTGGCTGGCCAGGCCCGACGTGCTCTCGTTCGAGGAGATCGACTTTCTGGTCGATCGGTTCGGAGCGCTCGGGGTCGACACCCTGCGCATCACCGGCGGAGAGCCGCTCGTTCGCAAGGATCTGCCCGTGCTGCTCGCGTTGCTGGCGAAGAAGCCCTGGCTCAAAGACGTGGCGCTGACGACGAACGGCGTGCTGCTGGGCGAACAGGCCCAGGCGTTGAGAGACGCGGGGCTCCATCGACTGACCGTCTCGCTCGACACGCTGCAGCCTGACCGGTTTCGCGCGCTCACCCGCCGTGACTCGCATGGGGCGGTGATGGCGGGCATCGCCGAGGCCGTGCGGGTCGGGTTTTCCGGTGGGCTCAAGCTCGACGCGGTGGTGCTGCGCGGCGTGAACGACGACGAGCTGGTGCCGCTGCTCGACTTCGCGGCCAGCGTGAACGCCGAGCTGCGCTTCATCGAATACATGGACGTGGGCGGCGCGACCCGGTGGCGGCGTGAAGACGTCGTGTCGCGCGCCGAAATGCTCCAGCAGCTCTCGAAGCAGCTCGGCGCCATCGAGGCGCTGGCCGGTCGCGGTGCGGCGCCCGCCGAGCGCTTCAGGCTTCCCGATGGGCGCACGTTCGGCGTGATCGCGTCGACCACCCAGCCGTTCTGCCGATCGTGCGATCGTGCGCGAGTGACCGCCGACGGAACGTTCTTCACCTGTCTGTACGCGTCGGCCGGCCTCGATCTGAAGGCAGCGCTCCGGCGTGGAGATGACGCGCAGACGATCGAAGCCGCCCTTCGCAGCAGGTGGTCGAGCCGAAGCGATCGCGGCGCGGAGCAACGGCTGGCCCTTCGAGATCGTGGCCCGCTGGCCTCGGCAGCAGAGCTCAAGGGCGCTCCTCACCTCGAGATGCACACCCGCGGAGGCTGACCGATGCCGAAGTGGCTGAAGATTCTGCTGCTGGTGATGGTGGGCCTCGTGCTGCTCTGTGGCCTCGGCGTCGGCGGGGTCGCATGGTGGTTCAACGCGAACAAGGACCGGCTGCGCGAAGACGGCAAGCGGATCATGGCGGAGGCGAAGGCGTTCGGGAGCACGACCGATGCCGACGGCTGCGTGAAGGAGTCGCTGCGACGCCTCGAGAGCGCTGACGGGTTCGTCGCGCAGGCCGAGCAGAAGGTGTTTCTGCGCGCCTGCCTCGAGAACACGCTGGCCCGGCCCGACTTCTGTGAAGGCGTTCCGAGCATGAACGAGCTGATGAAGGCTGCGACCTGGAGCGTCGCCAATTGCAACGATCGCGGCGCGAAAGATCCGCAGGCCTGCGGCCGGCTGATTCAGGCGGTGATGGAGTTCTGCTCGAAGGAGCGCGTGAGCCCGAAGTGACGTCTCACTCCGGCAAGACGAGCACCGGCCGCAGAGACTTCGCGGCGACCGTGTGGCCAACCGAGAGCACCTGCTCGAGCGTGAGCCCTTCGGTCTTCACGTAGACCTTGTCCGTCTCGTCGGGCACGAACACGAAGCTCGACGTCGCCAGCGGCCATGTCTCACCGTCGACCACGAGGCCCTTCTCGGTCACCGAGGCGAAGGTGCACCGCTCGCACGCCGACCCGGCGACGAGTTCGTATTCGAGGGCCCGACGCTCGTTGAACACGAACTGCCATGCCGCAGGGACGAACGACGGCGGCTCGGTGCGCTTCTGCCCGACGAGCGTCACCATCGTCGTGCCCGCCTTCTGCAACTGTCGAAGGAAGTCGAGCACCGCTGGGCCCTTCACTCCCGGCTCGAGACCAACCGCGATGGTCGAGAGACCCGTGGTGTTCTTCAACTGCTCGAACGTCAGCGGCTCGCCGTCGTCGCCACGCAGCTCGCGGCCCAGCGTCACCAGGCGATACGCCTTCTCGTCGAGCGGCGTGGCCTCGAGCTGCATCAACTCGGGCACCTTGCCCTGTGAGGTGGCGAGCTCGAGCACCTTCGCCGAGGGGCGCGCCCACGCACGCAGCCCACCGAGCCCCGAGAGTGGCACCAGCACACCGAAGACGACGGCTGCGGCCGCGCGACGATTACGCCGAAGACTCACGGTCCCTGCGACGACGATCACCAGGGCAGCCAGTAGCGGCCCGAGGCCCTGCTTCGCGCTCGACGCGAGCCGCTCGAGCCCGTCGGCCGCGAGAGTCAACCGATCCATCGGCGAGGCGTGCGCGAGGGCCGCGAAGAAGTCGCGTTCAGCCCCTGCGTTCAGCGCCATGAAGAACTGCCAGGCACCAAGCGCCACGAGCGCGAGGCCCACGCTCAGCAGTGCGCCCTTCGAGGCGCGCGCCGCAGCCGCTCCCACCATGAGCGCGACCCCCTGCATGAGCAGCAACCCGGCGATCAGCGCGCTTGCGAGCAGCACGAGAGACGCAATCTCTCCGAGGGCGCCGCGCATGATCATCGGCTGGTCGGCAGGTGAGGCGTGCTGAATTGC
>JAACJQ010000018.1 GCA_016879935.1 Archangiaceae bacterium | reverse complement strand
GCTGCCAGAACCACGCCGCGTCGGGATCTTTCGCGCGCACCACCACCGTCGTCTCGGTGACCTCGTTCAGGTACTTCACGCGCCCCGACGAGTGCACGCCGATGGGCGAGACCTGCGTCGTCAGCGAGCCGTCTCCGCCCTGGAGCACGATCTTGAACTCGAGCACGCCCTCGAAGGGCTCGACGGGCTTCGCCGTCATCACCGTCGACATCATCAACACGAGCAAGGTCGTCATCAGTTGCACTCCGCCAAAGGCATGGCGCCACGCCCACGGTGCCACTGCGCCGAGAGCCTGCACGCGCGATCCCACATCTCGATGAAGTCGTTCGCCGAGTTGAACATGGGCCCCAGCTGCTCCCACGTGACGCCGACGTTGCGCAAGTCCTGCCAGGTGTCGGGCAGCAGGCCCTCGTTGGCGAGGCCGTCGATGTTGAAGTCCCAGCCGCGGTTCTGCGGCGACGGGTAGACGCCGGTGCGGAACTTCTTCATCGGCCGAAGCTGCGAGAGCGCGCCACCACCACCGAAGGCCACGTGCTGCGGCACGCCGAGGCTCGCCAGCGCGCGGTCGTCGCGGAACTCGGTGGTGCTCTGGGCCACGATGGTGCGCAGCTCGGGTCTCCCCGCGACCGGACTGCCGGCGGCGCTGCGGGTCGCGTAGTCCTCGTACTCGATGGCGTTGAACTCGAGGAACTGGGTGCGCACGTTCGTCGCGCCCGGGCACGTCGGATCGAACGGGTACCGAACGCCTCCGACGGTGCGGCCTCCGACCGAGTTGAAGCGGCAGCGCGCGGCGACGCTCGGGTGGAAGTCGCGCGGCCACATGCCGGTCTCGGGCAGCTCGTCGCTGCCCTTGAGCCCCGCGATGCGCTCGGGCGAGTCACCGGTGAAGCACGCCGTGTCGTTGCCGAAACGACTGACGACCTTCGGCGACGGGCTGTTGTTGTCGGTCGACGGCGTCACGCCCCGCCCGCCCGTGAGGCGAATCATCTGCAGGTATTTGATGGCGTACGACTTCGACGAGTAGTCGCAGTTGTTCCGCACCTGATCGCCCACGAGGTTGTCCGGGTCTTGAATGAAGCCACCGTTGACGCCCGGAGACACGACGCCACCGTTCGCCGCGATGTGACCGATCTCGGCGCGCGTCTTGTCGACCTCGCTGCTGAAGCCGTACACCGACGCGTACGAGAAGCTCGTGCTGCCGCCGGTGAGCGGGTCGAGCGGGTACGCGGTGTGTTTCTGGTAGCGGCGCACGTCGGTGTGAATGCCGAGCACCGGGTACTCCTGCGTCTCGAAGGTGCCGGCGTCGGCACGGAACGACGCGAGCTCCTGGTGCAGGTCGACGCGGCTCGCCTGCCCGAGGTGGTCGCTGTCGACGATCATGCCCCAGCGCATCATCTCGCCGACGAACGCCCGCCCCTCGGCCGACAGCCCGCGATCGTTCATCTGCCGCGCGGTCGACTGGTACTGCGTCGCCACCATCGGCTCGAGCTCACCCACCAGCGGCATGAACATGCCGTCGAGCGAGCAGCGGCGATCGCCCAGCACCATGCCGCCAGGCCCGTTGCCGAGCAGCCAGTTCAGGTTGCTGACCCGGCTGGCGAACTTGAAGTCGGGGTTCGCGATGGGGTCGTGCTCGGTGACCGTGCGGCCCTTGCCCGAGCCCTCGAGCCCCGCGCGATAGGTGATGGCGTCGAGCTCTCCGATGAAGTCGGCCGGCGCCGTCGACGGGTGACGCACCGAGAACCAGCCTCCGGCGCGCAGGTTCCACGAGCAGGTGGGCCCGAAACACGGCGTGACGGGCTTGAGCGTCTGCACGAGATCGCTCGACGTCATCAGCGTCATGTTGCCGAGGGGCGCCGGCAGGTCGGAGGGCAACGTGACCGACACCTCGATGCCCGGGCCCCACACGCCGTCGGCCGTGTTGCGCTCGTCTTTGCTCAGGTTCGCGAAGATGGCGGCCGAGTTGTAGACGTCGTTGAAGTAGCCGGTGCCGCCGAGCGGGTTGTCGATGCCGTGAATCGGCGTGATCTTCCGGTAGCCCATCGCGTAGAGGTCGCGCACCTGCTGCTCGACGGAGTCGGTCGCCGAACGCAGCTTGCCCAGCTCCTGCGTCTCGGTGCCGAGAATCAGCGCGAGCTTGTTGCGCCGAACGATGTCGCGAGCCTGCCCCGGGGTGCGTGCGATCTCGGCGATGCCGAAGAGCGGCCCTTGAGCGAAGCGGGGGTGTGTCGGCGACGCGGTGAGGCGCTCGACGGCGTCGGCCGTGAGACGAAACGCGTCCCAGTCGTTCTGGTCGTCACGCCCGTCGAGCACGTACTGGAGCGCGCGGCTGTGCAACGCGTCGATCACCATGAGGCGCAACCCGCCCTGCCAGGCGCGTTGAATCATCGTCCAGTGGTAGCGCTGATGCAGGTACGAGGCGCCGAGCCCGGAGTGGAAGCCGTCGACGGTGTCCCAGTCCTGCAGCTCGATCATTCCGTGAATGATGGTCGAGCGCACGAGCTCGCGGTCGAACAGCCCGATGAGGAAGCGGATCAACGGGCCCGCACGCAACCCGCCCGAGGTGGGCATCGCCGCGCCGTGCAGCGTGACCGACGTGAGCGATGGAATGGCCGTCAACGCGGTCGCGGCCGTGGCCAGCGCGACGGTACAGGCCGTGAGCGTGATGGCGGCGATGGCGGGGCCGATGAAGGGAATCGCGCCGAGGTGCGCAGCCGAGATCGCACAGACGCCCGCGGCCGTGCTGGTGACGAGCGCGATCACTCCCGCCGAGACGAAGCACTGCGCCTGCGTGTTGGGCCGGGCGATGGCAGGGCGAACGACGGTGCCGCTGCGCTCCCGAATCGCGGGCAGGGGTCGGTTGCAGTCGTAGACGTTCTCGAGGGGATCAGCCGCGTCGCCCCAGATGTAGTGACCGCCCAGCGTGAGGTTGGCAGCCACGTGCGTGTGCGTGTCGGTGACGCCCCAGAGCGGAGGCTCTTTCACGAGCTGACCGATGGTGGGCTTCGACATGCCGCCGTCGGGCAACGGCAACCAGGTGACGCCAGGGGCGGCCGCTTCACAGCGGAAGTCGTCGACGTTCACGTGCGCCGCTTCGCCTGCGGTGTCGACGACGCGGAAGTAGGCGGTCTGATTCTGCAGATCCTCCACGTTCCAGAACACGCGGCGGCGCATGTACTCGTCGTCTTGCAGTGAGGTGCTGGCACGCACGACGATGTGCTGCGGCCGCGGCTCTCGCGAGAACGTGCCGCCCGGCGCCGACTCTTCGACCTCGAGCCCGCGGTACATCGACTGGAGCAGCCCCACGGTGTTCGGGTTGCCGACGACGACAAGCTCGACGCGCTGGGTGGTGCGGCGCTGCCCTCCGATGAGGAAGCTCAGGTACGGCGTCGCGATGACGAACGGCGGCGACTCGAGCGTCAGGCCGAGCGTCTCGCTGAGCCGCGCACCGGGGCGTACGCGCCAGCTGCTGCGGAGGTCAGAGGTGCCCGCCCAGTAGCGGCCGCGGTAGTTGATGTCGCGCGAGAACTCCCAATAGTCGCCGCCCACGTGCGTGCCCGGGCCGCCGTCACGCTGGTACCCGGGGGGCATGATGCGATCGATCGAGACGTTGTTGCCGTAGACCGCGGTGTCGTTCGTCGCGGTGAGTAGCGTGCCCGTCCACGGGGTGTAGCGCCCTGACTCGAAGCTCCACGCGAGGCCAGCGGTGCACGGCATGTTCGGCGTGGGCTGGGTCGGCGTCGGCTCGTCGAATGGCACGAACGGCACGGTGGCGTCGGGCGTGAAGAACCACTGATCCTGCGGAGGTGTTCCGGCCGGTGGGCAGCCCTGCTGGTCGCTCGCGCAGCCGCGGTAGTCCTTCGGGTCCTGCCGGCGAATCGCGCCGGCATCGAGCCAGTCGGTGTCGACGACCGTCGTCTCGAAGCATCCCATCAACGGCGTCACTTCGCCCGTGCCGAGGTCGACCATGCGGCCATCGGAGCCCACCCCCGAACCGCCATCGAAGCGCGTCCACGGGCCGCCGTCGCGCGAGAGCCCACCATCAGGCAGCCGCACGGGCTCGGCGTACGCGAGGCACCAATCGGGAATGTTGCGCGGGCCGGCGTCTCGAGCCCCTGCGTCTGGTCTGCCTCCGTCGAGCTCCGGAGTGCCCGAATCGTCCAGCGGGCTCGAGGCATCTGGTGGAGCCCCGCCATCAGGCCCCGACGGGAGCGGACAAGCCGAGGACAGCGCGACCAGCGTCGCGAGCACGGAAAGGCGGAGGTTCCCCATCATGGAACTGTCTCACAGTCGGCGGGTGGAGGTTCGTCAGCGAACGCGGTGCTCAGAGCCAACGCCGTGCCAGCCGACGCTCACAGAGCGCGAGGGCCCCACGCGACACCCGCAGTTGTGACAGTTGCTGTCAGTGTGACCGCCGCTGTCACTCGTTCGAACAGCCACGCCTTGTCCTTGGCGGAGGAGCCCAGCCACCCGAGACGAAGACGTCGACCCTGGTGCGAATCACCTTGGGCGGTGGAATGCTCCTCTTCGGCCCCGCAAGCGCGGTCGCCGCCAACATTCCCAAAAGCAGGAGCAGAGCCACCTTCATGCCCAACACGGTCGAGCTGTTCGTCTTCGAAGTGCCGGGCAACTCGCCCGATGGGCTCCTCGCCATTCCGGCCGGCGATCGCGAGAAGCGCAGCACGTTCACGCACAAGGCGACGCTGTTCGCCATGCCCCCGCCCGACACGCTCTTCATGCGCGCGACGGGCCTCGACCTCTCGGTCTTCGGAGAAAAGACGCGCGAAGGGGAGCTGCAGATGATCGACGGTGCGAGCCTCTCGAAGCGCGCAGGCGAAGAGCTCGAGCGCTTCGTCAACCGCCACCCCGACTCGACGGTGCAGGCCCTCGCGGCCCTCGCGAAGAAGCACGCGCAGCCGTGTGACGAGACCGCGCTGCGCACCGCCCTCGAGTCAGACGCGTGGCCGACGGGTGGCGATGCCCTGCTCCAGGCCGCGGCGTTCGCGCGCGTGCTGTGGAAGGCGTCGACGGTGGCGCTGCCGAAGAAGCACGCGATCGTGTGGCTCTATCGCGGCGGCCCCTTGAGCTACCGGTACCCATGAGACTCTGCTCACTCACCTGCCTCGCCACGCTCCTCGCCCTGCCTGCGTTCGCCGCGACCGAAGACGAGCTGTGGGCACAGGCGAAGTCGGCCGCGAGGTCATTCGAACAGACGGTCGGCGTCCCCGTCGTCTGGCTCGAAGGCGACCCGGCGAAGGGCCAGGCCGTCACGCAGGGCATCATCGCGTTTCCACCCACGGCGCTCGACGCCGCGACCTCGACGCCCGCGCTGCTGGCCGAGCTCTCGGCCTACCCGAAGGACTTTCTCAAACGTTCGGGCCTCAAGCGGCTGCTCGTGGCGCGCGGGCTCGAACGAAACGGGCAACCGTGGGGCGGCTTCGCGATTCGCTCAGGGCCACAGACCGGCACACTTCTGGTCAGCCTCGGCTCGTTGTCGTGGGCGGCCATCGCGATTCACCACGAGGTCTTTCACCTCACGCAGCTGACGAGCCCGGCGCGGGGAAAGCTCTCGGGCTGGCGCAGCTGCAACCCGTCGGGCTTCGTGTACGCGAGCGACGGGCTCATCGATCGGTCGCGCGCCCGCGTCGCCACCATCACCGAGTACGCTCAGACGAACGTCGAAGAAGATCAGGCCGAGACGTTCGCGTGGGCGCTGGTCGACGCGGCGTTCGTCGAACAGCAGTCGAAGCAGGACGAGGGCATCGCCTGCAAGGTGAAGCTCGTGCGGGAGGCGGTGAAGGCCGTCGACTCCAGCTTCGACGCCGATCGCTGGAGCCGGCTCGCGAAGCGCCTGCGCGGCGAAGCGCTGCCCTGACTGACCGCTCCCCACCCCGCGCCGCCCCGTGTAAGGAGTGCGCGTGTCGTTCCTTCTCGTCATCGCCCTCGCGGCCTCGCCCGATGCCGGCGTGCTGCTCAGCCGCCCCGTGCAGGTCAGCGCCGACAAGCTCGAGCTGCTGAACAAGGAGCAGCGCGCCGTCTACACCGGCCACGCGAAGGCCATTCGCGACACCACCACGCTCACCTGCGATCGCATCACCGTCGAGTACGGCGCCGATCGCGAGGTCAGCCGCATTCTCGCGCGCGGCAACGTCGAGGCTGTCGATGGCGAGCGCTGGGCCCGTGGTGAAGAGGCGGACTACGACAACAAGACCGGAACGCTCGTCGTGCGTGGCAAGCCCCAGGCGCGGCAGGGCAAACGCGAGGTGCAGGGAGAGCTCGTCACCATCATCACCGGCTCCGATCGCGTCACCGTCGAGAAGGCGCGCACGCGCGTCGAAGACGAGAAGGGCCTCGCCCGCGACGGCGGCGTCGGCGCCGGGCCCCAGAAGATCACCATCGACGCCGATCAGCTCGTGCTCGACGAACAGAAGAACGTCGCCGTGTGGAAGGGGCACGTCGTCGCCAAACGCAGCGACACCACCATCACCGCCCCCGAGCTCACCGCACTCTACGACGACGGCGGCAACATCACGCGCCTGCAGGCCCGCGGTGGCGTCGAAGCCACCGAGAAGGATCGCTGGGCCCGCGGGCAGCGCGGCGACTACGACGTCGACAAGGGCGTGCTCGTCGTCACCGGCCAGCCGCAGGCGAAGCAGGGCAACAACCGCATGAAGGGCACGAAGGTGACGTTCTTCACGGGCTCGGACTTTCTCGAGGTCGAAAACGCCACTACCGTCATCGAGGTCGAGTCGAAGAAGCCGAAGAAGAAGTAGTCAGGGAATCATGCCGTGCACTGGCTCGGCCTGTTGATCGACGGGCACGGGCAGATTCTCGTCCTCCCAGAGCTGCATGACGGCACCACCCGTCACCGCGTCGAACATCGGCAGCGGTCTCGCGGTGAGGTTCCACGGGGCGTCTTCGAAGCGCGGCAGCCCGATGTCACTCACGTTCCCCGTCGCGATGCGCAGGTAGCGCCGCTCGCCGTTCTTCTCGACGTAGTGATCACGCACGTCGAACACGAGGTTGGCCCCACACGCTCGGCGCGCCCGCACGAAACGAGCGCAGGGACAGGGGCCGGGTGGTTGGCACGGAGCGCAGGTCTCGCGAGCGGCCTCGAGCTGGCAGTTCTTCACCAGGCCGCGCAGCGCTGACTGCGAGAGCACCCTGCCCGCGCGCGGAACGGGCCGGGGGTCGCTCCAGAACTGCAGGACGAAACGGGGAAGGAGCCCGCCGTCGGTGCGGTCGCGCTCGAAGATCACCCGCGCCATCGAACGCTTCGCCTTCGTCGGGAGCACCAGATGCCCCAGCGCGTCCCAGTTTCGCTGCTCCACCGCCCACGCGAGCTCGTCGAACCACGGGTCGATGGCCGCAGCGCTCACGGAGTTGGTGACCGAGTCTTTCGCGCGGGCCTCGACGAGGGCACACGGCATCGACGTCGATGAGAGGCTGACGAGCCGGCCGGTGTCGTCGACCTTCACCGTGAACCCGGGATTCCGCGCCTCGAGCTTCGCCACCCGCGCCGCGAGCTCAGACGCCGACGGCAGCTTCAGCGTCGGCGGGTACGTCGCGAACTTCGTCGCGCTCGTCCACGTCACCAGCGACGGGTCCGCTTTTTCGAGCGGTGTGGCGTCGATGGGCGCGGGCTCACGACACGGCGCTGCAGCCGACAACGACGCGAGGGCGAAGACTGCGGCTGCACAGAGACGGCTCATGGGCCAGCCCCGGACGGCGGCGCGGTCGTTTCATTCAGCCAGACCCGAAGCAGTTTCAGCTCGACCAACGTCTGTGCGCGGCTCTTCGCGAAGAGGAACTGGGGGTTCGGCCGGCTCGTCGGAAACGTCGTGAAAGTGCCGAGCACCTCGTAACCGATGCCCTGCTCCGTCAGCTGCGAGAGCGGGCCATCGGGGCCGACGATCGCCACCTTCGCGCGCTTCGCCTCCAGCGCCGTCTTGAGTCCATCGGGCATCAGGTACGTCGCGTCGCGGCGCGCGTAGAACGAGAACGAGAACTGCGGCACCGCGAACACCACCGGAACCATCTTCGAGTCGGGGTCGAGCTGGCGAATCAACCCGCCCAGCTCCTTCGACGGTTGCGACTCGAGCGTCTGCGGCTGCACGTAGCCCGCGAGGAACGCCATCACCCCGCTGAGCCCGAGCGCGAGCGACACCCGCAGCCCATCGGCCGGCGGCAGTCGGCGGCCCCACGTGAGCAACACCACCAACGGCGCGCTCGCCAGCACCGCCCACAACGCGACCTGCCAGACGGGCGCGGGGAACGCGACGAAGAAGACCGCCGCGACGAAGAGCAGGCCTGCCCCCCCGAACGCCACGAACAGCCACCGCCACCGCGACGCCATCACGTCATCGAGGCGCTCGAGCTCTTCTGCAGCAAGCAACGTCGCAGGCGCGGTGAGCGGGTACAGGTACTGCGGCAGCTTGTACGTCGACAACGAGATCACCACGAACGTCAGCGCGAACCACCAGAGGGGAATACGCGCGATCGTTCCCGGCAGCCGCCGAGCCGTGGCGAACGTGGCGATGCGGCGCACCAGGCCGACGACCAGCACCGGAGAGAACGGCAGAAACGCCCACAGCATCGTGTGCGTGAAGAAGAGCGGCGTCGTGTCATCGAGGAAGCCCGCTTGACCGAAGAGCCGCCCGAAGCCCTGGTACCAGAGCAGGTACCAGACGCCTTCATCGCCCGTGGTGTCGTGCATCGCGGCGTAGAACGGCAACGCGACGAGCGCGGTGAAGACGAGCCCGAACGGCCAGACGCTCCAGAGGCGGCGCAGCAGCGTCGACGGCCCCTCGCTCCACGAGGGACGAACGACCTCGGGCAACAGCGCCAGCACCGGAAGGCCGAGGCCGATGGGCCCCTTCGAGAGCACCGCGAGCCCGGCGACCGCCCAGGCCGCCAGCCTCAGCCACGGCGTCGTGCGCCCTTCGAGCATCAACGCGATCGCCAGCGTCGTCATCGCCGTCAGGGCCGTGTCGACCTTCGGGTCGAGCACCATCAAGTGCATCGAGAGCGACGCGCCCACCAGCAGCGCTGCCGTCAGCCCGCGACGTTCATCGGCCAGCGTTCGACCGATGAAGAAGGTCGAGACCATCGTGATGACCGCGAAGAGCAGGCCCGGGAGCCGCACCGCGAAGGCGTCGACGCCGAACACCGCCATGCCCGCCGCCTGCAGCCACATCGTCAGCGGAGGCTTGTTCCAGAACGGCCCGTTCTGATCGCGCAGGTGCCACCAGTCACCGCTCTCGAGCATGCGCCGCGCGACGTCGGCGTACTGCGCGGGGTCGACCTCCTGCACTTCGTTGGCGAGCCCCAACACCGAAGGGCCGATCGCCAGCGTCAGCAGAATGGCCCAGGTGGTGCGCGACACGCCGCCGATGTGCCCAGCGCTCCGAGCGAAAGCAAGCGCGCGTTCATTGTGCGGAGCAGCGGAGCGATCTACGCGGCCCTCGTGAACCCGGCGCTCAAGAGCCTGTGGCAGCTGACCAAACGGACTGGCAGTGACGCCCTCGCGAAGGCCGCCTCGGTGCCGACGATCAAGAAGCAGCTCGATCGGTTCTCACTCGAGCTCGATCGCGCCCTCACGCCAGACGTCGCGTCGACCGGCGACTTCTATGGCCAGCGCTACTTCGTCGGAGAGAAGACGACCCAGGCAGGCAAGACCAGCGGCTACGCGAACTACGCGCGGCACAACTCGCACGCCGACGTGCTGGCCGACCTGATCGCCGAAGGTGTTCCCGGGCAGCAGACGCTCGACGTCGGGTGTGCGCGTGGGTTCCTCGTCGAGGCGCTGCTGGAGCGTGGCCGCGACGCCATCGGCTGTGATGGCAGTCTGTACGCGGTGAACACGGCTGCGCGTGGCGCTCGAGGCCGGCTGCATCACGCCGATCTGCGAAAACCCCTGCCGTTCGCCGATCGCTCGTTCGATCTCGTCACCGCCTTCGAGACGCTCGAGCACGTGCCGCCTGCAGACGTCTCTCACGCGGTGCGCGAGCTGGCCCGCCTCACCCGCAAGACCGTCATCGTCACCATTCCCAGCTTCGGGCCGCGGCCGCCGCTGCCCTCTGGGTGGTTCGAGGGCAAGGTCCGCAACGAGCGGCTCGCGCACTACAAGGCCCTGCCGCCCGACTACGACGGCCCCGTTCCAGATGGCGATCTCGCGGTCGATGCCGAAGGCCACCCGGTCGAGGGTCACGTCTGCATCGCGTCGTTCGCGTGGTGGCGCCGCCAGTTCGAAGCTGCCGGGCTCGTGGCAGATCCCGCCCTCGATCAGTGGGCGCACGAGAAGCTCGAGCCGCACGGTCTGCACGTCTACCTGGACTGGATGACTTTTCGCGCCCGCACCTGAATTAGGATCACGATCGCTCCGTGGCCGACCTGATTCCCGTCTCGACGTACACCCGCGCTGCCGAGCAGACGATCGCGTCGCTCAAGCGCAGCCCGTGGATCATCGCCGTGCCGATGGCAGCGCTGGGCCTTGGCACGCTCGCCGACTGGCTGCTCGCGCCGTTGCTCAACCTCGGCATCATCCTCGCGGCTCCCGTGAAAGCGGTGCTGTGGTCGGTGGCGCTGCACGTGTGGCGCCGCACGATGGTCGAAGGCGGCGTCGATCGCGCCGAGGTCGAAGCCGAGCTGGTCGCGCGCGCGAAGAACCTGTCGATGCTCGCCGTACCGCTGCTGTTCGGCTCGGTCGCGTTTCTCACCCTCGCGTACGGAGGCGCGCTCGCGAGCCTCTTCGTGCTGGCGGTCGTGTTGACGCCGATGCTCGAGGTCACGCTCCTGGGGTCGCAGTCGGGCTTCATCGGCTTCGAGAAGCGCCACGGCAAGTCGTGGGCGCTCACCCACTTCGTGATGACGTCGGTGCTGATCGCCGCGTGGCTCGTCGTCGTGATGGTCGCGGCGGTCTTCCACGTCTTCGCGGGAGAGGTCGCCTCGGCCGTCGTCGGCGGCCCCCTCATCGCGATGGTCTGGTTGATTCGCGGCCACGCCTACTTCGCACTCGATGCGCCCGAGCCCGTGAAGCCCGTCGTCGTCGCGCCGAAGAAGGCGGCTGCGGCGGTGAAGAAGCCGTCGCCCAGGCCGAACACCGCTCCCGCTGCGAAGAAGGTGGAGCCGACCGCTCCGAAGCGCCCACCCACGCCGAAGTAGCCACGCACACCGCCACTGAAACCCGAGGGTGCGAGGCTTGAAGTGCCTTTCGCCCCATGGTTTCTGTCGCGCCACCAAACCCAACGGAGCCCGCATGCCCGCACGTACGACCGCCGCACAGACCGTCACGCCCCGCGCCACTGCCTCGATGTCGAACGAGCGAAAGGCCTTCTGGCACTCGCCGTACACGAACGCCGATGCCCAGGTCGTGAAGCAGAAGAAGCACCTGCCCTCGCTCGACGCGGCCAAGGAGTTCATCGGCTCGGCCATCATCAACAAGAAGGAAGGCGAGCTGCAGTCGATGGGCGTGACGCGCTACCGCTTCGACGACCAGGACTGCCTCACCCGCTTCGCGCGCTCGGGCTTCACCGACTCCGACGTGCGCCAGGCGAAGAAGTCGTTCGACTTCCTCAAGGGCGCGTCGACGAACGAGGTGAAGGGCTACCTCGGCCTCAAGCTGCGCAACGCCGAGGTCGGGTACAAGGGCGGCATCGAGATGCTGAATCAGAACGGCATCACCGAGAGCAAGTACGACAACCACGAGCAGATGGACGCGTTCAAGTCGAGCGGCATGGGCGATCGCCACGTGCGCGACGCGAAGGCGAAGTACGACTTCCTCTCGGGCTCGAGCAACACCGAGATCAAGCAGTACCTCGGCCTCAAGGTGCTCAACGCGAAGGACGGCTCTGACTTCGCGAAGGACTTCCTGAAGAACATCGGCGCGAGCAAGGGCTGGGGTCGCTGAAGCCTTCGCCGTTCTCCCGCGTGGGGCTCGAGCTCGAGCTGCTCACGCCCAAAGGCCACTCCCGCGTCTCGTTCGCCCGCGCGCTCGCTCGCCGGGTGAAGGGCCGCGTGGAGTTCGGCTTCAAGTATTTCAGTGAAGGCACGCTGCCCGATGGGCGGCCGCTGTGCCGGTTGTCGCTAGCGACGCGCGTGCTCGAGCAGAACGGGCGCGTGCTCGTCACCCTCGTCGACGACAACACGATTCGTGAGGGCCTCGCGAAGAAGCCCCAGCACCGCACGCTCCACGCGACCGACGATCTGCGGCTGGCGCTGCTCATGGAGCGGCTCGGCTGGAGCGACTCCGAAGCCACGCGGCTCGACGCCGTGCGCGACCTGTTCGCCGGCTTCGAACGCGACGGCACGCTGCACGACGCCTTCGGGCACCCGCTCGTGGTGTCGATGAACGAACCCGCCTCGTGGCACCGCGTCTGCGAAGTGGTGACGCGCCCGCTCGAGAAGGATCGCGCGCAGGTGGTGTGGCTCATCCTCCAGACCGCAGCCGAGCTCGGCTGCACCCTGCCCTCCACCGCCGCGCTGCACGCGCACTACGACGCCGAGCCGTGGAGAGACGTCGCGTCCCTTCGCCGGTTGATCGTCGATCACGCCCAGTATCGTCAGCAGTGGTGGCGCGCGCTGGAGCCCAACCCCAACTGCCAGAAGCTCGCGCCGTTTCCCCCGAACGTCGTGCGCGTCGCCCAGCAGCCGGGCCGGGTCTCGTTCCCCACCTTCGCGGCCGCGCTGAAGCTGGCGGGCGCCGAGAAGGCCTGCGATCTGAACCTGCTCGGCGTCATCGAGCCTCACCCGAAGCAGCCGACGCTCGAGGTGCGGTGCCTGCCCATGTCGCTGGAGCCGAACCGCGTGCTCGAGACGCTCCGCGCCGCCGAACGCCTGCTCGCCAACGCCCTGGTGCCCAACAAGCCTTTGCTGAAACGCGCGCCCTCGGGCACCCTGCGCCGCCGTGTCTGACGCCACCGACAGCCTCGCTGCGACCGGGTTGATGAAGACCTACGCGAAGCGGCGCGTGGTGAACGGCGTGAGCATCGACGTGAAGCCGGGAGAGATCGTCGGCCTGCTCGGGCCCAACGGCGCCGGCAAGACGACCTCGTTCAACATGGTCGTCGGCCTCGTGCAGCCCGATCAGGGCGAGGTGACGCTGGCCGGGCGATCGCTCACCGGCTTGCCCATGCACCAGCGTGCGCGCGCGGGCCTCGGCTACCTGCCGCAGGAGGCGTCGATCTTTCGCAAGCTGACGGTGCGCCAGAACATGCTGGCCGTGCTCGAGCTGCAGAGCGGCACCACCCGCGCCGAACGTGAAGAGCGGGCCGCGCAGATCATCCAGGAGTTCGGGCTCACCCACGTGACCGAGAGCCTCGGCGAGACCCTCTCGGGCGGTGAGCGTCGACGCGCCGAGATCGCCAGAAGCCTGCTCCCAAAGCCCCGCTTCATGCTCTTCGACGAGCCCTTCGCCGGCGTCGACCCGATCAACGTGGGCGAGCTGCAGAAAGAGATCGCGCGCCTCAAGACGAAGGGCCTCGGTGTGCTCATCACCGATCACAACGTGCGTGACACCCTTCGCATCTGCGACCGCGCGTACATTCTCGCGATGGGGCAGATCCTCGAAGAGGGCACGCCTGAGGCCATCTCTCAGTCGCCGCGCGCCCGCTCGGTCTACCTCGGAGAGAACTTCACCCTCGGTTGACCGCTCCGCAGCCTGCAGGGTTCGGGCCCAACCTCGCGGAAGCACGGCAGCACGCAGAATGCCAGCGTCAGAATACTGACGAAAACCTCAATGAATGCATGGGGCTTTCGAGATGCCGTTGTGTCTGGCACGCGGCTCCAATACCCTTGGCATGGGTTTTGAGGGACTTCCAGGGGACGAATCGACATGGGCATGGAGCTGAAACAGAGCCTCAAGATGTCGCAGTCGCTCGTCATGACGCCGCAGCTGCAGCAGGCGATCAAGCTGCTGCAGCTCTCGCGCATGGAGCTCATCGAGCAGGTCCGCGAGGAGATGGAGCAGAACCCTCTCCTCGAGACACCTGACGAGACTGTCGAAGGTGACATGGCCGACAAGGCGCCCGGTGAGGCGTCGCTCGAGGCCGACACCAGCGAGCAGCGCGCCGACTATGAGGCGCCGATTCCCGAAAAGGCCCAGGAGGTCACTCCCGAGAAGGGCCCCGGCGAAGACATCGACTGGGACCAGTACCTCAACAGCTACCAGTTCAACGAGCCGACCACGCCCTCGAACAAGGGCAACGTCGACATGGAGGACCTGCCTTCCTTCGAAGCCAACATGGTGAAGAAGGAGGACCTGGTCGATCACCTCCACGAGCAGCTCTCTGGCGTGCGGCTCAACGACGCCGAGCTGCGCATGGCCGAGCTCATCATCGGCAACCTCAACGACGACGGCTACCTCATGTTGCCCGACGTCGAGGGCGACCCGCTGATCCGCCTGGCCAACGAAGCCGACGTGCCCGTGCAGCTCGCCGAGCGCGTGCTCAAGCGCATTCAGCAGCTCGACCCCAAGGGCTGCGCCAGCCGCGATCTCCAGGAGTGTCTGCTCGTTCAGCTCCAGGGCCTGCACGACGCCTCGGCCGCGTTGCTCGGCACGATTCTCAAGAAGCACATGAAGCTGCTCGAGTCGAAGAACTACCCGGCCATCGCGCGCGATCTCAAAGTGACGCTCGAAGAGGTGGTGACCGCGGCGAAGCTGCTCCCCCGGCTCGATCCCAAGCCCGGCCGCAACTTCTCGGGCGACGACGCGCAGTACATCACCCCCGATGTCTACGTGTACAAGATGGGCGACGAGTACACGGTGGTGCTCAACGACGACGGCCTCTCGAAGCTGCGCATCTCGGGCGCCTACGCCCAGGCCCTTCGTGGCGGCCGCCTGCCGTCGGGTCAGACCAAGGAGTTCGTGCAGGAGAAGCTGCGCTCGGCGATGTGGCTCATTCGCTCGATTCACCAGCGCCAGCGCACGATTCACAAGGTGACCGAGAGCATCGTGAAGTTCCAGCGCGAGTTCTTCGACAAGGGCATCGCGTTCTTGAAGCCGCTCATTCTTCGCGACGTCGCCGAAGACATCGGCATGCACGAGTCGACCGTGTCGCGCGTCACCACCTCGAAGTACGTGCACACGCCGCAGGGCATCTTCGAGCTGAAGTACTTCTTCAACTCGTCCATCGCGCGCACCGGCGGTGACGACATCGCCAGCGAAGCGGTGAAGAACCACATCAAGCAGATCGTCGGCCAGGAAGACGCGAAGAACCCGTACTCCGACCAGAAGATCGTCGAGCTGCTCAAGGCCCAGGGCATCGAGATCGCGCGGCGCACCGTCGCCAAGTATCGCGAGGTGCTCGGCGTGCTGCCGTCGAGCAAGCGCAAGAAGTACTTCTGAAGTTGCGGAAGGCCCGAGTTCGGGGGGAGTCTCACCTCATGTCCACGCCTGACGTGCTGATCGTCGACGACGATCGCCTGCTGCGCACCATGCTCAAAGACGCGCTCGCCGACGTGCCCTGCACCGTGCGCGAAGCCGACTCGGGAGACGCTGCGCTCGCCGCCGTCGCCGACAAGAAACCCGCCGTGATGCTGCTCGACCTGATCATGCCCGGGAAGAGCGGGCTCGATCTGCTCAAGACCTTCTCGCAGCAGAAGCTGCCCATGCGCATCGTCGTCATCTCGAGCCTCGACACCGAGTCGCTCGTGCAGCAGGCGCTCGCCGATGGCGCGCACGGGTTTCTCTCGAAGCCCTTCCACCCGCTCGACGTGCAGAACGTGGTTCGCGCTGCGCTCGAAGCGGCCGAGGCCGGCTCATGACCACGCAGTACTGGCTGGCCGACAGCGAGGCGCGCGTGCTCGGGCCCGTGAGCCTCGACGTCGTGCGCGATCTCGCCATGCGCGGAAAGCTGAACGACGTGCGCGCCGTGTCGCGTGACGGCCGCCAGTTCGTGCCCCTTCGCGAGGTGCCCGAGATTCAGCAGGCCCTCGCCCCGCCGCAGGGAGACGAGGTCGCCCGCGCCCAGTACGACGCGACCCGGCAGATCCGCGAGTGGCTCGAATCGGTGAAAGATCGCCCGACCCACGAGATCCTCCGGGTGCCGTCGACCGCCTCGAAAGAGGCCGCGCGCGCCGCGTTCTTCAACCTCGTGCACCGCTACCTGCCCAGCCGCCTGCCGCCCGAAGCGACGCCCGAGCTGCGGCTGGCCTGCGAAGACGCCTTCATGATCCTCGCGGAGCGCATGGTCGAGTTCGAGAAGAAGGGCCGCACCGCCCCGCCCTCCATCGCGCCCAAGGCCGCCCAGCCCCTGCCCAACACCTCGGCCAGCGTCACCTGGCGAGGCGGCATGATTCACGTGAAGCTCTCGCTCTCGCGTGGCGACGCGCGCCCCTTCACGATGGACGCGGAGTCGAATTGGAAAGGCGACGCCATCTTCGTCGTCTCGGCCGAGAAGGTGATGGTGGGCACGCCCGCCGAGGTCACCCTCTCGTTCGAGGGGCACGTCACCCAGATTCACGCCACCGGTCGCGTCATCGGCGTGACACCGAGCGTGGGCTTCGGGGTGAAGATGCTCGACCTCGGTGAGCACCAGCGCTCGATCATTCGCACCTGGGTCGCGCGCGCACAGGCCTGACGCAGCGCGACCGCTGTCGCTCCCGCACCAGCGAAATCGTCAACGCAGGGAATTCGTGCCGACGAGAACGGGCAATTCCGACCTGTCCAGTCCGCGTCGGGCTTCGCGCGCCATTTCTTCCACGACAACACGTTGCCTTTGACGCTCGCGTGACGTGGAATCGATTGCGAGGTCACGGGTTGCTGATCACCATTCCCCGGACCCACAACGGAGGTAGCACCTCATGCAGATGAACATCACCTTCCGGCACGTCGACCCGATCGATTCGCTCAAGAGCTACTCGCAAGAGAAGGTGGACAAAGTGGAGCGGTACCTCGATCGAGCCAGCGAGGCGCACGTCGTGCTCTCGGTCGAGAAGCACCACCATCAGGCCGACATCACGATTCACTCCGGCCCCTACATGCTGCGTGGCAAGGAGCGCAGCCAGGACATGTACGCCTCGATCGATCTCGCGATGGACAAGATCGAGAAGCAGCTCAAGCGATACAAGGAGCGCCTCAAGGAGAAGCACGGCCGCGATCGCGTGCACCACAATCAGGAACTGGTCGACAAGATGAAGTGGCGTCACCAGGTCTTCGAGGCCGCTGCTGACGAGGCGACCGATCAGAGCCCGCGCATCATCAAGAAGAACGAGTTCCTCGCGCGCCCGATGTCGGTCGAAGAGGCCATCATGCAGATGGACCTCGTGAACAACGACTTCTACGTCTTCACCAACAGCACGACGATGGAGATGAACGTCGTCTACCGCCGCAAGGATCACACGTTCGGGTTGATCGAAGCGTCGGCGGTCGAGCGCAAGTCGCTCGTCGGCTGAGTGGGTTCGTCCCTGGAGCTGGCGGCCTCGGCGCCGCCGCTCCTCGGCCGGGGGTGAAGCTCACGGCATGCCGGGCACGAGCGCAGGCGGGTTCACGCCCGCGTGCGCCGCTTCTGGAAGTCGTCGACCGGTGACGTCGAGCCCGAAGCCGAACGGCATCTTCGGCAGCGCCACCGGCAACCGGCCTGCTGGCCGCAGCTCGCCCACCAGCGCGCGCGCCGCGGCCTCGGCCGTCGACTCCCGATACGAATACACCGTCATCACCACCGCGCTCGGCAGCTGACTGCCCAGGTACGGCGCGCCCATCACCACCGCCACCACCGGCTTGCCTGACAGCTGCGCCACCGTCGCGAGCTCGACTTGATGCGAGTTCACCACGCCGATGACGACGACGTCGGCCCCGTCGGCCAGCGTCTTCACCTGCCGTTTCAGCTCCGCCCGCGCCTTCGACCCGGGCCACGCCGGCACCACCAGCGACTTCACCGAGTGCAGCCGCTGCGACAGCTCGTCGGCCAACGACTGTTCGGCGGTGATGACGACGACGCGCTGCTTCGACTTGAGCGGGAAGACTCTGCGATCGGTGCGCAGCAACGTGACGGCCGCGTTCGCGATGCGCGTCACCACCTCGGCCCCGCTCCCCAGCGCGGCCAGCCGCTCGGCGCGGGGAGGGAGCGGCTCGAACACCCCGCGCGCCAGCTTCGCCCGCAGCACCCGCGTCACCGCTTCATCGACCCGACGCACCGAGAGCTCGCCGCGATCGATCGCAGCCAGCAGCGCCTCGCGCACCTCGTTCACCTTCTCGACCCGCCACGGCACCAACACCATGTCGGCGCCCGCGTTCACCGCCAGCACCGCCGCGTGGCCGACTCCGAACCGGGTGTCGATCGCGTCCATCTCGAGCTCGTCGGTCAGCACGAGGCCGTCGAAGCCCAGCTCGTCGCGCAGCACGTCGCCCAGCACGTGGCGTGAGAGCGTCGCCGGCATCGAGTCTCCGTTCGAGAGCGTCGGGGTCGCGATGTGCGCCGTCATCATGCCGTCGAGCCCCGCGTGCATGGCGGCCACGAAGGGCTCGAGCTGCTCCCGCAGCACGCGCTCGGGCGCGGTGACGATGGGCAGGCCCTTGTGCGAGTCGGCCTCGACCGCGCCGTGCCCGGGGAAGTGTTTGGCCACCGTGACGATGCGCGCCGCCTGCTGCCCTCGCACGAACTGCACGCCCAGCTCGCTCACCAGCCGCACGTCGTCACCGAAAGCGCGAATGCCGATGACCGGGTTGCGCGGGTTCGAGTTCACGTCGAGCACCGGCGCGAGGTTCATCGTGAAGCCCAGCCGCCGCAGATCGTCGCCCTGCGCCCGGCCCGCCTCGTACGCGAGCTGCGCGTCACGCGTCGCGCCGAGCACCATGTTGCCGGGCAGCACGACGTTGCGATCCGACAGGCGCACCACGTTGCCGCCCTCCTGATCGACCGCGATGAACGGCGGCACGTGGCCTTCGAAGAGCCCGCGCACGTCGTCATTCAGCTTCGCCACCTGCTCTGCCGACTCGATGTTGCGCTTGAAGAGGCAGACGCCGCCCACGTGCCCCCGCTGGAGCAGCTCGGCGATCGGCTGATCGACGGCCAGGCCCGAGAAGCCCACCATCATCACCTGGCCGATCTTCTCCTCGAGCGACATGCGCGCGAGCAGCTCGGCCTCTTTCGTCACGGGCGCGAGCTCAGGTGATGGGGCCACGGGCGCGGGCGTGACGACGGGCGCGGCACGGTTCGCCACCTGCGGCTTCTCCCAGAAGGGGCGGTCGGCCTCGGCGTTCGACACGGCGGCCCGCTCGTGCGCACACGCGGCGAACAGCACGAAGCAGAGGGTTGGGAGTGACGTGCGCCGACGCATCACGAAGTCGCGCGAGGCTACACGCGCTGCACCACGGGCGCACGAGAATGGCTGTGACAGGGCGAAAGAGACGGCGCCCCGTGCACGCGGCCAGCTGCCGCCGCATCAGCCTGAACAACGCCCTCATGCCTGCGCACGCCTTCTTCGACGAAGATCCGACATCGACCGGCTCTCGTGTCTTGCGGCCCACCGCTGGGCTCGGCTATCAGCCGCGCACGATGCGCATCGCGGAGTTCCTCAAGGTCGAGGCAGTCACCCCGGCGCTCGACGCGGGCTCCAAAGTCGAGGTGCTTCGCCAGCTCGCGCAGGCCCTCGCGCGCGCGTGGCCGCAGGTGACCGAAGCGCGCTTCCTGCAGGTGCTCGAGGAGCGCGAGAAGCTGGGCTCGACCGGAATGGAGAAGGGCGTCGCGATTCCCCACGGGCGCCTCGCCGAGCTGCCCACGCTCATCGCCTGCTTCGGGGTCTCGCGCGATGGCGTCGACTTCGAAGCGCGTGACGGCCGGCCCTCGCAGTTCTTCTTCGCCCTCGTCGCACCCGAGAACTCCGCCGGGCTGCACCTCAAGGCCCTCTCGCGCTTGTCGCGGCTGTTCCGCTCCGATCAGCTCAAGGACAACATCCTCGCCGCGACCGACGCGCGCGCCGTTCACGAGCTGCTCATTCAAGAAGACTCGAAGGCCTGAGCGCGTGTGCGACGGCGTGCGCTGAACGCCGCCACTCTGCTCCTCATCGTCATGACGCCGTCCACTCGTCGCATGACGCAGTGACGCGTGTTGCGTAGTCTCCCGCGCGCCTCATGGAAGTCGTCCTCCGCCCCATCAACGACCAGTTTCTGCGGCAGGTGGTGTTCCCCGCGTTCGAGCTCGGCGTGGTCGATGCCGTGCCCGCCATCGAACACCTGCTGCGTCACCTCAACGACGAAGGCACCCGTGTGTTGCTCGAGCTCGTGCTCGATCACAGCGCCGAGGGCAGCTTCTTCGGGCTCACCGACGAGCGCTGGAGCGAGGCCGTCTATCGCCTGCTCTTCCACGAGTGGTTCAGCGACAGCGAGGGCTGGAGCATCTCGCACCAGTACATGGGCTACGCCGGCCCCTGGGAAGAGACGTTTCACCTCGCGCTCATGCTCGAAGATCAGAGCTACCCCTACGCCGACGACGAGAAGGCCGAGCAGTTTCGGCACGCGTTCTGGGGCGCGCCGCGAAAGAAGTTCGGTCTCGCCACGATGCTCACCGGCACGTGGGACCCGGTGCCCGCGTTCCCGCCCGACCAGGTGCTCACCACCGAAGGCAACGGCATCTACAACCCGAAGGCCGGCCTCGCCCGCGCCGACTGGGCGTGGCGGCCGATGATCACCGTGAGCGAGTGGGCCGCGCGAATGCCCTCGGCGCTCAGCAGCCTGCTCGATCGCGAGTCGAAACGCCTTCGCCCGATCTCCGCGCCCGAGAAGCACGAGGTGCTCGACTACTGGCTGGGCCGCACCAAAGAGCCGCCGCTCCTCGCCGTCTCGTTCTCGGGTCTCGGCCCGCGCGCCAACGAGTGGATTCGCGAGATCGGCGCCCTCGCCCACGTGCTCCGAGACGCCGCCGACGCCCAGCAGGGAATGACGGCTGTCATCAGCCGCAAGGGCAAGACGATGGATCACCTCGTCGACGATCGCTGATTCCCAGCCGGGCCCGATTGGCTATACGCGCTCCACCATGAAGCGCGTCTTCGACAACGTCCTCGATGCCATCGGCAACACGCCCCTCGTCAAGCTGAACGCCCTCGTCGGCCCGAACGACGCGACGGTGTACGTGAAGCTCGAGTTCATGAACCCCGGCGGCGCGGTGAAAGACCGCATGGCCGTGCACATCGTGAACAAGGCCGAGAAAGACGGGCGCCTCAAACCCGGCGGCACCATCGTCGAGAACACCTCGGGCAACACCGGCTTCGGCCTCGCGATGGTCGCGGCCGTGCGCGGGTACCGAACGATCTTCACGATGCCCGACAAGATGTCGACCGAGAAGATCAACCGCCTCAAGGGCATGGGCGCGCAGGTGGTGGTGACGCCCACGAACGTGCCCGCCGAAGATCCGCGCAGCTACTACGAGACGGCCAAGCGCATCGTGAAGGAGACGCCCAACTCGTTCTACCCGAACCAGTACCACACGCCCGACAACATCGAGGCGCACTACCTCTCGACCGGCCCCGAGATCTGGGACCAGCTCGACGGCAAGATGGACTACTTCGTCACCGGCCTCGGCACCGGCGGCACCATGAGCGGCGCCGGCAAGTACTTCAAAGAGAAGAACCCGAAGGTGCAGAACGTCGGCGTCGACCCGATCGGCTCGATCTACACGGGCTACTTCAAGACGGGAAAAGTCGGCGACTCGCACGTCTACAAGGTCGAGGGCATCGGCGAAGACATGGTCTGCGGCGCCATGGACTTCAAGGTGGTCGATCAGGTTCGCCAGGTCGACGATCGCCAGAGCTTCGTGATGGCGCGCCGGCTCGCGCGTGAAGAGGGCATCTTCGCCGGCGGCTCGTCTGGAGCGGCCGTGCACGTCGCCGTCGAGCTCGCCAAAGAGGTCGGCAAGGGCAAGACGATCGTCGTGGTGCTCCCCGACTCGGGCAACTCGTACGTGACGAAGTACTTCTCCGACGAGTGGATGCGCGACAACGGCTTCCTCGAAGAGAAGGGCCCCGGCACCGTCGGCGACATTCTCGGCAAGCGGCCGCAGACCCTGGTGACCGCGAAGAAGGGCGCGCAGATCGGCTCGGTCATCGACGAGATGAAGAAGCACGGCATCTCGCAGATGCCGGTGCTGAAGGACGATGGCTCGGCGCTCGGCATGATCCACGAGTACGACCTGCTCAACGGCCTCGTCGCCGGCGCTGTGAAGAAGGCCGATCTCGTCGACGGGCTGGTCGCGCCGCTCGACGGCGTGGTGACGAAGGAGACGACGATTCCGCAGCTGCGCCAGGTGTTCGCGCAGGACAAGATCGCGGTGGTGCGGGAAGGCCAGAAGATCGTCGCCGTGGTGACGAAGCTCGACCTCATCGAATTCCTGGCAGGGTGACCCTCCATGTCGACCACGCTCGATCTGCTGACTGATGCCTGCGTCGGCCTGCCTCACACCGCACGCAAGATGTTCGGCGGGCACGGCTTCTTCGCGCCCAACGGCGGCATGTTCGCAGGCATCCTCTCGGAGACCGAGGTGATGCTGAAGTTCGTCGAGGGCCCCGCCCGCACCGAGCTGATCTCGATCGGCGGTCACCCGTGGGTCTACGAGGGCCAGAGCAAGCCGATGACCATGAAGGAGTGGATCGTCGTGCCGGAGTCGTTCTTCGACGACCCGGAGCGCTTCGCGAGCTGGGCGAAGCGGGCCCACACGCAGGTGCCGCCCAAGAAGGTCGCCGCGAAGAAGAAAGACGACGTGAAGAAGGTCGCGAAGAAGCCGGCCAGCGCCCCGGCAAAGAAGCCGGTCGCGAAGAAGAAGCGCAAGTAGCTGTCAGAAAGTCCTGGCTCCGCGGACTACCCCGCGCGTGAGACCGGTGATGACGAACCCCCATCGCGAACAGCTGTTCCGTACGGCGATCTCGTCTTGCGGCGGGGCTTTGACGCGAATGGCGCGAGGCTGGGAAGCAAACGACGCTCGGCGACAGGAGCTGCTCCAGGAGATGCACCTGGGGCTGTGGCAGAGCCTCGCGGGGTTCTCCCACCAGTGCTCGCTGCGCACCTGGGTCTTCCGCGTGGCCAACAACGTGGGCGCCAGTCACGCCCTCAAGGAGCGGCGCGGCGGGCCGCTGGTCGACCTCGACTCGCTCGAGCTCGCGTCTGCCGAGGCGCCGACCGAAACGCTCGAGCGGCGCGATGCCCTCGAGCGGCTGCTGCGCCTCGCCCATCGCCTCGCGCCGATCGATCGGCAGCTGCTCCTGCTCTACCTCGAAGGCGAAGACGCGAAGGCCATCGCCGAGGTGAGCGGGCTGTCGGCGGCGAACGTCGCCACCCGCATTCACCGGCTCAAGCAGCTGCTCACGCGGCACTTCGAAGGAGCACGTCATGAGTGATCTCAAGGCCCGGTGGCAGGCGATGCCGATCGAACAGATCGTCGTCGAGCCGGCGGCGCTCGAGCAGCGCACCAGCGCCTTCAGCCGGCTCATCTCCCGCCGAAACCTGCAGGAGCTCGTCGCCGGGCTCATCGGCGCGATCGCCTTCTCGGGGGTCGCGATGAAGGAGTCAGGGTTGGTCAGTCTCGGCGCCTGGCTCAGCGTGGTGGGTGTGCTGGTCGCGGTCGGGTTCGTGTTCGCGGGAGGGCGGGTCGACCAGCCCTCACCAGCGGAGCCACTGGTCATCTTCCACCAGCGCATGCTGCGTCGGCAGATCACCCTGCTCCGCCGGGTGTGGCTGGGCTACCTGCTTCCGATGGTGCCGGGCCTCGGCTGCTTCATCGTGGGCCTCTCGCTGCAGATGCACGACGCCACCAGCCGCTCCGTGGTGATCGGCGTCGGCGTGCTCGTGATGGCCGTCTTCGCGACCGTCGGGTGGCTCAACCGCCGCGAGGCCAATCGGCTCGAGGCAGAGCTCGTGGCGCTCGAGACGTCACTGCGCTGAGCGCTGCAGCACGCCCTGCTTCACGACGAACCGGGGCCGCCCCAGCGCCTTCACGTCCTCGAGCGGGTTTCCTTCGACGGCGACGAGATCGGCGGGCGCCCCGGCCTGCAACGTGCCTCCCGGAAGGCCGAGGTGCTTCGCGGCGGTGCTGGTCGCGCTCCGCAGCACGTCGAGTGGAGTCAGCCCGGCTTCGGCATACGCCTCGAAGACGAGCGCCATCTCGCGGCCGCGGTCGCCCAGCGGCGTCTCGACGTAGGTGTCCGAGCCGTAGACGATCGGCACCTTGTTCGCGGCAGCGCGCTTGAGGCGGGCCCTCGAGCGCTCGCGAAACTCGACGAACGACGCGATCACCTTCGCGCGAGCCTCCGCCGGGCGCTGCGGCGCGAACAGCTCGTAGAACGAGCCCGGGTAGTCGGTCGGAACCAGCGCAATGCCCTTCTTCGCCATCGCCGAGAGCGTCGCGTCGCTCAGCTGATAGCCGTGCTCGATGGAGTCGACGCCCGCCGCCACCGCTCGCTCCGCCGCCTCGGCCTGAACGCAGTGCGCCGCCACCTTCACCTTCGCCCGGTGCGCGCGCGCGACGATCGCCTCGAGCGTCGGCTGATCGAGGTCGCGACCCCGGCCGCTGTCGACGATCACCTTGATGCAGTCGGCGCCTTCGGCCAGCGCGTCGGCGACGGCGGCAGTGGCCTCCTCGGGCGTGCGAACGATGGCGTATTCCTGTGCGGCGAGCGCCTGGTGGGCAGGCGCGAGCCGGCCGAACTGCCCCAGTGGCGGAGCCAGCGCCCGGGTCGACGCGATGATCGTCGGGCCCGCGACCCACCCCGCTGCGACCGCACGCCTCAGCGAGACATCACCACCGCGCCCCGAGTTGCCGAGATCACGAACCGTGGTGAAGCCTGCCTGCAGCACCTGGCCGGCGAGCCAGACGCCACGGAGCGCGCGATCGGACTCCGAGAGGCTGATGGCTTCGTTCACGATCGAGTCCTCGTTGGGCTGCTCGACGTGCAGCAGGTGGGCGTGCGCATCGATGAACCCGGGGAGGATCGTCACGTCGCCCAGCTCCACGACTCCGGCATCGCCAGCTGGCCGCGTCGTGCCGAGCGAGACGATGCGCGCGCCGTCGACCAACAGCCATGCCGGAGCTGTCACCTGACCCGACTCCGGCGCCACCGCTCGTGCAGCATGAAAGACCCGAGCCGCAGTGCCGCCATCTGCCATCGCCACGGAAGCCGCCAGCAGACCGCACGAGAGGAGTCGCATGGCCGGCGACCTTACGTACGAAGGCACCGCACCTGAACGCTCCAGTTCGTCGAGCCTTCGGGGTTTCCGTCGAAGGGCGCCGCGAACGAGCCGACCACTTCGAACCGTGACGGAATCGGAACCCGGCCAGCGTCGCCCACCAGCACGACCCGACCCAGCGCGTGATGCGCCTCGAGCCACGGCAGCAACCGTGCGGTGATCGACTCGTCGAACGTGAGATCGCCCACGAGCACCACGTCGCAGTCGAACGACTCGGCCGCGCGAGCGAGCGGGTCGAGCGTGAGCGTCTCGAGCGACACGCCGTTCTCGTTCGCGTTCAGCGTCGCGCAGACGTTGGCGACGGCATCGACGTCGACGCAGGTGACGTGGGCTCCTCGGAGCGCGGCCGCAACGCCTTCGATCGCCCCGCCGCTCCCGACATCGAGCACGCGTCGACCGCGCACCGACTCGTCATGGTCGAGCACCCACCGCGCGAGCGCCTGACCGCCCGGCCACGCAAACGCCCAGTAAGGCATGTCGAGGCCGTGGGCCTTCGCCTCGTCGGGGCTCGCGCGCCACAACGCGTGACTCGGCATCAGCAGGTGCAGGCGAACTTCGGGAACGAGCGGAACCGACGCGACCTCGGTGACCGAGCGAATCAGCGCCTCCACGCGCTACTTCACGAAGCCGGCGAGCCGCAGCTGCTCTTCGGTGAGCCCGCCGCGCTGCCCGATCATCTTCGCCACGAACTTGCCCACGATGTCGGCCTCGAGGTTCACCTTCGAGCCAGGCCGCTTCGTCGACAACGACGTCTTCTCCCAGGTCTCGGGGATCAGCATCACCCCGAAGCTCGTCGCGTCGACGTGGGTGAGCGTCAACGACACACCGTCGATGCAGACCGAGCCTTTCTCGACGAAGAACGGGGCGAGCGCCGACGGCAACGCCACGCGCAGCCGCCACGAGCCGCCGTCGGGCCCAACGGACAACACCTCACCGACGCCATCGACGTGCCCCTGCACCCAGTGACCGCCCAGGCGATCGCCCACTTTGAGCGCCTTCTCGAGGTTCACCTTCGTGCCGTTCGACCAGGTCGACAGCGTGGTGCGGCTCAACGTCTCGGGAGCCGCCTGCACGCGAAAGGCGCGCTCCTTCCACTCCACCACCGTCAGGCACACGCCATCGCAGCTGATCGACTCACCGTGTTTGTAGTCGCCCGGCTCGAAGCCCGATCGAATCCACACGTCGGTGACCGGGCCCGCGACGACGCGCTCCACCGTTCCCACGTCCTGCACGAGACCGGTGAACATCGGTTACTTCTTCTTCGCCTTCTTGGCCTTCGCCGGCTTCTTCGCCACGCCCGCCTCATCGAGCATGTCGAGGAACTCGACGATGCGGCTGTCGGCCTTGCGCAGCCGGCGCGAGAGCATGCGGCAGATGTTCTGCAGAATGATGATGTAGGCGTAGTTGTCGGCCTTGTAGAGGTTCCACAAGTCGAGGTTCGTCAGCGCGTACGTGGTGGTCTTCTTCTTCACCACACAGGTCGCCGAACGCGGCTGCAGCTCGACCAGCGTCATCTCTCCGAACGTCTCGCCGGGCCCGAGCCGAACGATCGGCACCTGGTTTCCCCGCGTCGACTTGCGCGCGACCTCGACCTCGCCGTCGCGAATCACGTACATCGTGCGGCCGAGCTCACCCTCGTTGAAGATGTGATCGCCCGGCGCCCACGTCTGCTCCTCGAGAAAGTCGAAGAGAATGTCGAGGCTCGCTCCCTTCAGATCGTGGAAGACCGGCACGCTGCGAAGGAAAGTGGCCACCGAGGCGTCGCGTTTGACGTTCATGAGCACTGGAAGCTGCCACAGCCACTGCGAGGGACCTATGGCTTTTTCGTGGCCGCAACTGGCTGAAATGACGGATGGAATGGACTTTCGCGCAACCCGCGTAGGCCACTGTCCGACAATGTAGGCACATCATTTCTTCGAGCTTTTCTCACCTCATCTTCGCTCCTCTGCTTTCATCGCCGCGCTTTCCGTTTCCAAAGGGACCTTCGCCATGCCGATTCGTTTCAACGACACGAAGCTGGGCTCGCTGTACACGAACTTCGAAGCGCAGAAGCGCACCAACCCGAACCTGAAGCTGGGCCAGGAGCAGGTGCTGCAGCTGGTGGCGCTGGTCGGCGATGGCAACCGCGGTTGGTCGGCCAGCAAGATCGCCACCGAGCTCGCGAAGCCCGGCGTGTCGCGCGACGCGCAGATCGCCCTCGTGAAGGGTGGCATGACGGCGAACGAGAAGAAGGACCTCGCCGCGATTCTCGATCAGGGCACGGTTCCGCTCGATCCCTCGGCCAAGCAGTTCCTCGAAGCGGTGCTCGACCGGTCGAGCCCGCAGCCGCCGCCCCCGCCCCCGCCCGCCACGAGCGGCCTCGCCGTCACGGGCGATCAGAAGAACGGCCTCACCGGCACCACGAAGGCTGGCGCCACGATCGAGGCGATCAACATCTCGACCGCTCCCGGTGGCCGTCTGCACATGGACGACACCTCGGTCATCGGCAAGGCCGACGCGAACGGCCAGTTCAACATGGCCAAGCTGACGGGCGATCAGGCCATGCGCGAAGGCGACCTCATTCGCATGCGCGCGCGCTACGCCGACGGCAGCACCTCTGACTGGCTCACGGTGAAGGCCACGGGCATCGCCGCGAAGGACACCAGCAACGCGACCGTCGCCCTCTTCCGCATCGGCATGACCGACGCGGGCGGCGGAAAGGTCGCCGTCTCGAACATCAACGCCAGCCGTCAGGTCTCCGAGCCCGGCGCCCAGCTCGAGTTCACCACCAAGCGCACCGGCGAGAAGGCGCGCGTCACCATCACCGAGACCGGCGGCTTCCCCGACGGCTTCAAGCTCAACGGCAAGCCCGGCGACTCGTTCGCGGTCGCGGCCAGCGATGGCGTGAACAACACGGCCTTCACCGAGACCGTCGGCAACGTCACGGTTCCGGGCGGCACGGCCTCGACCACTGATCTCATCCCCGATCCCGCGCTCCACAAGGACGAGCTCGACGGCGCCGGCAAGCCCCGCTTCTCGAAGACCAACTTCACGGGCCCGCTCTTCATCGACGGCGCCAAGCCCGAAGACGTGCAGCAGGGCCAGATCGGCGACTGCTACTTCCCCGCGGCCATGGCTGCGATCGCGAAGGCCAACCCCGACGCCATCAACAACCTCGTCAAGGACAATGGCGACGGCACGTACACGGTGACGTTCAAGCAGAAGGACTGGGCGAGCGGCCGCTTCAAGGACGTCGCCATCAAGGTCGACGGCGATCTCTACGTTCGCAGCTACGGCGGCGCGCTCTACGGCCACAGCTCCAACAGCTCCGACCCCAAGAAGATGGAGCTCTGGTTCCCGCTCGTGGAGAAGGCCTACGCGCAGTGGAAGGGCAGCTACAACGAGATCGGCAATGGCGGTCACTCCTCGAACGTCTTCGAGGCGGTGCTCGGCAAGGACGGCCAGGACATGTACGTGTCGACGGGCAACCTCGACCGCGTGTTCGACACCATCAAGAAGGCCGTCGATGCCAAGCAGCCCGTCGCGGCCGGCACCTACGGCGAGAGCGAAGAGGCGCGCTACACGAACTCCGGCGTCTACGCCGACCACGCCTACTCGATTCTCGGCTACGAGCAGGTTGGCTCCGAGAAGTTCGTCATCATGCGCAACCCGTGGGGCGAGTCGGAGCCTGCGGGCAACGGCGCCAACGACGGTATCTTCAAGCTGAAGCTGTCGGAGTTAGGCAAGCTGTACCAGAACCTGATGTACACGAACTGAGCGTGAGCCATGGCGAAGCCTCCTGAACCGATCGAAGAAGTCATGCCGCAGGCCGCGTGGGTCGTGGAGGCCGTGGTGAAGGAGGTGCTCGCCACGGGCCCGACTCCAGCGAAGCCCGCCAATGCCCAGCCCGGCGCGACGAGCGTCGGCTATGCGACCGCGTCACAGACGGTGAAGCTCACCATCACCAACGTGCTCAAGGGCGAAAAGGCGGCCGAGCTGGTCGTCGAGAAGCCGGTGGGCTCGTACTCGCTCAAGGCGGGCAACAAGGGCCCGTTCCTCATCGACTCGACGAAGACCATCCTGGGGCGCTACGGCCCCGACAGCTGGAACCTCGAGCGCGTGAAGAGCGCGGTGAAGTGAGCTGAAGACGATTCCGGCGAACGACGGCCGCTGCCCACGAGGGAGCGGCCGTTTCGCTTTTCAGAGGCTGAACTTCGAGACGAACTCGGAGTCGTTGGTGCGCCGCTGAAACGCGTGCAGCACCGACTCTGCAGGTGAGGCGCCGTGCTCGACGATGGCCTCCAGCGGCGCCAGCAGCGGCGCATCGGCAGGGTCGAGCCGCAGCAAGCCCGCCTTCGCGATCGACACCACGTCACGGGCGAGCTCTTTGACGGCACGGCCGTTCGCGACCGCCTTCATCCCGTCACGCTGGGCCGCGAGGTGGAGCGCTTGGTGCTGCTCCACCGTCATGTCGGTCGCCTCGTACAGCGCGTCGAGAGCCTGGCGGTCGTAGAGCAGCCCCCGCATGAGGGCTCCGAGCGCGCCCGTCATCGGCCCGTCATTGGCGTCGGCGCTCCGAATCTCGAGCACCCGCTTGATGCGCACCTCGGGGAAGAGCGTCGACAGGTGATCGACCCAGTCGCTCTCGAGTGCCGGCTTGCCGTCGTAGCCGTCGGTGAGCAACTGCCCGAAGGTGAGCTTCGGCGTGAGGTACCGCCCATCGCGGCGCAGGAAGAGCAGCGGCGCTGCGAGCGCCCACTCGACGTAGCGGCGGTACGAGAACGTGCCGTCGATCATGAACGCCGGCGTTCCACACCGCGCGGGGTCGACGTCGTTCCACACGCGGCTCCGAAACGACTGGAAGCCGCTGGGCGCCCCGTTGACGATGGGGCTGTTTGCGAAGAGCGCGACCGTGGCTGGCGTCATGCGGGCCGAGGCCGTCACCTTGCGCGCGCAATCGGCTTCGTCGCGCCAGTCGAGCGAGACCTGCCCCGTGGCCGTCATCAGCATCATGTTGAGGGCGTGCGTGCCGCGCGCGCCCAGCGTCTGCTTCATCGCGCCGTAGCGTGACTTCGGCATCCACGGCATCGCGCCGAGCTCGTCGAAGGGGCGATAGCCGAGCGTCACCACACGAACGCCCAGCTTCGAGGTGTGTACCTTCAGCCGCTCGAGGTGCTCCTGGTTCTCGGCGTACGCGGCGCGAGCGGTGGCGTGCGGAGCGCCCGACAGCTCGAACTGCCCCCCAGGCTCGAGCGAGATCGTCACCTTCCCCCGGGTGAGCGCGATGACGGGCAGGCCCGGCGCTTCGCGGTAGGGCTCCCAGCCGTCGGCTTGAAACGCCGCGAGCAGCGCGCCGACACCGCCAGCCCCCTCGTAGGGAATTGCGTGAACGCCCGTCGCCGGAACGAGGATCTTCTCGTGCTCGAGGCCGATGAGCCCGAGCCCGTCGCGGCGCTCGGCAGAACGAAACGAGTCGACCAGCGCGTCGATCGAGGTCAGCGGCTGAACTTCAGTCTGGCGGGCGTCGAGCGACATGCAATGAACGCGGCTCTATAAACGTTCGCCTTCTCAGGTGCTCACCATTTGAAAGATGTCACCCCACGACTTCCGGCAGGGCCCGGCTTCGGAGACTTCTTCCGGGGCCTCGCGCTGCCGTTTCGCGCCCTGCGCGTCATGGTGTCGTCGCCGAAGCTGATCGGCCTGTCGTTGATCTCGGGCCTCGTCACCAGCGGCGTGCTCGTGGGCCTCGCGCTGCTCTGGTGGCCCCGCGCATTCGGGTGGGCCGAGTCGCTCATCGGCACCGGCTCGTGGCGCACGTGGGTCTCGTCGATCGTCGGGTTCCTCTTCTTCGCGTTGACGTACTTCGTCAGCGCGCTGACCGTTCCGAACCTGGTGCTCGCACCGCTGCAGGACCCGATCTCGGAAGGCGTCGAGGAGCGCTGCGGAGACTTCGTGGCGCCGCCCTTCTCCCTGCCGAGAACCGTGCGCGGCACCCTTCACTCGCTCGGGCACACGCTGCTCCGGCTGCTGACTCAATTGCTGGGCCTCGCCGTGCTGCTCCCGCTCAACCTCATTCCCGGCGCGGGCAGCGTCGCCTGGGTCATCGGCGGCTCGCTCTGGAGCATGTTCTGTCTCGCCATCGAGCACCTCTCGAACCCGATGGCGCGGCACTTCTACCCCTTCAGTCAGGTCATCAACGCGCTGAAGAAGCGCCTCACGCTCTCGCTTGGCTTCGGCGCCGCGCTCTACGTGATGCTCTGGGTGCCCGTGCTCAACTTCTTCCTGATGCCGGTCGCGGTCGTCGCGGGCACCCTGCTCTTCCGGGCGCTGCGCCAGGTCGAAGCGCTCGGGCCGCCGCCGCCCGTCCCACGCTGACCTCCCCAGCCAGCGCGTGTCTTTCGGGGAACGTGGCGCGCCCCACACGTGTTGGCCTGTGTTGAAGGGCTACCCCCCGGTGATTAGGCTCGTCGGGTTATCGACAGGCTGAAGTCACTGCCTTCTTCGAGGAAGATCCACATCATGCACATGCTCCGCAGGATCGTCGTCGTCGCCGCGCTGATCGTCGCGTGGGCGCTCGCTGGCAACGATCGCGCACCTCTCTCCCTCACCATGGTCAAGGAGGTCGAAGCGGCACCGCCCCGCGGCGGCGCCGACGACGGCAAAGCGCCACACGATCTCTCGGCGCTGCGCGTGCTGACGAAGGTGATCCTCTACGTGAAGGACAACTACGTCGACCCCAAGCGCGTTCGCCCCAAGGAGATGATGGTCGCGGCGCTCGAGGCCGTCGAGAAGTCGGTGCCCGAGGTGATGGTCGATGGCTCGGCCGAGTCGGGCAAGGTGAAGCTCAACGTCAACGGCAAGACGCGCGAGTTCGACATCTCTCACATCGACACGCTCTGGCGCATGTCGTTCACGATGAAAGACGTCTTCGACTTCATCGCCAAGAACATGCGGCCCACCGATGACACGCGCGAGATCGAGTACGCGGCGGTCAACGGCATGCTCAACACGCTCGACCCGCACTCGATCCTCCTGCGGCCCGAGATGTACCGCGAGATGAAGGTGTCGACGAAGGGCGAGTTCGGAGGCCTGGGCTTCGTCATTCAGATGCGTGAAGGCATTCTGACGGTGGTGAAGGTGCTGCCCAAGACGCCCGCCTTCCGCGCCGGCATCAAGAAGGACGACCAGATCACCCGCATCGGCGAAGAGTCGACGATGAACATGGATCTCAACGAGGCCGTCGGGAAGCTGCGCGGCCCGGTCGACTCCCGCGTGACCATCACCGTCAACCGCAAGGGCTGGGACAAGCCCCAGGTGATGACCCTGACCCGCGCGCTCATCACCGTCGAGTCGGTGCAGTCGAAGCTGCTCGCGTCGAACGTCGGCTACGTGCGGGTGAAGAACTTCCAGGGCAACACCACCAAGGATCTCGAGGCCGCGCTCAACGAGCTCGGTGCGCAGGCAAAGGCGAACGGCAGCACCGCGGGCCTCAAGGGCGTCGTGCTCGATCTTCGTGGCAACCCGGGCGGTCTGCTCGACCAGGCCATTCAGGTGTCCGACCTGTTCGTGAAGAACGGCACCATCGTCGCCACCGTCGGCCTCTCGGACAAGCTGCGCGAAGAGAAGCGCGCCCACGACGACGACACCGACGAGCAGTTCCCCGTCGCGGTGCTGGTGAACGCCGGCAGCGCGTCGGCCTCCGAGATCGTCGCCGGAGCGCTCAAGAACCTGAACCGCGCCGTCATCATCGGGCGTCAGACCTTCGGCAAGGGCTCGGTGCAGGTGCTCTACGACTTCCCCGACGAGAGCGCGCTCAAGCTCACCATCGCCAAGTACCTCACCCCGGGCGACATCTCGATTCAGGAGGTCGGCATCACGCCCGACATCCAGCTCATCCCCACGCGTGTGACGAAAGATCGCGTCGAGGTCTTCGCCCCGCGCCGCTCGATGGGTGAGGCCGACCTCGACCACCACTTCGGCAACCCGTCGAACGACAAGGCCGCCAAGAAGCGTGAAGAGGTCGTCGTGCGCGAGAAGCCGGCGATGACGCTGAAGTACCTGAAGGAAGAGAAGGAGAAGGTCGCCGCTGCGCCGAAGCCCGACGAGAAGAAGGACCCGAAGGCGGCTCCGCCCAAGGGCAAGGCTCCGGCGGGCAAGAACATTCTCACCGACACCGACGGCTCGTCAGCCGACGAAGACCTCGACGATCAGCTCGACGCCGAGTCGCAGGACGAAGTGCGTGAAGACTTCGAGGTCACCTTCGCGCGCGACTTCCTGCTCACCGCCCCGCAGGTGCGCCGCGACAAGATGATCGAGGCCGGCGCGAAGTTCGTGGCCGAGAAGACCCGCCAGGAAGAGGAGCGCATCGCCAACGCCATCGGCACGCTCGGCGTCGATTGGTCGCCTGGCGAGACGCCGAAGAAGGTGTCGATCGAGAGCACCATGAAGCCGAACGCCGAGCGGAAGATCAGCGCTGGCGAGACCGTGCAGCTCGAGCTCACCGCCGAGAACAAGGGCGCCGAGCCCATCAAGCGCCTGCGCGCCTGGGTCGAGAGCGAGAACGGCTTCCTCGATCGCCGCGAGTTCCTCTTCGGGGCGCTCAAGCCCGGCGAGAAGCGCTCGTGGACGGTGAACGTGAAGCTGCCCAAGGACCTCATCTCGCGCCGAGATGGCGTGACGGTGAAGTTCCAGGACGACTCGGGCGGCGTGCTGCAGGAAGTCATCGCCGGAGAGTTGAACTTCGTCGAGCTGCCCCGCCCCCGCTTCGCGTACACGTGGCAGATCGTCGACGACTGCCAGGCCTGCAACCAGGACGGCCAGGTGCAGCGTGGTGAGAACGTCGCGCTCCTGCTCGACGTCACCAACGTCGGCACCGGCAAGGCGCTCGACACCTTCACCATCATTCGCAATGCGGGTGACCCGAACATCTTCATCGAAAAGGGCCGCTTCAAGCTGGGCGAGCTCGACGTCGGAGAAACCAAGACCGCGCGCTTCGTGCTCGACGTGAAGAAGGGCCTCAAGGCCGACGACTTCGGGCTGCGCGTCAACGTGCTCGACGAGCCGCTGGAGGAGTTCCTCGCCGACAAACTCATGGTGCCGGTCGACCCCGAAGGCGCCGCGCCCATCGCGCTCGAGCCCCGCAAGGGCACCGTGAAGATCGCCGAGAAGGCCGAGCTCTTTGCCAGCGCCGATCCCCGCTCCAACGTTCTCGCGAAGCTTCCGAAGGGTGCCGTCGTCACCGAGCAGGCCCGGGGCGCGAACATGGCGCGCGTCGAGTGGGGAGAGAACCGCTTCGCCTTCGTGAAGGTGAGCGATCTGCGCGATGCCCGCGGCCAGAAGCCGGTGCTCCCGAAGGACAAGGAGCTCGAGGTCGTCTCGTTCCGCGCCCCCGCGCAGATCAGCGTGAACGTCGACTCGGCGCTCGGCGGCACTGCGGTCGACGCGCCGACCTTCACCCTCTCGAGCGTGGTGACCGACCCGACGCTGCTCGACGTCTTCGTGCTGGTGAATGATCAGAAGGTCTTCTTCAAGGGCCGTACGCCCGAAGACGGCGACAAGCTGAAGTTCACCACCGAGTTCCCGCTCAAAGAGGGGAACAACTTCGTCACCGTCGTCGCCCGCGAGACCCAGGACTTCGCCAGCCGTAAGACGGTCGTCATTCGGCGGCGCGCCCCGGCCGTCGCCCAGAAGGTCAGCGACGAAGCGCCGAAACAGGCCAAGCCGTAAGCGCTCGTTTGTTGCCCCCTGTGGGTCACGCGGGTAGCGTCGGCGCCATGCTGACGCGTCTCGCGTGCGCCTCCACGCTCCTCGCACTGGTGGCTGCCCCTGCCTTCGCGCAGGGCTTCTCCAACGACTTTCAGATCTCGAAGCTGGGCAACCCCCAGCCCGACGGTACCGCCTTCGATCCACGGGCCAACGGCAACTTCCGGGCGTTCGCCCGCCAGTTCGCCGCCGTCATGTCATCGAGCAACGGCATGCCGCCCGAGACCCTCGGCCACTCGGGCTTCGCCTTCTCGGTCGACGCGACGTACTACGCGGTCGATCCCTCGACGATGCCGACCCTCGGCACGTTCCGCGGCACGACGTGGTTCCCCAGCGTGCACCTGCGCAAGGGCCTGCCCTTCTCGTTCGAAGTCGGAGCGCGGGCCTCGTGGTTCCCCGAGAGCCGCATGGGCATGGGCGGCCTCGAGCTGAAGTGGGCCCTCAACGAGGGCTTCGCCTACATCCCCGACATCGCGGTGCGCGGCTTCGTCAACAAGCTCATCAACAGCCGCGACTTCGATCTCACCTCGGGCGGGCTCGACCTCGGCATCGGCAAGCAGTTCGCGATCGCCGGCATGGTGACGCTGACGCCGTACGCGGGTTGGAGCCTGGTGTTCGTCGGCGCCTCGACCGGCAACGTCGACTTCCGCCCCTCGCGCACGACGGCCGACGCCGATACCGAGCTCTTCAAGGACTACTACATCTTCACGTCGCTCCAGGCGATCAACAACACGCACAACCGCTTCTACGGCGGCCTGCGCTTCATCGGCGGCCACGCGTTGATCAACCTCGAGGTCTCGTACTCCGTCTTCCCCAGCTTCAAGGACGGTAACGAGACACGCACCATCGCGGGCGTGCTCGCTGGCACCGCCTCGCTCGGCTTCGACTTCTGAGCTGCTCAGCCTGACGAGAGCTTGCCCGACAGCGCCGCCCGCATGGCCGCCGGCCTGTTCGTGATCAGCCACTCGACGCCCATCGCGCGCAGGCTTCTGGCTTCATCGGCGTCGTCCACCGTCCACGCGGCGACCTGCCAGTGTCGCTCGTGCCACGCGTTCACTCTCGCAGGCGTGCAGGCGCTGAAGTGCGGGTGAACCGAGGTCTTCGCCACGATGGGCAGCCAGCCGTAGGCCTGCGGCAGCCACGGGCGGTCGGGATCGATGAGGAACCCGCGTGAGATCGAGGGAAACGCTCGGGCCAGTCGCACCAGACACAGCGGGTTGAAGCTCGAGACGAAGACGCGGTCGGCATCGCGGCGCGACGACAGGTACTGCCCCACCGCCACCGACAGCCCGTGATCGTCGACCACGTCGCACTTGAGCTCGACGTTCACGAAGAAGTGCGTCGGCACCGCCTCGAGCACCTCTTCGAGAAGCGGAAGACGCGCGGGCCGAAACCCCAGGCGCGTGCCCACGTCGGCGGTCTTCAGCTTGCGCCACGGCGTCTTCGCGACCTCCCAGTGCACTCCCGCCAGCCGATCGAGCCACTCGTCGTGACAGACGACCAGCTCACCCGTCGCGCAGCGCATGACGTCGAGTTCGATGCCGTCGGCGCCCTGCTTCACGGCCGCCTCGAAGGCCTCGAGTGTGTTCTCGGGAAAATCGGCGCTCGCCCCGCGGTGCCCCAGAATGCGCATCACCCGCTCCGAATGCGCGGGCCCGGGCCGCTCGTCAAGTTGCGAAGGCCGTCGTCTTCGAGCAGGGTGGCAATATGGGCCCGTTCGGCATCGGCGAAATCCTGATGATCGCCGCTATCCTCGCGATCGTCTTCTCCGCCTCGCGCATGGGGCAGCTGGGCAACGCCCTCGGCAAGTTCGTTCACTCCTTCAAGAAGGCCGCGAAGGGTGAAGACTTCGTCGACGTGACCGCGAGCAAGAAGCTCGAGCGTGGCGCTGAAGACGCGCAGGTCGTCGACGGCTCGGTGAAGAAGTCTGGGCCGAACTGATCGACGTCTGTGGCGCCTCGGCGCCCGATGAGCGGGCCTGGCTTCACCAACGCGTCAGCTCCGTTCCCCGAATC
>JAACJQ010000017.1 GCA_016879935.1 Archangiaceae bacterium | reverse complement strand
GACCGCGCAGCTCGACGTCACCTTCACGCACCCCGAGAGCCTGCCGCTGCAGTGGGTGAGTGAGCTCGGCGTGCCGCTCACCGTCGTCTTCTTCGTCGCGGTGGTCTGGGCGCTCGTGAAGCTCGTGCGGCAGTCGCGCGGGAGCGTGCTCGAGCAAGTGCTGCTGCTTGCGGTGTTCGGTGCCGTGCTGCACGACGTGTTCGACTTCGCGCTCGAGCTCAACGCGCTCCCGCCCGCGCTCGCCGTGGCGCTCGGGTTGGTTGCAGCAAAGGAGCGCTCGGTCGACGCCGAGCCGCCGCGCACGATGGTTCGCCGCGCGGGCCTCGTCGCCGCGGCCGCGCTCTGCCTGGTTGCGGTGTGGGCTACCTCGGTCGGCTTGCCCGGCCACGCCAGCGCCGAGCAGTCACTCGCCACGCTCATCACCGAAGGCGCGACCCCTGAGGTCGTTCGCACGAAGGCGCTCGAGCGCATCGACCGTCATCCCTCCGACTGGGTGCTCTACGCCACCGTCGCATCGCGGCTGTCGACCGAGCGCACGCCGCGCGACACGCTCGCGTGGGTAAACCGGGTGCTCTTCCTTCGGCCCGCTGACGCACCGGCCCACGTGTCTGCCGCACGCGCCCTACTCGTGCTCGGTCAACCCATGCAGGCACTGCTCGAGTTCAAGACGGCGTGGCTGCTGGGTGACGAGTCGACGCTCGACGAAGGGCTTGCGCTCGCTGCCTCGCGCAACGCGTGGGACCGCCTGTTCGTCGACCGCCCGGGTCTGCTGACGCGCCTGTGGGAGCGAACGCGCGCACTCAAGCGGCCCGAACAGGGGCGCGCGCTCCTCGATGCCGTCGAGCTGCTGCCGCCTTCGACCGAGGTCGAGCAGGAGGCGCTGGTGCTCGAGGTCTGGCAATCGACCCTCGGTGGCCAGAGTGCTGACGTGCTCTCGCGGCTGTCGGCGCTGCCGCTCGACGTGCGCGGCCAGCCCGACCTGGTCGTGCTCGAAGCCAGAACGCTCGCGAGCTCGGGTCGTGCCGATGCTGCGATCGCGCTCGTCGACGGCGTCTCTCGAAAAGCGCCGGCCGATCTCGGGCTGGCCCTCGCCCTGGCAGAGCTGCTCTCGAACGCGGGTCGACCGCAAGACGCGCGCGCGGTGCTCAGCCGGGTGCAGCCGTTCGCCTCGGGGGCTCGGGCACGCGCCAACGTGTACCAGACCGAAGCGAACCTCTGGGCCCAGGAGGAGCGCTGGGGCAGGGCGCTCGACGCGCTTCAAACGGCATCGCGCATCGAGCCCGGCCGGGCTGATCTGCACTACCGCCTCGCTGAGGTGTACGAGCGCATGGGAAGTTTGCACTCGGCCCTCGATGAGGTTCGAAAGGGTCGCCTGCTCGATTCTCCTGACGGTGCAAAGTCGCGGGATCCATGGGTTGCTCGGCTCGAGTCGTCGATGTCGAGTCTTCAGCCGGGTCCTTGATCACCCGAACGAGTGCGCGGGTTTGAACAGAAGGGCCGGCTGGTGGTACTGACGCCCGCGTGTCCCAAACCGCGACTGAGATCATGGGCAACAGCGGGATTGACCCCCGCTTCTACCTGCGTGTCCTGCTCAAGCGGAAGTGGCTGATCCTGCTCGTGTTTGCCGTGGTCGTGGGCGGCACCACCTTGTGGGCGCGCAGTCAGCCGAAGGTCTACGCGGCGCAGACCTCGCTGATCATCGATGCGAAGGAGCCCCGCTTCCTCGACAACCAGATTCAAGACGTCAACAGCGACGCGACGTCGGCCTACTGGGCCAACCGCGAGTACATCGAGACGCAGACGAAGATCCTCACCAGCCGCGCCGTCGCGCAGCGGGTGGTCGAGAAGCTGGGCCTCAACACCGACGCCGAGTTCCTCAAGCTCACCCGCCTGCCCGAAGCGCAGCGCGCCGAAGCCATGCAGCGCATGGACGCGGTGTCGATGGTGCAGGGCCGCATCAAGATCGAACCGCTCAAAGACTCGCGCGTCACGCTGATCAAGATCGAAGACAGCGACGCCAACCGCGCTGCGCTGCTCGCGAACGAGGTCGCGCAGGCGTACATCGACGAGTCGCTCTCCCAGAAGCTCAAGGTCACCGAGAACGCTTCGAAGTGGCTCGACGAGCGCCGTGACAGCCTCAACGACTCGGCCCGCTCCAGCGAGCTCGCGCTCTACGCGTTCCGCAAACAGGCCGACATGCTCAGCACCTCCATCGACGACCGCGCGAACATGGTCTCGGCGCGACTGTCGGCCACCAGCAACGCGCTCACGGACGTGCAGCTGAAGATCGCCGGTCACCGCGCCCGCGTGGCAGCCATTCGCAACGTGCAGCAGGTGAAGGGCTCGGACGACTCCATGTGGGCGGAGGCGCTTCCCGCCGCGCGCGAGAACCTGACGTTGCAGAAGCTCAAAGACCGCATGCTCTCGCTGCGCACCGAGTGCACCGAGCTGCAGTCGCGCTATCTCTCGGAGCACCCGAAGCTGATGGAGTGCAAGGACAAGCTGGCGCTCGTCGAGAAGGACTTCCAGCGCGAGCTGTCGAACCTCGTGGTGGGCACCGAAGCCGAACTGCGCGAAGCCGTCGAGAAGGAGCGCAACCTGCACGCGCTCTTCACCGAGGCGAAGAACGAGGCCTTCGAGGTCGAGAAGAAGAAGCTCGAGCTCGATCGCTTGAAGCAGGAGTCGGACAACGCCAAGCGCCAGTACGAGTCGGTCTTCAAGCGCCTGAAGGACATCGAGCTGTCCGGACTGCTCCGCACCTCGAACGTGCGCGTGCTCGACCCCGCGCGGCCCAACCCCGCGCCTGTACGGCCCAACGTGCCGCAGTCGATTCTGCTCGGCATCGTCGCCGGCCTCGTCGCGGGCCTCGGTCTCGCCTTGCTGCTCGAGTTCCTCGACTCGTCCGTCACCACCCAGCTCGAGATCGAAGAGCGACTCGGCGTCACCTTCCTCGGCTTCGTGCCCTCGATTCCGGACAGCGCCACGCAGGGGCAGTCGAAGGACCTGCACATTCACCGCGAACCCAAATCACACATTGCCGAGTGCACGCGCGCGGTGCGCACCAACCTGCTGTTCATGTCGCCAGACAAACCCTTCAAGCGCATGGTCGTGACGTCGAGCGGCCCACAGGAAGGCAAGTCGACGACCGCCATCAACCTGGGCATCGCGATGTCGCAGAGCGGGCAGAAGGTGCTCATCGTCGACACCGACATGCGTCGCCCGCGTCTGCACAAGGCCTTCGGCGTCGCCAACGAGATGGGCGTGTCGTCGCTCGTCGTCGGTGAGGGCAAACTCGACGACGCCATCAAGACGACCGAAGTGCCCGGCCTCTACCTGCTGCCCTGCGGGCCCATTCCGCCGAACCCCGCTGAGCTGCTCCACACGCGCGCGTTCGCCGACCTGCTCGAGACGCTGGGCACGAAGTTCGACCGCGTCATCCTCGACAGCCCGCCCGTCGGCGCCGTCGCCGATGCCGTGGTGCTCGCGACCCAGGCCGATGGCGTGGTGCTGGTGCTCAAGGCCGGCGTCACCCACCGTGACGTGGCTCGTCGAACGGTGCGCGCCCTCAACGACGTGAAGGCGAAGCTGTTCGGTGCGGTGCTCAACGACGTGAACCTCGAGCGCTCGCGCTACGGCGATTACTACTACGGCTACGCGTACCGGTATTACGGCTACGGCGAGAAGAACGGCTGACGTCGGCGGCGGGTGTTCTTCTTCCTCTCCAAGACGCTGGACCTGATGCTCGACCCCTGGTGGTGGGGTGTGCTGCCGTTGCTGGCTGCGCTCGTGGCGCTCCGTCGCGGCAGACAGCGTCTTGCGGTGGGCGCGCTCGGCTTCGGCGTCGCGGTGCTCGTCTTCTTCAGCCTGCCGTCGGTCTCCCACCGGCTCTGGCACGCGCTCGAGGCTGACGCGCCTGACACGTACAAGAAGGACGCGACGTATGACGTGGTGGTGCTGCTCGGTGGGGCTGTCGCTCCCGGGGGTACGACCCAAGACGAGGCCTCGTGGGGCGACAACATCGACCGCCTCATCGTGACGCGCGAGCTGCTGCACTCGGGCAAAGCGCGCTTCGTCATCGTGAGCGGTGGCGTCTTTCGCGAGGGCTTTCCCACCGAGGCCGAGTTCCTCGCGAGGCAGCTCGAAGCCTGGGGCATCGAGCGCGAGCGCATCATCGTCGAGGCGCGCGCGCTCAACACGAAGGAGAACGCCTCGCTTTCGAAGGCCATCATCACGCAGCGCGGCTTCTCGTCCGTCCTGATGGTGACGAGCGCCTTCCACATGACGCGCGCGTACGCGTGTTTTCAGGCCGTAGGCCTCACGCCCGACACGTTGCCTGTCGACTTCCGCATGCGGGAGCCCGGCGCCGGCTCGAGCTGGTTTCCGAGGACGCGCACGTTGAACGAATCAGCCGAGGCCCTGCGGGAGTGGTTTGGCCGCCTCGTCTACCGCGTCACCGGGTGAAGACGGTCCCTGCCGTCCCGGGCTCTCCGTTGCCGCCAAGCCCAGTGCCCCCAGCACCGGCCCCGACGAAGACGTTGCCGAGGTTCACGATCTGCGCCGAACCGCCATCGAGGCCTTCGAGGTGGAACCGGCCTCCGCTGCCGCCACCACCACCGCCAGCGTTCCGCACCGGAACGAAGGCCTTGCTGATGGAGTCGCCACCGCGCGCGCCGACGGCAGAGATGGAGCCGCGATTCTCGAAACGTCCGACGCGGAACACCCAGCTGCCGCCTGAGCCACCGCCTCCACCACCACCGTGGGCGTAGAAGCCTGAGCGGCTTTCACCTTCAAAGCCGTCGGCAGAGAGGACGCCGGTGTTGAGAAAGGTGGGCGCTTCGACCCGAACGATGCCGCCGCCGATGCCACCCGCGCCCTGGCAGGCCTGAGGCGCGTACTCGACCTCGAACCCACCCGAGGAGCCGCCGGCACCGCCACCGAACTGAGGCACAAGCCCGGTCATGCCTTCGGGGAGCCCGCCCAACCCGCCGTCGAGCGCAATCACCCCGAGCAGCCCCCCTCCGCCGCGCCCGCCGGTGCCGCCATTCGCCCCACCGCCACCACCGGCGATGGAGGCACCACCGCCACCGCCAGACGTCGCTCCGCCAGCCGCCGTCGCGAGGCAGTCGCAGCCGCAGCCGTTGGCGCCAGCGTTGGCGAGCGGACCACCAGCGCCGCTTCGAGGCTGAGAGATGAGCGAGTCGCACGAGCTGCCGCGGCCGCCCGTGCCGCCTCGTGCCCCGCCGCCTGCGCCTCCGACCGGCTTTCCGTTCATCAGCAGGGTGCAGGCGCCCGAGCCCCCGGTGCTGTACGGCGCCGCCTGAGGGAACTGCGCGAACCACTTCGCGTCCTGGGTGAGTTGCACCGAGGTCGACGACTTGAGCGTCGCGTCGGAGGCGAGCAGCACCGCGCGGTCGCTGAACACGATGTCTCCGCCCGCCGAGACCTGCGACCGGGGGCCCATCTCGAGCGTGCCGGTCGCTTCGACGTGCAGCCAGTTTCGCGTCTCGAGCACGGTGTCGGGGGCGAGCACCAACTTCGCGCCGGTGGTGATGACGAGACAGTCATACGTCGCGCGAGGACCGGTGGCCGTCGTCGTCGCGACGATGGTGACGAGCGCGGGCGCGGTACAACCACCCCAGATGCCCCTCGAGCAGACCTCGGTGCCATCACCACACATGTTGTTGCACGCGCGGCTCAGCCCATCGACGACGCCATCACAATCGTCATCGCGGTTGTTGCAGGTCTCCATCGCCTGCGGGTTCGCGTCTGCGCGCGAGTCGTCACAGTCACCCATGACGGCCACGAACCCCGACGCCGGAATCTGGCAGGTGGTGGCCGCGTTGCGCGGGTCGCCGAAGCCGTCTCCATCGGCGTCTCGGTAGAACGTCGACTTCACGCCCTCGTCGATGGTGCCGTCGCAGTTGTTGTCGCGCGCGTCACACACCCCGGTGCGCCCGGGGAACGTCGTCGGGTCGGCGTCGTTGCAGTCGCCTCCACGGCTGACGAAGTTCGCCGGCGCCTGGCACCGGTCGAGCGACAACCCCGAGTTGCCGTACCCGTCTCCATCGGCGTCGACGTACCAGGTGGTGATGGCGCCTTCGTCGACCGTGCCGTCGCAGTCGTTGTCCTTGCCGTCGCACACCTCGGCCGCGCTGGGGAACCGCGCGGGGTCGGCGTCGTCGCAGTCGTCACAGCTCGCGCCGTCTCCATCGGCGTCGAAGCAGCCGCACCGCCCCGCCTGCACGAGCCCGCATTTCGCCACGCCGGGACACTCCGAGTCCTGCCGGCACTCACCGCAGCGGTTGCCCAGACAGACGAGCCCCTGCGCGCAATCGGCGGTGGCCTGACACGACTCCATCACGCCCGGCGCCAGCTTCGTGCAGCTCGTCAGCCCCAACGCGAGGCCCACCACCATCATCCATTTCATCGTGACCCCCACGTGGCGCATCGACGAGATGTAAACGGCCGCGGCCACCGTCGCCTTCGGCAGATTCTGCCGGGTTCAGCGCCGCGCGTCGCCAGGCGCTCGCGCGATGGGAGCCGTCACTCCCCGCCGAGCTGCTTCAGCAGGTCGTTGAGCATCTTCATCGCTTCGGGGTCGAGCTGGGCATCGCTCGGATTCCCCTGCTGGGTGCCCTGCAGCAGCTCTTCGAGGTTCATCGTGCCCACGTCTTCGTCGCCGTGCGTCTCCTCGAGCCAGTGCCGGCGCAAGACGTCGAGCTGCCGCCCCTGCGAGGGTGACTGCTTTGCGGCCACCTCGGTCAGCGTCTTCGACGTCACCCAGCGATAGCGGTACTGCTCGACGTACGCCTTGAGCGTTCGCTCCCACGTGTCTTCGCCGACGAGCTTGCGCTGCGCATCGAAGAGCAGCGGCGCCTTGCCGTAGACGATGCCTGCGTACTCGGTCGTCGAGGTGAACTCGCCCGTGGGCCGGTTCGCCTTCGAGTCGCGCCCGCCCATCATGCGCCACAGCTGGTACGCCATCTTCACCTGGCCCTCGCGCACGTCGTTGGCCGCCTTCTTCCCCTTGCGCCACTCGAGCAACAGCAGCGCCAAGTGCTGCGTCAGCGGCTCGTCGGCCACCGGCTCGTCGACCGCGTCGCTGCCCACCAGACACGCGACGTACTGATGCGCCACCTCGTGGAGCACCGTGAACTCGAGCGACGTCTTGAGCAGGTCCTTCAGCATCGGGCCCACCAGCGCGTTCATCGCCGGGTCCGTGATGAGCCCGCCGAGGCCGAGCGCCGAGAGCGGGTCTGACGCTCCCGAGACGAGCGAGCTCGCCACCGTCACCAACCCGGGGAACTCCATGCCACCCGCTCCACGCGCGAGCGGCGCCTCGACGACGCGAAACGTGTTCCACGCGAAGGGGCCGACGCGCTTGTGCAGCTCCTTCACGGCGAAGACGGCATGGTCGAGCACCACCTTCGCGTTCGCGTGGCCCTTCGTCGCCCAGGCCTCGACCGTCACGTCGCCCGTGTTCACGGTCAGCCGCTCGAGGCCCCGCGCCACGAAGACGGGGAAGTCGCGTGAACCCACGATGGCGTTGGTGAAGCGCACGCGGCCGTTCGTCTCGGGCACCTCGCCCAGCGCGACGCCAGGCATCACCACCTGAAACCCTCGCGGCGCCGAGACGCTCACGATGAAGGACGCCGGCGCGAAGGCCGAGAGGTCGCCCATGCCCGAGGGCGCCGAGAACAACTCGCCGTTCGCCTTCTCGGGCGGCACCATCGGCAACAGCCCCACGAGTGACGCGAAGTCGGGGCCGGCGGAGAAGGCGCCGTGGTCGAGCACCTCTTCACCCTGGGTCGGCTGTGCGGGCACCTTCGCCTGCACCTGCACCTCGAGGTGCACCACCGTGCCCGCGACGGCCTCGATGGGCAGCTGCACGCGCCACAGCGTCGCGTCGGGGTGGTCGAGCACCGCGGGCTGGCCGTTGATGGTGGCGTTCATCACGGCGACGGCGTCGGTGTGCGCGCCGTTCGGGGTCGTGCGCAGGTAGAGCTCGTCGAGCGTGGGGCCCTTCACCGTCCACGTGAGCGCGACGCGCCCGACGACCTTGCGGTTGGCCATGTCGACGGTGAGGTCTGCGCGGTAGAGCGGCTGCTCGGCGAGCGGGCCGGCGGCCTTCTCGAGACGGGCGAGCTCTCCTGGGCGAAGTGACTTGAGACCGAGCTGCAGCTCGGGCACCAGCTCGTCGGCGAGCGCTGGTTGGCAGAGCAGCAACGAGGCGAGCCACCAGGCTTTGCGAATCATCCTCCGCACAATCCCACGAGGGTGGGCACCGCGTCGACTTGTCGGCCGCGCACGCCGTTGCGCAACGGCAGACGACGCGACGCACGGTTGAGACACCGCGCACGACCGCTCAGGTTCCTGCATCGGCTGATCACCCGATTCGGGAAGGTGCCACCGACCCAACCAGTTAAGCTGCTCGAACCGTGGAGCAGGTGTCTCCACCACGCACATGGCCGCCGGAGAGCTCGCTCGAAAACAAGCTGTGCGCTCGCGCGTGCTCCGCGTTCGGCGGCACTTGAACCTCGCGGTGTGGCTCGACGCGGCGGTCGTGCCCGTGTGGGTCGGGGTGACGGCCTTCGTCTCGTGGCGCGTGTTCGTCCAGCGCGCGCTCGTTCCCGCGGCGCTCGTGCTGGTGCTCGTGGGCCTCGTCGTCGCGTGGTGGCGTGGCCGCTCGAAGCGGGTGAGCGAAGACGCGGCGGCGGTCGTGGCCGATCGTCAGGCCGGCCTCGGCGGTCTGTTGCTCACGCGGCTCGAGGTGCCCATCGGTGGCTGGGAGCTCGACCTCAACACGCGCCTCAAGACGCTCCCGCTGCCCGACATCGACGTGCGGCGACAGGTGTCGATGCTGGTGTTCGCCTTCGTGTTCCTGTTGGTCGGGTTTCTGGTGCCGCAGACGGAGCGGCCCGTTCGCGCGGTGAACGCAGCGGCGGCGACGCGGGTCGAGACGCTCGCCGAAAAGCTCGAGGCCCTGGCGAAGGAGGAGCCTGCGGACGAAGCCGCGCGCGCCGAGCTCGAGCGTCTGCAGGAAGAGCTGCATGACGGAACCTTCGATGCGACCGATTGGGAGGCGGCGGACTCGCTCGAGAAGTCGCTCGAGCAGAAGGCCGCTGACGCGGCGGCGGAGTTGTCACGCGCGGAGCAGGCCGCGAAGGCGCTGTCAGACGCCGTCGCCCAGACGCAGGCGAGTGACACCGCCGAACGTGAACGGGACGAACTCGAGCGCGCGTTGATGGCGCTGGAAGAGTCGGCTGGCACCTCCGATGGGCAGCAGGGCCAGAACGGCGAGCAGGGCCAACAAGGTCAGCAGGGCGAACAAGGTCAGCAGGGTCAGCAGGGCCAGCAAGGTCAGCAAGGCCAGCAAGGTCAGCAAGGCCAGCAAGGCCAGCAAGGTCAGCAAGGCCAGCAGGGTCAGCAGGGACAGCAGGGCCAGCAAGGACAGCAGGGCCAACAAGGCCAGCAGGGACAGCAGGGCCAACAAGGCCAGCAGGGGTCGAGCCCCTCACAGCGCACGTCGAGCAAGGCGCGTTCGATGAGCGGCAGCCAGGCTGATCAACTCCGCAAGACCCTCGAGCAGCGCCGGCAGCAGCTCTCGAATTCCTTCGGTCAGGGCAACCAGTCCTCCGGGTCGCGAGGTCAACAACCGCAGCAGTCGCGTGGTGGGCAAGGACAAGGACGAGGACAGGGGCGCGGCCAGCAACAGCAGAACGGCGAGAACGGCCAGAGTGGAACGCAAGGGCTCGATCCCAACGCTCCCGGTCATGCGTCACGCCAGGTCGACCCGAGCGCGAGTCACGGCCCCGGAGGCGACACGCCGCTCGTCTTCGGCAACGACGCCGAGATGGATCCCGACCGGCTCAAGTTCGAGGCGCTCCCGAAGGGCAACGGCGGCGAGGCCGAAGAGCTCTATGGGCTCAAGGCGGCCAACCCGCGCGTGGGTCGTCAGCCGTTGAACAGTGGCACGACGAGCGGGGCCGCCGCGGGAGACCAGGCGCCAGGCGTTGGCGAGACGCCGATGCTCCCGAAGAACCGGGCGCTCATTCAGAAGTACTTCGATACCAGGCAGTGACGGGGAGGGTTCGTGGCCGACGTGTTGAGTCCCAACGAAGTGGCGGGCGCGGTCGAGGCCATCGCGATGTTGAAGGGCGGCCTCTCGAAGGTGCTGCTCGACCAGGAGACCGTCGTCGACCGCGTGGTGACGGCGGTGCTCTCGCGCGGCCACGTGCTGCTCGAAGGCCTGCCCGGGCTTGGAAAGACCGAGCTCTGCAAGGGCCTCGCGAAGCTGCTCGGGCTCCCGTTCAAGCGCGTGCAGTTCACGCCCGACCTGCTGCCCGGCGACATCACCGGCACGTACGTCATCGACGGCGAGACGCGCGCCTTCACCTTCAGGCCCGGCCCGTTGTTCGCCAACATCGTGCTGGCCGACGAAATCAACCGCAGCTCGCCGAAGACGCAGTCGGCGTTGCTCGAGGCGATGCAGGAGCGCAGCGTCACCGTGCTCGGCACGACGCACCCACTGCCGGCGCCGTTCTTCGTGCTGGCGACGCAGAACCCCATCGAGCTCGAGGGCACGTATCCACTCCCCGAGGCGCAGCTCGACCGCTTCCTCTTCCGCGTGAACGTGCCCGCGGTCGGCGCGAAGACGATGGCGTCGATTCTCACGCAGCGCGTGCGTGGTGCTCCGCCGGCGCTCGAGGCGGTGGTGACGGCGACCTCACTCGACCAGCTCTTCTCGGTCGTCGACCGGGTGCACCTGCCGCAGCCCGTCGCCGAGTACATCGGTCGCCTCGTCGAAGCGACGCACCCGGCGACGAGTGGAGCGCCCGCGGCCGTGAAGCGCTTCGTGAAGTACGGCGGCTCCCCCCGCGCCGCCCTCGCGCTCGCCGCCTCGAGCCGGGCGTGGGCGTTGTCGAAGGGAAAGCCCAACGTCGGCTTCGACGAAGTGCGTGAGCTCGCGCCTGCGGTGCTCAACCACCGCCTGGTGCTCTCGTACGAAGCAGGCCTCGAGAAGGTGAACTCGGCGAAGGTCGTCGAAGAGCTCGTCGGTCAGGTTCCGGAGATTGCGCGGTGAAGCGCGCGCTCGTCTTCGGGCTGTTGCTGCTTTCGCTCCCAGCGCTCGCACGTCGTCCGCCACGGAGCTCGTCGGCCACCGTCTCGACGCCCACGACGTTCGCCACCTTCAACTACCAGTTCTCGCAGACCGAGCGCATCGAGGTGGCGTCGGGCAAGACCATCGTCTCGGCCATCGGCCGCGGCCACACCCCGTGGATGGGGTGGTTCCCGCTGCGCATCAGCGTCGACAACACGATGGGCCCGAAGCAGACGGTGAAGCTCACCTTCCGCACGTTCGGTGGCAGTGGTGGCAACACCGAGGTGAGCCGCTCGGTCGAGGTCGAGGCCGGCGCGCGCCTGGCGTTCTCGATGCCCGTGCCCGCCGAGAATCGGTACGGCAGCCTCGAAGCGTCGAGCCCCGCCATCGGCAAGCAGTCGGGCCAGGTGAGCTTCACCAGCATCTACGACCGCAACCGGCTGGTGTTGGCGTACGGCACGCCCGAGGCGTTCGAGGCCTTCGTCGACCAGAAGCCCGACAACAGCAGCGGCGAAGACCAGGTCGTCACCTTGCCGCTCGAAGAGGCGCCCACCGAGCTGACCGCGTACCTCGGCACGCACGCCGTCGTCATCGTCGACCCGCGCGGGTTCGAGGGGCTCAACGAGGCGCAGCGGCGCGCGCTCGAGGCGTGGGTCGCGACGGGAGGCACGTTGATGCTCCGCTCGTTGCCCCGCACGGCCGGCGCGTTGCCGCTGCTCGCCGGAGAAGACGCGATTCAGCCGTACGGCCTCGGTCACCTCACGCTGCGCACCGAGTCGGTGAACCTGCCGCAGATTCCCGAGGCGCGCATGCCGGTCGCGCCGATGGGCCAGCAGGAGACTTCACGCAGCTACGCGACCAATGGCACCGCCTCGTACACCGCGCTGTTACCGCAGGCGCTGGTGCCCGTCGGCCGCTTCCTCTTCATCATCACGCTCTTCACGTTGCTCATCGGGCCGGGCAGCGTGTGGATCGCGCGTCGACGTGGGCCCGCCGTGCTGCTCGCGACGATTCCCGCGACGGCCTTCGCCACTTGCGGCGTCATTCTCGGCTCGTCGCTGCTGCTCGACGGCTTCACGGTGCACGGCGCGACGTACGGCTACACGCTGCTCGACCGCGCGCACAACCGCGCCATCACCGTCGGGTTGAACGCCTGGTACGCGAACCTCGCGCCACGTGGCGCCAGCTTCGAGTCGACGACCGCCCTCATCGCGCCGCAGCGCTCGGGTGACGCGACGCCCATCGACGTCGAGTGGGGAGACGGCGCGCGCTATCGCTCGGGCTTCATTCCGTCGCGTACGTATCGTGAGTGGGGGGTCGCCTCGGTCGAGGCCACGCGCGCGCGCCTGGTGGTGAAGCAGAAGGGCGATGGCTTCTCGCTGCAGAACGCGCTCGGCCACCGCATCGACGTCGTCTGGGTGCGCGTGGGTGAAGACCTCTTCGTCGCGAAGGACGTGCGTGACGGTGGAGAAGTGACGCTGCAGCACGACGACCGGGTCGACGAGACGAAGCTCGGCGTGCCGGGGTATCGGCGCTTCGTCGAGTCACAGTGGCGGCCGCTGGTGATGGCGCCGCTGGGTGATGGCGAGTTCCTCGCGAGCCTCGAGGGCAGGGGCTTCGTCTCGACGGGCGGCGTCGCGATGACGCTGCACGAAGGCCGGCACGTGGTGCGCGGAGAGGTGGAGCGATGAGCCTGCTCGAGGTGCGGCACCTGTCGCGGTTCTACGGCGCCCTGCGCGCGGTCGAAGACGTCAGCTTCTCGCTCGACGAGGGCACCATTCTCGGGTTCATCGGGCCCAACGGCGCGGGCAAGTCGACGACGATGCGCATTCTCGCGACGCTCGACGTGCCGACCGCCGGAGAGGTGCTGCTCGAAGGCAAGAGCGTGGTCGAGCGGCCCGACCTCTCACGCCCGCTCATCGGGTACATGCCCGACCGCTACGGCACCTACGACGACATGACGGTGTTCGAGTTCCTCGACTTCTTCGCGCGCGCCTACGGGCAGAAGGGCAAGGCGCGCATCGACCGCGTCGACTCGGTGATGGACTTCACGGGCCTCATGCCGCTGAAGGACAAGCTCACCAGCGAGCTGTCGAAGGGCATGAAGCAGCGCGTGGCGCTCGGGCGAACGCTCCTGCACGACCCGAAGCTGCTCATCCTCGACGAGCCTGCAGACGGCCTCGACCCACGGGCACGCATCGAGCTGCGAGAGCTGCTCCGCGCGCTGGCTGCGCAGGGCAAGGCGGTGCTCATCTCGAGCCACATTCTCACCGAGCTCAGCGAAATCTGTGACAGCTGCGCCATCATCGAGCAGGGCAAGCTGCTGGCGACGGGGCCGGTCTCGGAGATTCTGCATCGCTCCCAGGGCGCCGCGCCGTCGACCGAGGTGCAGCTCAAGCTCTTCACGACGGCCGAGACGCTCGAAGACGCCGCCCGCCGGGCCGAGCGCCTGCTGCTCGAGCAGCCGCTGGTGAAGAGTGTCGTGCTCGCGCAAGACGTCATTCGGGTTCGCCTCGAGCTCGACGCCGGCTCCAACGCGAGCGCCGTGTGGGTCGACGAGGCGTGCGCGCGCCTGCTCGCGGTGCTCGTGCGTGAAGCGATTCCCGTGTGCAGCTTCCAGACGCGGCAGCTCGACCTCGAAGACGCGTTCCTGCACGTGACGAAGGGCAGGGTGGCATGACGACCGAAGCGATTCCGGCTCCGGCGGCGCCGCTCCGTCAACCCGACGCGCTCGACGTGTTCGGCGAGAAGCTCGCCGACCGCATCAACCCCATCGTCGTGAAGGAGCTGCGGCAGCACCTGCGCACGCGCACCTTCTGGGTCTTCTTCTCGTTGATGCTGCTGGCGTGTCTGGGCATCTCGCTGGTGGCCTTCGTCACCGCCGAAGAGAGCGAGAAGGTCGGCCTCGTCACCTTCTTCGCGTTCTACGTGGCGCTCTCGGGCGTCGAGCACTTCGTCATTCCGTACACGGCGTACCGCTCGATGGCGCGCGAGCAGGAGGACGAGACGTGGGTGCTGTTGTCGCTCACGGGCCTGGGGCCGCGGCGCATTCTCGCGGGCAAGCTGTCGAGCTTCATTCTGCAGGGCGCGCTGTACGCCTCGGCGGCCGCCCCGTTTCTGCTCTTCAGTTACTACCTCAACGGCATCGACCTGCCGACCATCGCCATCGCCATCGCGCTCGGCGCCGCGTTTCAGGTCTTCCTCGTGTCGGTCTCGGTGAGCCTCGCGACGCTGGCCGAGTCGAAACTGGTGCGCAGCCTGCTGCACTTCGTGGTGCTCGGCTCGCTCGGCATCGGCGCCATCACCGGCACCAGCATCACCATCGGGCTCAGTGAAGAGCTGCGGAAGAGCTCCATCGGGCCCGAGTTCTGGGTCGGCTCGGGCAGCGCCTTCTTCGCGATGGTGTCGACGGCGCTGCTCCTCTTCGAGTCGGCGGCCTCGCGGCTGTCGATGCCGACGGAGCCGTACGCGCGCGGGCCCCGGGCGCTCTTCGTGGTGCAGGCGCTCGGCGGGCTGGTGGCCTTCGTCATCGCCTGGGTGGTCGACGGCGACGACGACATTCTCGCGGGCGCGGCCGTCAGCCTCGCGGCGTACCTCGCCTTCGTCGGCCTCTTCATCGCGTCAGACCGTGACTCGATGGCGAAGAACCACTGGGCGGCGAACGGGCGCTTCTCGTTGCTGGCGCCGGGAGGCCTGCGCGGCTTCGTGCTGGTGATGCTGGTGATGCTCATCGGCACGTCGGTGCTCGTCGGCTGCTACGGCCAGGAGACGAACACCGACGCCGGTGTGCTCAACCTCATCGTCGGCGCGCCGGCGTACGTGACGCTCTACCTCTCGGCCGCCATCGTCATCGCCCGGTGGATTCCGCACCCGCCCTGGCAGACACCCGCGATGGTGCGGCTCGTCGGGCTCGGGCTCTTCACCGTGGGCTCGGGCGTGCCTCCGCTCGTCGGCGCGGTGGTGAGCGAAGGCGACGACCGCTCCCTCAACATCCTCAACCCGGTGGTCGGTCTGGTGAACCTCGCGCGTGATGGTAGCGGCGCGATGGTGCAGGTCGTCGTGGTGTGGGCGGTGGCGGCCATCGTCGCGCTCGGCGCGTTCCTCGTGTTGCTCAAGAAGGACGTGCGCTGGACGTGAGCACGAGCACCGCCATCGCGCCCGCGTCGGCGCCGCCGTGGAACGAGCGCGTCGCCGAGTGGGCGGGGCCCCTCGTCGTCAAAGAGGTTCGCGGTGGCCTCAAGTCACGCGCGTTCGGCGTCGCCTTCGGGTTGATGCTGCTCGCGGGCTTCGTGGTGGTGCTCGTCAACGCGGCCATGGCCGGTAACTCCAACGAGCCGCGTGGCGCCTACGCCTTCATGGGTATGAGCGTCGCGTTCGCCGTGTACGGCCACCTGCTCGCGCCGTTCATCGCCTTCCGCGCGATGGTGAAGGAGCGCGAAGACGAGACGTGGGTGTTGCTGGTGCTGACCGGCCTCGGCACCGAAGGCATCGTGCGCGGCAAGCACCTGTCTGCCATCTCGCAGGTCGCGCTCGGCGCCGCGGCCACGGCTCCCTTCATGCTGCTCAGCTACCTGCTCTCGGGCGTGGGGCTGACGAACGTGCTGCTGGGCGTGTGGTGGCAGTTGGGCACGTCGTTTCTGCTCACCACCGCGGCCGTGGGCCTCGCCGCGCAGTCGGAGTCACGGCTCGAGCGCACGCTGGGCCACTTCATCGTGTTGGGCGTGAGCGTGGTGCTCGGAGGCGTCGCGCTCGCCGTCACCGGAGCCCTCGCCTTCAACGGAGAGCGCGTGCTGCGCGAAGGTGAAACCGTCGCCGTGTTGCTGCTCCTCCCGCTCGCGATGGTGGCAGTGGCGTGCTGCGTGTTGCCTGCGGCGGCCGCGGCGCTCGCGCTCGACTCCGAGTCACGCTCGCACCCCGCGCGGGTTCGCCTCATGTGGACGTTCGGGCTCGGCCTCGCTTCGACCGTCGGCCTCATCGGGTTGCTCGACGCCGAGGTGAGCGTGGCGGCCTTTGCGTCGGTCATCTGCTCGCTGCTGCTGCTGTGTGTCGGCTTCTTCAGCGTCTCCGAAGTGCCGGGTTACCCGCGCGCGACACGTGACGACGGCTTCTCACGGCCCGGAGCGTTCCGCAGCACGGTGGTCGCGTTCGGGCTGCTGCTCGCCACCGGGTGCGTGTTCACCGTCACGCTGCTGACCGACTCGCACCGCGCCACTGGTCTGGCCATCGCTTCGCCGTCGTACGTGGTGCTCTACCTCTCCATCGGCGTCATCATCGCGCGCGTCACGCCACTGGGGCGGCTCGGTCATCGGGCTGCGACGCGGCTCGGCTTCGTGGTGGCGACGGTGCTCGGCATCACGGTGCCGACGGTGCTGGCCGTCATCGATGGTTCACGACCCGACCGCGGGCCGCTCTGGGTGGTGAACCCCTTCTTCGGAATGATTCGTTTCATCGACCGCACGCACCTCGAAGAAGAGGCCATCGTGCTGGCGCTCGTCGCGGCGCTCGCTGCCGTGGTGGCGCTGCTGATGCTCTATGGCGACGACGAGGAGCGCACCCATGCGTGACGCGCCTCCCGACTTCGCGATGGTCGAACGTGCCTCGGCGGGCCTCTCGCTGCGCCTGCCCCGGGTGCCGCATCGTGGGCGGCTGGGTGACGTGCGCGCCGCGTCGGTGGGCAGCTCCATGGAGCGGCACGACTTTCGCACCTACCACCCGGGCGACGACCTTCGACACGTCGACTGGAACGCGGTCGCGCGCACGGGCGAGTTGGTGGTGCGCGTGCGGCAAGACGAAGTGTCTCCGCGCGTCGAGGTGGTGCTCGACGTCTCGGCCTCGATGGCGGTGTCGGAAGAGAAGGCCTCGCGCGCGAAGGAGGTCGCTGCATGGGTGTGCGAGCTCGCGCGCCACGGCGGCAGTGAGCCGGTGCTGCTGATGGCCGGTCGTGAGGTGCAGAAGGTGCCGGGGCCACAGACGCGGCTCGCGCTCTCGCAGGTGAAGGCCGATGGGCGAGAGGCGTTCGACGTCACGCTGAGCCGGGTGCCGCCGTTCTCGCAGTGCGGCCTGCGCGTGGTGGTGAGCGACTTTCTCGTCGAGGCCGTGCCGGGGCCGCTGGCCGAACGGTTCGCGCGAAACGCGGCCGGCTGCGTGCTGGTGCAGGTGCTCGACGACGAAGACGTCGACCCGAGCGGTGGCGCGGGCGCGCGGTTGACGGACTCGGAGTCGGGTGAAGTGCTCGAGCGCATTCTGACGCCAGGTGTCCTCGCGGCGTACCAGGAGCGCTTCGGCGCCCACGTGCGGGAGTGGCAGTCGGCCGCGCGGCGCGTCTCGGCGAGCTGGGTGCAGGTGCCCGCGTCGCGTTCGTTGCCCGAGCTCGCGCGGCAGGAACTGTCGCTGCTCGTGGAGGCCGCATGAGCCTCGGCTTCCCGCTCGGGCTCCTGGCGTTGCTCGCGGTGCCGGCCGTGGTGGCCGCGTACTTCCTTCGCCGCAAACAACCGCCTCGCCTCGTCAGCGCACTGTTCCTCTGGCGCACGCCCGACCAGCGCGCCGAGGCCGGGCCGCGCTTCGAGCGGTTCTCCCGTGAAGTCTCGCTCGCGCTCGAGACGCTCGCCCTCGTCGCGGCCGCGCTCTTCCTCGCCGATGCCCGCTGTGGAGAGACCGCGCGCCGCACGCACGTCGTCGTCGTCGTCGATGGCAGCCTGTCGATGCTCGCGTCGAAAGGTGGGCGCACGGCGGCCGATGCCGCACGCGACGCCATCGCCGCGTTGGTGAAGTCCGAAGACGCGTCGGTGTTGACCATCATCGAGACGGGGCCGAAGCCGCGGCTGCTCGCCGGCCCGCAGTTGGATGTGGCGCGCGCTCTCTCGGCGCTGGAGTCGTGGAAGCCCGCGCAGCCGTCGCACGATCCTTCACCCGCGTTCTCGCTCGCGAAGGAGCTGTCGACGGTGCCGAAGCAGCGCGTGCACTTCTTCACCGATGGCCCGGTCGGCGAGGTGACGTTGCCGCCCGAGGTACATGGTCGTTCGGTGGGCGCACGGCTCGAGAACCTCGGGTTTCTCTCGGTGCAGCGGCGCGACGAAGCCGGCGTGGCCACGGTGACGGTGCGCGTGGCGAACTACTTCGACGCGACGAAAGAGGTCGAGGTGCGCTTCTCGGCGAAAGACGGCGCGAAGCAGTCCCAGTCCGTCTCCATCGCGCCGGGCGCGACCGCCCTCGTTCGTGTCGGCATGAAGACCGAGGCACCCATCGAGGTGACGTTGCCCGACGACGCGTTCGTCGAAGATGGCCGGCTCACGTTGTTGCCCGCGCCGACGCCGACGCTGGGTGTGGCGCTCCTCGAAGGGCTCGACGCGAACGCGCTGGTGACCGTGACGAAGGCGCTGCGCGTGATGGACAACGTGGCCCTCGACTCGAAGGAGCCCGAGCTCACCATCGGCCCGCCCGGCTCTGCGGCGAAGGTGCAGCTCGGCGCGAAGGGCACGCCGACCTCGTTCGTCGGCCCGTTCTTCGCGCAGAAGACGCACGCGCTGCTCGACGACGTTCAGCTCGGCGGCGTGGTGTGGACGGCGGGAGAGAATCCTGTCGGGCAGCCGCTGTTGAGCGCCGGCGCCGTCGTGTTGATGAGCGAAGACGACGACGGCGTGGTGCACCTCAACCTCGACGTCAGCCGGAGCAACGTGCAGCGCTCGGTCGCGTGGCCCGTGCTCTGGGGCAACGTCGTGCGGCGGGCGCGCACTTCGAAGCAGGGCTTTCCCCGCAAGCTGGTGCACATCGGTGAAGACGTCGCCGTGGTGACGTCGGCCGGCGCGAGCTGGGCCCTCGAAGGCCCTCAGGGGGGCTCCCGGCCCGTGCTCGGTGTCGGCACGCTGAACGTCCCTCCGCTCTCGCCGCCTGGCTCGTGGAAGCTCCTGCGCGACGGGAAGCCGTTCGACACGCTCGAGGTGTTGGCGCTCGATGCGCACGAGTCAGACCTGCGCACGCGAGGGCCCTGGTCGGTCGACGCGGCGAAGACCGATGCGCTGGCGTCGCTCTCGTCAGACCGGCCGCGCGCGTGGGCGTGGGTCGTGGTGGTGCTCGCCCTGATGCTCGCCGACTACTGGCTCACCGCCCGGAGGCGCGCATGAGGGCGCCTTTCGACCTTGGTAGTGACGGTGTCGCGCCGAGCGTGAGGCCTCACGGCCAGCGCGGCTCGGTGCGCTCCTTTGGGCGTGGTGGCCGGTGTGTCGAGGCTCACGACCCGGGCCACACCGTGCGCGGCGTCGGCACGCAGAGGTGCGCATGAGCTTCGTCGCGCCGCAGGCGTTGTTGCTGCTCGTGCCGCTGGGCCTGCTCCTGTGGCGCACGGGCAAGCTGAATGGGCCGCCCATGTGGCTGCGGGGTGGGCTCGTGACACTGCTGGTGGTCGCGCTCGCCCAGCCCGAGTGGAAGCTCGAGAGCGATGGCAGCGACCTCGTCGTCGTCGTCGACCGCTCGCGCTCGATGCCGACCGGCAGCCTCGACCAGGCGACCGAGCTCATTCACCTGCTCGAGAACGAGCGCCGCCCCGGCGACCGCGTCGGGGTCGTCTCGTTCGGCCGTGAGGTTCGCGTCGAGTCTCCCCTCTCGCACGACGCGCGCTTCGGAGGCTTCTCGCAGGCCATCGACGGCGAGGCGTCGAACCTCGCCACCGCACTCGACGCTGCGGCCGACCT
>JAACJQ010000138.1 GCA_016879935.1 Archangiaceae bacterium | reverse complement strand
CTCGTCCGTTTTAACGGAGGCGACTGTAATCGTCGATGCCTTTGTTGGCGAGGGCGTCGGCGCGCTCGTTGCCTTCGTGGCCGGCATGGCCCTTCACCCAGAGCCACTCGATTTCGTGGCGCGCGGCCGCGGCGTCGAGCAATTGCCAGAGGTCGGCGTTCTTCACTGGATCCTTCGCCTTGGTCTTCCACCCGTTCTTCTTCCACCCGTGAATCCACGTCTTGATGCCCTGCTGCACGTACGTCGAGTCGGTATGGACCCGGACCTTCATGGGGCGCTTGAGGGCCTCGAGGGCGCGGATGACGGCGGTGAGCTCCATGCGGTTGTTGGTGGTGTCAGGTTCACCCCCGAACAGCTCCTTCTCGTGAGACCCGGAGCGCAGCAGCGCGCCCCAGCCCCCTGGCCCGGGGTTTCCGCGGCAGGCGCCGTCGGTGAAGATGTCGACGATTGCTGGCTCGCTCACGGCGGCGGGTCAAAGCGTGGAAGGGTTCGGACCTCAACGACTCGTTTGGAGTGACGTCACCCATGTGGCTGCTCGTGGAAGTCACCTCTGCAGGGCCTGTCGTGCGAGCCATCGGCCCCTCGGCGCGTGAAGGGCTGCGCCTGCAAGCGGGCGTCGAAGGCGTGCTGCTCGGCGACCTGCCTTCGCCATCGCCGGAGCTCGAGCAGGTTCGCGGCGTCGTGACGGCCACCGTCGCCGATGGGCTGCGCCGTACTCTCGACACGCCGGTCGGCCCCATCGTGGTGGAGCGCATCAGCGGCGGCACCTCGACGTGGGTGGTGGTGCACGCGCTCATCGACGAGACGAGCATCGACCGCTTCTTCCAGCGCGCCCCGCTCGGCGCCTTCGTGTCGACCGTGAGCGGGCTCGTGCGCTTCTGCAACGACAGCTACGCGGGCTACCTCGCCCGAAAGCCGACGCAGATCGTGGGCCGTCACAACCGCGAGCTCTTCGGACAGGCGCTGGCCGAGCGCTTCGAGGCCCGCAACCAGCAGGTGGTGCGCAGCGGGCAGACGGCCGAGAGCGTCGAGATGTTCGAGACGCCGGCGGGCCCGCGAACCTTCTTCATCAACCTGTTCCCCCTGCCCTCGAGCGCACCAGGCGCCGAGCCCGAGGTCGCCGGTGTGTTGATGGACGTGACCGACCGCCTCGTCGCCCAGCAGGCGCTGGCGCGGCAAGAGCTCACGATGAACACGGTGCTCGAGAAGGTGAACAACGGCGTGTGGGTCGTCGACGCCGACTGGAAGACCACCTTCGTGAACCCGGCGATGGCCTCGATGCTGGGGCGCTCGCCGCAGCAACTGCTCGGCATGCGGCCCGACGAGCTGGTCAGGCGCTCCGAGGTCGACGACGTCGCGACCCGCATGCGCGACCGCGAGCGGGGCGACTCCATCAACGCCAGCGAGACCGTCTTCCTCAAGCCCGATGGCGCCGAGGTCTTCACCATTCACTCGGCGACGCCGCTGCTCGACGCCGACCGCAAGTTCGCGGGCTCGGTGGCCGTGGTGATGGACATCACCGACCAGAAGCGCCGTGAGCAGGAGCTGCGCCGCGCCGACGAGCGCCTGCGCGAGGCCCAGAAGCTCGAGTCGTTGGGCGTGCTGGCCGGCGGCATCGCGCACGACTTCAACAACCTGCTCACCGGCATTCTCGGCAACACGGGCAGCCTGCGTGACGAGCTTCGGCGCGCTCCCGAGGCCGTCGAGAGCGTCGCCCTCATCGAGAAGGCGGCCACCCGCGCGGCCGAGCTGTGCCGGCAGATGCTGGCGTTCTCGGGGCGCGGCCACTTCGTGGTGAAGCTCATCGACCTCTCGGCCCACATCGCCTCGTCCATCGAGCTGGCGCGGGCGTCGGTCGACAAGCGGCACGTACTGAACCTCGAGCTGGCACCCGACCTGCCGCACGTGAAGGCCGACACCTCGCAGCTCTCGCAGGTGCTGCTCTCGCTCATTCTCAACGCGAGCGAGGCCATCGGCCCGAAGCCCGGCGTGGTGCGCATCGCCACCAGCGTGGTCGACGCCGACGCGCGCTACCTGCAGTCGACCTACCTCGCGCCCGACCTGCCGGCAGGGCGCTACGTGTGCCTCGACGTGACCGACGACGGCGAGGGCATGACGCCCGAGGTGCAGACGCGTCTCTTCGAGCCGTACTTCTCGACCCGCGCGACGGGCCGGGGGCTGGGTCTGCCTGCGGCGCTCGGGGTGCTGCGCGGTCACCGCGGCGCGGTGAAGGTGACGAGCACTCCGGGCAAGGGCTCGACGGTGCGGGTGCTGCTGCCGGCCATCGAGGCGCGCACGAGCTCGTCGACGGCGATGCCAGCGGTGGCGGCGAGCGCCGGGGCGGGGCGGGTGGTGCTGGTGGTCGACGACGAACCGCTCGTGCGCTCGACGCTACGCCGCCTGCTGGTGCGTGACGGGTACTCGGTGGTGGAGGCAGGCGACGGGCAGCACGCGCTCGACCTGCTCGCACAGATGGAGCGCCCCGACGTGGTGCTGCTCGACCTCTCGATGCCGAAGCTCGACGGCGCCGCCACCTTCCGCGAGCTGCAGAAGCTCGACGCGTCGTTGCCCGTGGTGCTGATGAGCGGGTACTCGGAGCAGGACGCGGTGCAGCACTTCCTCGGAGAGGACCTCGCGGGCTTCGTGCAGCAGCCGTTCTCCAACGCCGAGGTGTTGCGGTGTCTGTCGCAGGCCCTGGGCAAGCGGCTGGCGACGTCGGCCTGAGCAGGGCGTGTCAGCGCATGGCGACCAGCCGTGCGATGCGCTCGGCCATCGGCGGGTGCGTCGAGAAGAGCGAGGCCAGCAGCCCACCTGCGAGCGGGTTGACGATGTAGAGGTGCGCGGTCGCAGCCGCGTTGGGCATGGGGAGCGCGCGGTTGCCCTGCTCCAGCCGGGCCAGCGCGTTCGCAAGCGCCATCGGGTCACCCGTGAGCTGCGCGGCCGTGGCGTCGGCGTCGTATTCACGCGAACGGCTCACGGCGAGCTGGAGCAGCGTCGCGGCGAGGGGCGCCACCAGCATCGCGCCGAGGGTCGAGAGCGCCGAGCCACCCTCTTCGCCGTCGTCGCCGCGGCCACCCAGCAGGCTGCCGCCCCAGAAGAAGGCCCACTGCGCGAGGTGCGTGATGACTCCCGCGAGCGTCGCCGCCACCGTCATGATGAGCGTGTCGCGGTTCTTCACGTGCGCGAGTTCGTGGGCGAGCACGCCGCTCAGCTCGCGGCGGTCGAGGTGCTGCAGCAGGCCCGTCGTCACCGCGATGGCCGCGTGTTCTGGAGAGCGGCCGGTCGCGAACGCATTCGGCGTGTCGCTCGGCACCACGTAGAGCCTCGGTTCTGGCAGCTCGGCGCGCGACGCGAGCTGGCCCACGAGCGCGTGCAGCCAGGGCAGCTCCGAGCGCGGCAGCGCCCTCGCGCCGTTCATCGCCAGCGCGATGCGGTCGCTGAACCAGAACGACACGAAGTTCATCACCAGCACCAGCCCGCCGGCCATGACGAGCCCGTTCGAGCCGCCCAGCCGCTGACCGAGCACCAGCACCAGCGCGCTGAGCGCCGCGAGGAGCAGGCCCGTCTTCACGAGATTGCCGGCCCGGTGGAGCAGGCCGTTCGATTCGATGGCAGTCGCGTTCATGCCCCTACGGCTAAAGCTGGCCGGGCGGCGGGCAACCCACCGATTGGGCAGCGCCGCTCAGGTCAGTTGCACTGCGAGTACTCTGTCCCGTCGGCGGTGATGATGGGGTAGCCGTTGGAGTTGCGGGTGATCTGCAGCGGTACCGGCACCAGCTGCGGCGTCTCGGGCGGGTCCGACAGGTACAGCTGGCCACCCTTCACCGCCCACTGCCCTTGGGCGCCGCTCGCCCCGACCGAGTGTGCGCTGGTGCCTGCGTACTGATTGCTGCCGTAGATTTCGGACTCCTTGTTCGACGACCAGGTGCCGTTGGCCGAGAAGACGATGCGCTCCTGGTAGGTGTTGCCGCTGGCGTACTTGAGCCAGCACCAGGCGCTCGACATCAGCAGCTGGCTGAGCTGGTCGTTCCCCGCGCTGCCGCGAGCTGGAGCCGCGCCCCGTGCAGCCGGCTGCGCCTGAGCGGCCCGCCCCTGCTGCTGGGCGAGGAGCTGCTGGGCTTCGGCGAGCGCCTCGGCGTCGGCGTCGGCCTCGCTCTGCTTGTTCACCGCCTTCGAGAGCTTGCCGGCCTTCTCGACCTTCACGCCCTTGCCCGCGCGCGTGAGCTGCAGCGGCACCCCGCCGAGCGTGAGCGTCAGCGTGTCGCCGCTCACCTGGTACTGCGCCTTGTCGACGCCGTCTTCGTCGTCGGCGATGACGAGCGTCTTCCCTTCGACGCTCCACTTCAGCTTCCCGTCCTCCATCGTGCCCGTGCCATTGGCGGCGAGCGTGAGGAACGGTTGGCCGGCGAGCAGCCAGGTGCCCACGAGCGAGGGGTCGGTCTTGCCAGCAGCGAGAGCGAGAAGGAGCAGGGCGACGCGCATGGAGAGCCATTTGAGCAAGCCTGGGGCCCGTCACGCCATGGTCAGTGCGACGAGGCGCCCGCTGGCGGGGTGCGCGGGCGGTGCGTACCATCGAGTCATGTCCACGCTCCCGTCGTGCCCGTCGACGCTCACCGACGCAGGAGGTGCCCCCCGCTACGGCACCTGGGAGGGCGGGCTCGAGGTGGTGCGTTTCGACGACCTCAAGGGGGCGTACGCGCCAGGGCGTCTGGAGCGCCTCACCACGCACAAGAAGTGGCTCTATGCCTTCGTCGCCACGAAAGAGGTCGCCACCTTCTTCGCGGTCGTCGACGTGAACTATTCGTCGAACGCCTTCGCGATGGCCGTCGACCTCGGCACCAACCGCGTGCTGGCCGACGCCACCTTCATTGGCCCGCCGCGCCCGCTGGTGAAGGTGTCTGATCACCCGGGGCCGGGGCTCGACGTCGCCTTTCGTCACCCGCTCGCGCAGCTCACGGCGAAGCGCCCCTTCGGTGACGAGCGCTTTCACGTCTCGACGCGCGTCGGGCTGCCGGTGGGCGGTCGTTCACTCGAGGCCGATTGGAGCCTGCTCGCGGCAGGCGCGGCTCCGGCCCTCACCGTCATCGCGCCCGTCGACGGCGGCATCGTGAACGTCACCCAGAAGTGGGCTGGCCTGCTCGGCTTCGGACGGCTGCGCGCGGGCGGAAAGTCGTTCAACCTCGACGGCGCGGTGGGCGGGCTCGACAGCACCTTCGGCCTGCTCGCGCGTCACACCGCCTGGCGCTGGGCCTTCGCGTGCGGCCGCCTCGATGACGGCACGCCCATCGGCATCAACCTGGTCGAGGGCTTCAACGAGTCGCGCGACGACGTGAACGAGAACGCCGTGTGGCTGGGCCGCGAGCTGATTCCCGTCGGGCGTGCGCGCTTCACCTGGAACAAGGGCGACGTGCTCGAGCGCTGGAGCGTGCACACCACCGACGGCGCCCTCGAGCTCGAGTTCAAGCCCATCGCCGTGCACCAGGAGCACCGCGACCTCAAGCTCGTCGTCAGCCGGTTCTCCCAGCCCGTGGGGCGGTGGAGCGGCGTGCTGCGTCACGCTGGCCGCGAGTACACGCTGACCGACCTGCCCGGCGTCGCCGAAGACCAGGACGTGCGCTGGTAGCGCGACGGTTCGAGCGCGGCGGGCTACCTTCGCAGGTCCATGGCTCCGCTCGACCAGATGACCGAAGTCCTGCAGGCAGACGTCGCACGTTTCCCGCGCGCCAAACTCTCCGTCGTGAAGGGCCCCGACAAAGGGGCCGAGGTCGCGCTCGAAGGGCAGACCGTGGTCGTCGGCAGTGACGAGTCGTGCCAGCTGCGGTTGATGGACCCGTCGGTCTCGCGCCGGCACATGGAGCTGTCGGGCGGGCCCGGTGGCTACCGCCTTCGCGACCTGCGCAGCACCAACGGCGTCTTCATCGAAGGCGTGCAGGTGCTCGACGCGCGGCTCACCGACAAGACGCGCTTCACCGTGGGCCGCAACGAGCTGCGCTTCGAGCCTGAGCGCTCCGAGGTGCAGTGGCCGCTGTCGGTGCACGAGCGCTTCGGTGAGGTGCTGGGCAAGAGCCTCGTGATGCGCCGCGTGTTCGCCCTGCTCGAGCGCGCGGCCACCACCGAGTCGCCCATCGTGCTCGAGGGTGAAGCCGGCACCGGGAAAGAGGTGCTCGCCCGCGCCATTCACGACCGCAGCTCACGGCGTGAAGGCCCGTTCACCGTCGTCGACCTCGGCGCCTCGAACGAGGCGTTGATGGAGTCGGACCTGTTCGGCCACGACGTCTCGTCGGCCAGGCCCACCGCGCGGCCGGGAGCCCTCGAAGAAGCCGACGGCGGCACGCTGTACCTCGACGAAGTGACGGACTTGTCGAACGCGCTGCAGGCGAGGTTGTTGCGCGCGCTCGAGACGAAGGAGTTCAAACGTCCGGGCCAGGGAGGCATGGCGAAGGTCGACGTGCGCGTCATCGCCTCGACGCAGAAGGACCTCGACGCCGAAGTGAAAGCCGGGCGGTTTCGTGAAGACCTGAGCTTCCGGCTCTCGGTCTTCCGCGTGCGGGTGCCGCCGCTGCGTGAGCGCCCCGAGGACATTCCCCAGCTGGTGCGGCACTTCGAGTCGAAGGGGCGCAGTGGCACACCGCTGTCGGACGAGACGGTCGAGATGCTCACGCGCCACGACTGGCCGGGAAACGTGCGTGAGCTGCGCAGCGTGCTCGAGCGGCTCGCCGCGTTCCCCGACCTGGGCTCGAGCGCCATTGCCCGCGCGCTGGGCAAGAACCTCGACGCCGCGGGTGACGAAGCGAGCGGCGGGCGGCTGCGCAACGAGATGTCGCAGCAGCTGCTCTCGTTGCCCTACCACGAGGCGAAAGACCGGGTGCTCGAGAGCTTCGAGAAGACGTACCTGCTCGAGCACCTCAAGGCGGCCAACGGCGTGGTGACGCGTGCGGCTCAGCGCGCGGGGCTGCCCCGTCAGTCCGTTCACCGCATGCTTCGACGGCTCGGCATCACCACCAGCGACGAAGGCTGATCAACCGCGCAGCATCTTCCACACGAGCGCGACCGAGACGCCCACGAAGGCGGCGAGCAGCGGCCACACCCACACGGGCGTCGAGCTGCGAACGGGCGCGAGCGCGGCGACCGACAGCCGCTCGGGCTTGAGCGCGGCACGCACCGCCTCGATGGTGGGCCGGCGGTCGGGCTTCTTCTCGAGCATCGACGCGACGAGGTCGTCGATGGCCTGGGGCACCGCGGCGACGAGCGAACGAACGCGGGGCGCATCGGCCTCGAGGTGCATCTTCACCACCTCGTGGGGAGCCTGCGGCACGAATACCCGCCGCCCGGTGAGCAGCTCGAAGAAGACACAGCCGAGGGCGTAGACGTCGGTCGCCTTCGAACATGGTGAACCGAGGAAGAGCTCGGGCGCGCCATACGAGATGGTGCCCACGAAGTGGCCGACGACGGTCTTGAGGTCTTGTGCGCCCGGCTCGGCTGCGCGGTCTGGCCGGGCGATGCCGAAGTCGATGAGCTTGATGAGCCGCTCGCCGTCGGACTCCACCGTGACGAAGATGTTGTCGGGCTTGAGGTCGCGGTGCACCACGCCGAGCGCGTGCGTCGCCTCGAGGCCCGCGGCCATCTGCTCCATCAGCGGCAGCGCCTCGTCGACGGGGAAGGCGCCGTTGCCCTTGATGGCGGCGTACAGGCTCTCGCCGACGAGGCGCTCCATCAGCAGCCACGGGCGCCCATCGGCGAGGTGGCCAAAGCCGAAGACGCGCACGACGTTGCGATGCACCAGCGCCGACAGCGTCTGGCCTTCGGTGAGCATCCGCCGCTTCGAGACCGGGTCACCCTTGAGCAGCTTCTTGAGCACCTTCACCACGGCCTGCGTGCCGAGCAGCGGGTGCTGCGCTTCGTAGACGACGCCCATGCCACCTTCGGCCAGCACCGCGGTGGTGATGTAGCCGTCGTACACCTGCCCGACGACGCTGGTGGTGGGCCCGGGAATCGTCGGGGGCTCGACGGCCGCGACCCCCGAAGGAACCGTCGGCACCTCACGGGGCCTCGCGGCGCTCTCGCCCGACTTCGGCTGGTACGCCGGCTCGAGCATCGTGCGGTCGACGCCGCGCATCGCCTTCTCGGTGGGCACGGCCGGCGTCTGGGCCGCGACGGAGCGGCGCTCGAGATCGGTGACGAGGTCGCTCGGGTCATCGAGCAGCCCGTCTTCGAGAATGGTGCGCGACGCGTGGCCGACGGGATCGGTGGGGCGCTCCACCGGCAGCAGGGCAATCTGATGCCGCGGGCACACCTTCGCCGTCAGCGGGAATTGCTGGCGGCACACGGGGCACTGCCCGGCCTGTGCAACTGGAACCGGACCGCGCTGCTCAGCCATCGCGCTTTCGGGTCAGCAGTTGTTTGGCGCGCTCCGAGATGCGCTGGAGCTTTCGCGTCACCGTCTTCCTCGACACCTTCAACTTGGCCGCGACGTCTTGCCGCTCTTCGTCGCCTGCGAGCACCGAGAGCGCGATGTCACGCGAGACGGTGCCGAGCTCTTCGAGCAGCTTGCGGGAGAAGTCGCGCGCCTCGTACTGGCCGGTGAGGCGCTCCGAGGGGCCCTGGTCGCCCGGCCCTTCGCCGTCACCTTCGGCGCGCGCCTCGAGCGAGTCGGTGCGGCCGCGGCCACGCATCATGGTGAGGCAGTGGTTCGTCGCCGTCTGGAGCAACCACGCGAGCTGTGCCTGCGGGTTCTGCAGCCGGTGCTGGTTGGCCGCGAGCTTCATGAAGACGTCCTGGGTGGCGTCTTCGGCGAGGGCCGGGTCCTTGAGCAGCGTCTGACACCGCCGGAAGACGGCGCTGCGATGCTGCTCGTACGCGGCCTGCACCGACGCCGGGAACCCACCCATGGCGCCATTGTCGACGGAGTCTGGCCGCGCCGCCACCCCAGATCAGCCCACACCCCATCTGCCCCGACGAATCTCCTGTCACCGCACGATTCGCGCCACGGTGAAGGAGTCGTTCAGTCGTTGCCCTTGATGCAGGCGACCGGGCGGAGGCGGCGGTTCACCTTCGCGAGGCCGGCGAGCTCGACCGCGCCCAGCACCTGCTCGAGGTCTTTGTAACAGGGCCCCGACTCGTCGAGCGGCGTGTTGCGCGTGTTGAGCAGCACACCCAGGCGCGCCATGCGCAGGTCGGTGTCTTTCTGCGAGAGCTCGCGCTTCGCGGCGTTTCGGGACAAGCGGCGGCCCGCGCCGTGGTTCACGGAGTAGAGCGATTCAGCCGCTCCCGCCTCGGCGAAGAGAATGGCCGAGCCGGTCTCCATCGAGCCGGGAATGAGAATCGGGTGGCCGGTCGCCTCCCACGCCGTGCCCTTCAGCGCGGGGTGCTTCGCCGGGAACGCACGCGTCGCGCCCTTGCGGGCGATGAAGCGGCCCGACTCCTTCTGAATGAGGTTGTGGGAGATCTCGTAATACACGCGCGCCTCGCCGCCGAAGACGTGCTCGAGCGCTTCGCACACGGCCTCGCCGATGATGATGCGGTTCGCGATGGCGAAGTTGGCCGCCATGTTGTGCAGGTTCCAATACGCCTTGCCCATGGCGGAGTCGGCGTCGAACCAGACGTGGTCTTCGTGACGGCCACCGACGAGGCCCAGCGCCTCGGCGCCCGCGACGAAGAACTGCTTGGCGATGTTCCACCCGAAGCCGCGGCTGCCCGTGTGCAGCATGACCCACACGCGCTGCTCGTCGTCGACCTGCATCTCGCAGAAGTGGTTGCCGCCGCCGAGGCTGCCGAGCTGGTTGCGCTTGTCCCACGCGCGGTCGGGCACGTCGACGCGATCGTCTTCGACGGGAATCGACGCGCGCTCGGCCACGTCGTGGGAGTGGCCCAGCGCCTTCGCGCCGTGACGAATCACCTCGGGCAAGAGCTTGGCGCCCAGCTTGCGGCCGCTCGACTGACCGACGCCGATGCCGATGCGACGGGTGACCTCGTCGATCCACAACCGGCGCTTGTCCTTGTCGGCCACGTCCTCCCACGTGAGCGAGGTCTTCAGCTGCACCATGCCGCAGCCGATGTCGTAGCCGGCCGCCGTCGGGAGCAGCGTGCCCTCGGTCTCGATGGCCGTGCCGATGGGCACGCCGTAGCCGACGTGACAGTCGGGGGTGAGCACCACGCGCGTGGCGCCGGGAAAGGAGCAGGCGTTGACGACCTGGTCGAAGACGTTCTCTTCCACGCCCTCGTCGCCGTTGAGCAGCTCATCGGAGAGGAAGAGGTGCGCCTCGCAGCGCATCTGCTTCGACTTCGGGAGCACCCAGTGACCAGGGCTGTTCTGCACGAGCGTCGACTTCCACGACATGGGTGAACCCTCCGGCCTTCGAGACGGCTGCTGCGCTCGCGCCTGACGCCGAGCCTGCCATGGCGTACCGTTCACGCCATGCGCTCCTTCATGCTGCTGCTCGCGCTCGCCGCGTCACCGCTCGAGACCGCTCAGGGTCACCTGAAGGCGGGCAAACTCGACGACGTGTTGTTCGCGCTCGACGGCCAGACCTTCACGGGCGACGACAAGCCGAAGGCCGCCGCGCTGCTGGGTGACGCCGCGAAGGCCGCGGTGGCGAAGAAAGACGAACTGCTCGCGCTGCAGTTCGCGCAGATGGCGCTCAAGCTCGACCCGAAGCAGCCCGCCGCGCTCGAGGCCGCCGCGCGCACGTCACTCTCGCAGCAGCAGTTCGAGGCCGCCGAGAAGTACTGCGAGACGTGGATCGAGGTGGAGCCCGAGAACGCGCAGGCCAGGCTCCTTCGCGCGCAGATGGCCGTCGACAACGCCGACTGGCAGGTCGCGCTCGATCAGCTCGCCACCGCGAAGTTCTCGGGCGCCGACGCGAAGAAGGCACAGCTGATCAAGACGAAGGCGACGAAGGAGCTCAGCGACAAGAAGTCGAGCCAGAGCGCGGTGGCGGCGCTCGAGAAGCAGATCGCGCTGGCGGCGAAGGCGCGCGCGAACGAGCGGTCGGCCGAGCCCTTCGTGGCGGCGAACACGAGCGACGTCATCATCTACACGACGTCGTGGTGCGGCTACTGCCGCAAGGCGAAGTCCTTCCTCAAGGCGAAGAACGTGTTCTTCACCGAGAAAGACGTCGAGAAAGACGCGGGCGCCGCTCAGGAGCTGGCCCAGAAGGCCGCCGCGGCGCGCGTTCAGCCGCAGGGCGTTCCCGTGCTCGACGTGAAGGGGAAGCTGATTCTCGGGTTCGACCAGCGCGCCATCGAACAGGCGCTGTGACTCACCGCTTCGAGCCGTCGATGAGCGGAGCCTGGTCGACTGGCATCACCTGCAGCATCGCCGCGTCAGCCGAGCGCAGGGCCTGCTTGCCCTCGAAGCCACGGAAGGCCACCGTTCGGCCAGGCCGCAGCTGCGAGAGTTCGTACAGCTCGAGGTAGGCCTCGAGCACCTCGGGTGACTGCTTGAGCTTCTCGAGCGCGGCGCCGATGGCGAGCGGGTACTGCGCGCGGGCCTCGGCGACCAGCGTGGCGACCTCTCTCGAGGTGTCGGCCTCGAGCTGCGCGACCTCGAGCCGGCCTGTCGCTTCGATCTCCGCAGTGGCGCGCTCGAGCCGGGCGGCGATGGTGTTCGACAGCTCGTTCGCCACCTCGGGCAGCAGCTCGATCTGCTGAATGAAGGCGCTGTCGATGCTCAGGCCCCAGCGCTCGGCCTCGCGCGCGATGTCGGCGCGCAGCCGCTCGCCCAGCTCCTGCCGGTCCTGCAGCACCTGCTGGAAGTCGCTCTTGCCGAGAATCGAGATGGCGGCGTGCGCGACGACGCTCTGGAGCGCCTTGTCCCAGTCGGTGACCGCGAACTGCGCCTTCACCGAGTCGACGAGGTGCAGCTCGACCCACAAGTCGACGAGCATGGTGGTGCCGCGGCTGTCGTTGACGTGAATGCCCTTGTACGAGCGGAAGTCGCGCGCCTTCGACACGTGGCGCACCTTCACCCAGGGGAACAGCTTGCCGGGAACGACGTGCAGCCCCGGCCGCGACAGCTTCCGGGTGAACTTGCCGAACACCGTCACCAGCGCCACCTGCCGGTCGTCGACGCTCACCGTCATCGCGCGAAAGAGGAACGCGACGAGCCACAGCGCTCCGACTCCTGCCCCTGCGCCCATCAAGAGCTGCAGCGTGTCTTGCGAGTTCATCGCGCCTCTCCGTCGTTCACGTAGAGCAGCCGCGCCTCGGCCAGCACCTCGGCTTTGCGGCGGCGCACGTAGTCGGCCAGCACCTGCGTCTGCTTCAGCGTTCCGAGGGCGCGCCCGAGCGTGTCGAGCTCGTCGGCGGCGGCCTGCGCGCGCGCCTTCGCGATGGAGACGCCCTGCCTCGCTTCGAGCACCCGCTGCCGGCACTCGCTCTCGGCGCGGTAGTGGTGCGCCTCGGCGGCCGAGCGGGCCTGCATCACTGCGTTGAGCGCGTCGCGCAGCTCGTCGGGCGGCAGAATGTCGGTGAGGTCGACGGCGTTGAACTCCACGCCGTGCTCGTCGCCGATGCGCGCCTTGCAGAAGTCGGCGATGCGCGTCGAGAGCAGGCCACGTTCGCGGCGAATGAGCGCGTAGCTGCCGGCCTCCTGAGGCAACGCCTCGGCGACGGAGTGGGCGGGAGGGCTCGCGTGGGCCTGCACGTTCGCGAGCTCGTTGCGCAACAGACAGGTGAAGAGCGTCGAGATGTGCTCGAGCGGCCGCTGCAACCCGAAGAGGAACTGCTCGAGCATCGCGCGGTTGGGCTGGTAGCGAAGGGCCGCGTCGAGGCGCAGGGCGGTGCCATCGGCGGCCATGGTGCGAATCGCGCCTTCGCCCGCGAGCTCGATCTTCTGCTCCATCATCGAGACGAGCACGACCTTCTCCCACGGCCACTTGAAGTGCAGCCCGGGGCCACGCGTCGCGAGCGCACCACCCGCTTCACGCTCGGCGGCGCCGAACCGAATGATGATGCCGACGTTTCCTTCGGGACCCCTGACGGCCGAGGAGCGCAGGCTCCACAACACCGTGGCGCAGAGGCCGATGACGAGACCGATGATGAACATGTCTTCTCCGGAGTTCCTAGAAGCGGTCGCCCGAGGCGAGCGTCCACTGCTCGTCCCAGGCGTTGCGGGCGGTGTCGGTGGCGCCTGGAGCCCTCCGCCCCGTCTCGAGCGCTGCCCGATACGCCGCGGCCAACCCGCGGTTCACGTCGACGACGTCTTCGTTGAAGTGGTGCTGCGCCTCGTTCACCAGCGGCAGGCCGTCGACCTGGTCGAGCGTGTCGATGATGGAGCCGTGCGGCACGAAGCGCCCGTCGGGCACGGTGACGCCCACCACGACGGCGCCGATGCCGATGAAGCACCGGCTGCCGACGACGGCGTCGTGCACGACCGCCTTGAAGCCGATGAACGTGTCGTCACCGACGTAGCAGGGCCCGTGCACCAGCGCGTCGTGCGCCATCGACACGTTGCGACCGACGTAGATGGCCCAGCGCTCGCCCGCGACCTCGACGTGCTTCTCCTTCAGCGCGTGCAGCACGACGCCGTCTTGAATGTTCGAGTTGTCGCCGATGAAGAAGGGGGTGCCTTCGTCGGCGCGCACCGAGGAGCCGGCGGCGATGTGCACGTTGTCACCCAGCACGACGTTGCCGATGACCGACGCCTGCGGGTGCACGTAGGCGGTGGGCGCGACGTTGGGGCGGTGACGCACGTGCGAGAGCCAGGCAGCGGCAGAGGCCGGCGCGTCGGCGTGCGGCCGGCGAACTCCCGCGTCGGCCTTCTTCACGACCGCGCGAATGCCCGGCTCGAGCTCCTTCTCGATGAGCGCCCGCTCGGCGTCGGCGCCACGGTGCAGGAACCGGGAGACGCCATGCACGGCGAGCCCTGCGACGAGACCCGCCATGAGGTGGCCGGTGACGGTGCCGGCGGCGGCGAGCGCGAAGGCGATGGCCTCGAGCTTCTCCTCCTTCATCAGCTTGAGCAGCGTGCCCACCTCGATGAGGCGCACGCCGACGACGCAGAGCAGCCCTGCCAGGGCGGCGAGCGGCGTCTTCGCGATCTCGGCGCTCAGCAGCAGCACCGCCCCACCGAGCGCGACCCCATGGAGCATCGCCGCGAGCCGCGTCTGCCCACCCGCCTGCACGTTCACGCCCGAACGAACGACGACGCCCGAGACGGGCATGCCCTGCAGCAGGCCGACGACGGTGTTGGCGATGCCCTGGCCAAAGAGCTCGAGCGACGGGTGGTGTTTCGGGCGCTCGGGGGCCATGCGGTCGATGGCGCTCGCCGAGAGCAACGACTCCACGCCGGCCAGCAGGGCGAGCGGGAGCGTCGCCAGGAAGAGGTCGAGCCACTGGTCGTCGTGCACCGTCGGCAGCAACAGCGAGGGTAGCTTGTTGGGCACCTCACCGACGCGGGTGATGTCCCAGCCGAGGTAATTCGAGACGAAGGTGACGGTGGCGATGGCGACGAGCGCGCCGGGGAACCGTTTGAACTGGCGCGTGCCGACGACGAAGAGCGCGACGAAGAGACCCGAGACGGCCGCGAGCCACTCGACCTCCTTCAGCCACTCGGGCCGGTGCATCATCGCGGCGAGCTCCGACACGCGGTAGTCGAAGCCGAGCAGCTCGGGCAGCTGGGCGTCGAGGAGCTTGAGGCCCACGCCCGTCGTGAAGCCGGCCAGCACGCTCTCGGGCACGTAACGCGCGAGCCGGCCTGCGCGAGAGAGCGCCATCAACAGCTGCATGAGGCCAATCATCACCGTCGCCGCCGCCACGCCCGTCACGCCGAAGCGCACCGAGATGGAGAGCACGAGCACCTGCAGCGCCGCCGCGGGCCCCGTCACCTGAAGAAAGGCGCCGCCGAAGGCCGCCGCCAGAATGCCGCCGACCGCGCCAGCCACCAGCCCGGCGCTCGCGGGAAGCCCCGAGGCGATGGCCAGGGCGAGGTTGAGCGGGAGCGCCACCGCGCCCACCGTCAACGCGGCCAACGCGTCGGCCACCAGTGACTTCCCCGTCAGCACCTCGCGCCAGCCACCAAGCCAGGTGCGACCCATGCTCTTCCACTCGGTGGTGAACGCCTCGAGCGAAGGCGCCGCCCCGTCGGTCTCTCGCTGAATCGCCATGGCCAGGGCGCTGAATAGAGACTGGGGCTGATTGACCCAACCGTTTTTTCGAGCGATTGCGCTATTTCGACGCAACCGTTCGAAGAATCAGAGGGTTCAGCGAGCGATCTGGCCGAGCCGCCCGGCCTGGAAGTCGCGCACGGCCTGCACCAGCTCGTCTTCGGTGTTCATGACGAAGGGGCCGTAGCGGGCGAGGGGCTCGTTGAGCGGCTGGCCGGCGAGCAGCAGCAGCTCGGCCCGTTCGGTGGCCGCGAGCTCGATGGAGTCGCCGCTCGAGAACAGCGCGAGCTGCCCGTCTTTCACCTCGCGCCCGGCGACGAGGGCGGTGCCCTTGAAGACGTACGCGAAGCCCTGCATGGCGGCGTCGACGGGTTGCTCCACCCGGGCGCCAGGCTCGAGCACCCAGTGCTGGTAGATGATGGGCGTGCGGGTCTCGATGCGTGCGGTGGCTCCGAGCGCCTCTCCGGCAATCACCGTCACCTTCGCGAGGCCGTCGGCTGTGGTGGCCTTCGGCAGCTGCGCGGCCTTCACCTCCTGGTAGCGGGGCGGCATCAGCTTGTCGCGCTTCGGCAGGTTCACCCAGAGCTGGAACCCATGCATCGTGCCGCCGTCGCGCTTCATGGCGTCAGAGGGCTCTTCGGAGTGAACGATGCCTCCGCCGGCCGTCATCCACTGCACGTCACCGGGCCCGATGGTGCCGCGATGCCCGGCCGAGTCTTCGTGCTGCGCCTCGCCCTGGAGCACGTAGGTGACGGTCTCGAAGCCGCGGTGTGGATGATCAGGTGCGCCGACGGCCTCACCGGGCGCGTAGGTGATGGGGCCCATCTCGTCGACGAGCAGGAAGGGGTCGATTTGTTCGACTCCCACGGTGGGCACCGGGCGGCGAACGATGAATCCGGCGCCTTCGCGCTGGCGGTGTGACTGAATGATGCGGCGGACGGTTCGGGCGTTGGTCATGGCGTGTTCCTCGTGAACGACACCATGTGTCCTCGAGCGGCCATGGGCCAGTGCGCCGTCTTCAGACGAACTGTCCCACCAGCAGGCCATCGACTGACGCGCACGGTCAAGACGGGAGCGGTTGTCTGATCAGCTTTTTTGACAGCCGGCTGATCCTGGGCGATACATGGATGCATCGGTGAAGCGCATGCCCGCTTGTCGCGGCGCAGCGTGCGGGGGGTTTCTCGGCACACTGCTGCGCTTCTCCGGTCAACTCTCTCCCTCGTGCAGCACGTGAGATTGGCGAAAGCCGCTTAGGCTTCGTTCGTCATGTCCGTCATGCCCACCGAGCGGCCGCGTTTCATTCGCGATCTCGACACCCTGATCCGCGCACGCTACCCGCTCCTCTACCTGGTGAGCTGGGAGGAGCAGCGGGTCGACGCCCTGCTCGCCGAGCTCGCGCGCTCTCACGGTAAGGACCTGCTGGAGTGGACCGCTACCCGCGGGCTGCGCGCGCTGACGGGAACACTGAAGCTGGCTCCCGAAGAGACGGTCGAGCCTGCGCGAGCGCTCGCCGCCATCGCGAAGCTGAACACGCCCGCGCTCGTCATCTTGAAGGACTTCCACCGGCACCTCGACGACCCGGTGACGGTGCGGGCGCTGCGAGAGCTCGGCTTTCACCTCAAGACGCAGTTCACGACGGCCATCGTGGTGGCGCCGACGCTGAAGCTGCCCGACGAGCTCGAAAAAGACGTCTCGGTCATCGACGTGCCGCTGCCGTCGAAGGCCGATCTGCTCGACCTGCTCAAAGACATCGCGCGCGTGGTGACGAAGAACAAACGCGCCGTCGTCGAGCTGAACCGTGAGCAGGCCGACGCGCTGGTGAGCGCCGCGCACGGGCTCACGCTGGCCGAAGCCGAGAACGCGTTCGCCAAGGCGATCGCGCAGGACAATCGCCTCGATTCGAGCGACGTGAAGATGCTGCTCGACGAGAAGAGCCAGGTCGTTCGCAAGAGCGGGCTGCTCGAGTACCACGCGACTGATCAGTCGCTCTCCGACATCGGTGGGCTCACGTCGCTCAAGCGCTGGCTCGACCGCCGCAAAGACGCCTTCTCGGAAGACGCCCGCGCGTTCGGGTTGCCCGAGCCCAAGGGCGTGCTGCTGCTGGGCGTGCAGGGCTGCGGCAAGTCGCTCACGGCCAAGTCCATCGCGACGTCGTGGCGGCTGCCGCTGGTGCGCCTCGACATGGGCCGCATCTACTCGGGGTTCATCGGCTCGTCGGAAGAGAACCTGCGACTCGCGATTCTCGTCGTGGAGTCGCTCGCGCCGGTCGTGATGTGGGTCGACGAGATCGAGAAGGGGCTCGCGGGCGCAGGGGGCGGCGGCAACGACACGGGCGTCTCGGCGCGCGTGTTCGGCACGCTGCTGACGTGGCTGCAGGAGAAGACGGCGCCGGTGTTCGTCGTCGCGACCGCGAACCGCATCGACTCGCTGCCGCCCGAGCTCTTGCGCAAGGGCCGCTTCGACGAGATCTTCTTCATCGACCTGCCGAACGCGAAGGAGCGGAAGGAGATTCTCGCGCTGCAGCTCTCACGGCGCTCCCGTGACCCCGCGGCGTTTCCGCTCGACGCACTGGCCCAGGCGACCGACCAGTTCAGCGGCGCCGAGCTCGAGCAGATCGTCGTCAGCGGCATGTATGAGGCGTTCGCCGATCGGGTGGCGCTCGAGCCGCGGCACCTCGACACGGCCATCAAAGAGACGCTGCCGCTCGCGGTGACGATGGCCGAAGACATCGACCGGCTGCGACACTGGGCGCGCCGGCGCACCCGCCCTGCTTCGTGACCCATGAGCCGCGACTCCCGCTTCGACAAGCTCGAGACCGAACGCACGGGGAGCCCGACCCAGGACGCCACGCGCGTGGCCGAGGAGCGCTTCGCCGATGCACCGGAAGCGAAGCCTGCCGCGCCAGCACACACGCCCGTCATGGAGGCGGCGTACGAGGCGTCGCCGCTCTCGGCCGAAGCGACCGCACCACAGCTCAAGCGCTTCGAGACCGATGGCGCCAACCACCTCGCGCTCGACACCGACGAGCTGGTTCGGCTGCCGTTTCGCCGGTGCGCGGAGTGCCAGCGAGACTCGAGCAAGTTCGATCGCACCTGCATCTTCTGTCAGGCCTCACTCGAGACGCCGCAGGCCCGCGAGCTGAACCTGCTCATTCTCGCGACGTACGACGAAGCCAAGGAGACCGAGCAGACGCAGCTGCGCCAGCAGCACGAAGCGAACATCAAGCAGATCGTCGAGGAGGAGTTTCAGAAGCACGAGAAGGCGGCGAAGGAGTAGCGCGTTCGATTTCGCCTGGGCCAGCGTGCGGGGCTCGCCGCAGGCGCCCTGCTCTGCTTCGCGCTGTCGATCTGGCTGCGCTCGTTCTGCCCGTCGATCTTCCTGTTCACGACGGGGCTGGCGCTCATCATCCTCGCGCTGCCGGAGTCGGTTCGTGACGGGCTGACCGCGAGCGTGAAGCCACGCTGGCGGCTCTGAGTCAGCGCGGCAGCTCTGGCAGCCGGCCGTCGAGCACGACCTTCCGCTCGAGCACGTCGGTGAACGGGGCACGCCGCGCGATCATCAAGGCGCGCTCGCACTCGGCCCAGACGAGCGGCCCGAGCACCTGCCAGTTGGGCGGGTCGACGACGGTGAGCCGCAGCTGCCCGAGCGTGAAGCGCATGGGCTCGGAAGGCGTCGGGGTGACGGCGGCGACCGCACGCGGGAGCGCTTCGCGCAGCTGCTCCAGAAAGCGTGGGTCGAGCTTCGTGTCGGCCGTGGGGCCCAGCAGCATGGCGAAGCCGTCGGTGTGCGTGCGAACGACCTTCGCGCGGGGCACGACCTGCTTCATGGCGGCGACCATCGCCTTCAGCGCCGCGTCTCCGGCCGGGAAGCCGTGGTGCATGTTGAAGACGGTGAGCTCGACGGGGTCGACGACGAGCGCCTCCATCACCCAGCCTTCGGCGTGGCCGTGCGTCGACAGGTCGTACTCTTCTTTGAGCAGCGAGCCCTGGTTGAGCGCGAGCGCCTGGTACGCACCGGTGGGATCGGGGAACCCCACGCGGTGAAGCTCCGCCTCGACGAGCTGGTCGACGAGCCACGTCGGGGCATCGGCGCGACCGGCCGCTCTCGGAAACAGACCGAGCAGCGCGCGTTCGCTCTTCTCTGAGATGGTGAAGGGCATGGAGTGGAAGTCAGGGGAAGGTGGTGACGGCGTTGCCTCCGCTGCCAACCCCGAGCAGGCCGCAGCGTGACGAGCCCCGAACACGATTGAGGTAGCCGGCCGGGCCCACGCTCGGCCCGAGGACGGACCAGCTGTTGCCGTCCCACACGGCGAAGGCCCCACGGCCGCGGTTGGTGTCGTTGCCGACGCCATAGACCTCGGTCGCGCTGAACACCTTGAGCCCGTAGATGTCGATGGGGGGCGTGGGTCGATACGTCCAGTTCGAGCCACCGGTCCACTGCACGAAGGCCTTACCGGCCGCGAACCCGAGGGAGGCCGAAACGGTGTCGACGGCGTAGAGATCGGTGTTGCTGTTCGAGGTGGCCCACGAGTCGGCCCACGCGGCCGAGCCGAGGTCGTACGCCCAGACGCGATTGCGGTGCTGGGTCGAGTGCTCCCAGCCGGCGGCGAGCACGGGGCCGAGGCCGGGGCGGCTGAACTCCCAGACCTGCCCGAAGCCGACGGTCTGGCTCGAGGGTGAGCCACCATCGGGGTTGAGGCGAGTGAGCACGACGTTGCCGACGCCGCCACTCATGGCGTCGATGGCGCCGACGAAGGTGAAGTCGTTCGAGGCGAGCACGGCGGTCGCGTAGGAAGGAACGAGCGCGTTGACGCCGGAGCACTGACCAGGCCCCACCCACCGCACGAGGGAGCCCTGTGACGTGGTGATGAAGACTGCCGAGTCGCTTGGTCGCACCGACACCGAGAGGAAGTCGCCCTTGCCATTGCAGGTTCCTCCGCCCAACGACACGACGCCGCCGTCAGCGGGGATGTAGCGGGTCACGGCTCCGGCCTCTCCGACGAGGATGAAGTCGGAGCCGAACGGTTGCAGATCGTTCCAGGTGGTCGAGCCGATGGAGAAGTAGCGAATGGCCGGCGGGAAGGTGCACGCCGAGCCTCCTCCTGCGGAGCCACCGGCCATCGCGGAGCCACCGGCCGTCGCGGAACCACCGGCGCTCGCGGAACCACCGGCGCTCGCGGATCCACCTGCCGTCGCGGAGCCACCGGCCGTCGCGGAGCCACCGGCCGTCGCGGAACCACCGGCCGTCGCGGAACCACCGGCCGTCGCGGAACCACCGGCCGTCGCGGAACCACCGGCGCTCGCGGAACCACCGGCCGTCGCGGATCCACCTGCCGTCGCGGAGCCCCCGGCCGTCGCGGAGCCACCGGCCGTCGCGGACCCCCCGGCCGTCGCGGAACCACCGGCCGTCGCGGATCCACCGGCCGTCGCGGAACCACCGGCCGTCGCG
>JAACJQ010000137.1 GCA_016879935.1 Archangiaceae bacterium | reverse complement strand
GCCACAGCCGTTGATCTTCGGGCGCAGCTCCTTGAGCTCCGAGAGCAGCAGGTCGACCGACAACGGCACCGGCTTGCGCGCCGCGGGCTTCGGCTTCACGGCCACGCCCGCGTCGACGGGCTCGACCTCGGCGACTCCTGCGTCGACCGCCACCTCGCCCGCGTCGACCACGGCACCTGCATCGGCGAGCGCGACGGCCGCGTCTTCGACGACGACTGGTACGGGCGGAGGCACCACGAGCGGCGGAGGCGGCTTCGGGTCGTGCGCCGACAGCTTCCAGAACGCGCCGCCGCCCGCGACCCCGAGCACGGCGAGCGCAGCCACCACCATCGGCAGCGCGCTGCGCTTCGGCTTCTCGGCGTCGTCGTTGCGCAGAATGGCGCGAAGCTCGTCGCGCACCTCGTCCATCGAGGCGGGGCGCAGGTCGCGGCGCTTCTGCAGGCACTTCTCGACGAGGCGGGCCAGCCGCTGTGGCACCGCCTCGCCCGCCACCGTCTTCGAAGGCAGTGGGGCGTAGGGCCTGGTGATGATCTGCACCGCGATGTTCACGAAGGTGGCGGCGTCGAACGGGAAGACGCCGGTGAGCATGCGGTAGAGAATGACGCCCACGGCCCAGACGTCGCTGCGCGCGTCGACGTCGTCACCCTGGGCCTGCTCGGGCGACATGCAGATGGGCGTGCCGATGATGGCGCCTTCGGTCGTCGACACCATCGCCTTGCCGTCGGTGTGGGTCAGCTTCGCGACGCCGAAGTCGAGCACCTTCACGTAGTCTTTCGAGCCACCACGCTCGATGAGCATGATGTTGTCGGGCTTCACGTCGCGGTGCACCACGCCCACGCGGTGCGCGGCGGCGAGCGCGTCGGCGAGCTGCTCCACGATGCGCACGCCCCGCTCGAGCCGCAGGGGCCCCGCGTCGAGCTCGTCACCGAGCGTGCGGCCCTGCAGGAACTCCATGACGCAGTAGACGACCTCGGGCCCCTTCGGGCCGGGCTCCTGCACGAAGTCGCTGATCTCCACGATGTGCTCGTGGTTGATCTGGTTCACCGTGCGCGCTTCCTGGAAGAAGCGGTGAACGAGCTCGGGGTTCTGGTACTGCTCGGCGCGCAGCACCTTCACCGCGGCGAGCCGGCCGAGCGCCTGGTGCTTCGCCCGGTACACCGTGCCCATCGAGCCCTGGCCGAGAATGCCCTCCAGGTTCCACGGGCCCAGCGAGGTGCGTGAGAACTCCTTCTCGGCCACCAGCTTCGGGCCCGACATCAACGTCTTGTCCATGCGCACGAGCGCGCGCTTGAGCTCCGAGAGGTTGGCGAAGCGGGCGCCCGGGTTCTGCTGCAGACACTTCTCGAGCACGGGCTGCAGGTGTTGTGCGTTCGAGGGCAGCGCCGAGCCGTCGTAGGGCCTGCCGGTGATGAGGTGCACCAGCAGCGCGCCCATCGCGTAGACGTCTGAGCGCGGCGTCGGCCCCGAGCTGCTCCGCTCGGGCGCGGAGTACCCGAGAATCGGCAACGGGTCGGGCACCACGGCTTCGATCTGCCGCCCGTACATCGTCACCCGCTGCGGCGACACGTCACCCAGGGTCTCGGCTTTGCCCTGCTTCTCGAACCGGTCGCACAGCGCCCACACGATGCGCACGGCCTCGTCAGGCGGGAGCGGCCCTTCCTTGAGTCTCTCTTCGAGGGTGATGCGGCCGTCGGACATCGCGCACCGGCGACTCTAGCGGAGCAGCGAGCCCAGCGAGCGAAATCGCGCTCAGCGCTTGAGCCGTCGCAACCAGTACGAGTCGCTCTCGCCCTGCACCATGCGGAAGAGCACCGTGTCGACTGCGCCCACCTTCACCGAGAACCGGCCGCCGTCGTCGAGCTTCACGGCTTTGCCGTTGATGAAGAGCTGCGCGTTCTTCGGCGCAGCTCCAATCGCCTTCGTCTCCGCGGTGGCGCGCTCCTGGTTGAGCGGGCGCTCGATCAGCAACGACGTGCGCGCGTTGTCGTAGACGACCGAGAGCTTGTTCATGGGCTTGCTGCCCAGCCCCGCGCCGTTGGCGTCGAGCGGCAGCGCCGACCACTGAAACTCGCCCTCTTCGAGCACGCCGGGTTCGAGCACGAGCCGCGTCTCGTTCACCTTGCGGTCGACGACGACGCTCGTGTCCCGGTAGAGCTGAAAGCGGTAGGCCTTCGCCTCGGGCGCCTCGCGGAACACGAACGTCAGCGCAGGCACCTTCGACTGGTAGAAGACGGTCGCTTTCTGGCCCGTCTCCGAGACGGTGTCGGTGCGCGTCGCGGTGTCGCGGGCCGAGGCGGTGTCTGCGAGGAAGTCGACGCGGCCCGACTTCGTCGCTTCGCCCTTCTCGTCGAGCACGCGGAAGTAGAGCGGCGCCCGCGTCGTCAACGGCACCACCACCTGCTTGCCGACGGCGCCCTGCACCACCGTGTTCTCGAACGCCGCGTCCTTCGCCACCTGCACACGGTTGCTCTCTTCGGGCAGCGCGATGCCGAGGTCTTTCACGCCGTCGGCGTAGACGCGAATGCGGGGGAGCGCGTTCACCACCAGGCCCGCCTTCGCAGCAGGTGTCGCGACCGCGGCACCAGCATCGACCAGCACCGACTCGCCGCCCTTCACCGTCGTCGGCTTGCCATCCACGAGCACCGTCACGTCACCCGCCCGCACGTCGACCCGCTTCTTCTTGCCCACCTGCGTGACGGCCACCGAGGCAGGCCCCGCGCTCGTCAGCGCGACGTCGCCCAGCTCGGCGCGGCCCGCCTGCGAGAACTGGAGCGTCATCGGCCCGACGACCTTCGACAACGCGAGCACCGACTGCCCTGACTCGGTTCGCAGGCCCTCGGCGACGCCGCTCGCGCCGGCCCCGATGATGGCCTTCACCCCGGGCGCCTCCACCCGCGCCGCCGCCCCCGCGGGCACCTGAAACGCAGTGCCCGGCTCGAGCGGCTGCTTCGCCTTCGCGGCGGTGAAGCGCTTGTCGCCCGGGCGTCTGACCTGCGGCTTGCCGAACTCCACGACGAGCGAGACCGGGTCGACCTGTGGGGGCACCGGCGCGACGGGGGGCTGCTCGAACTCGAGCGCGCCGAAGCTGACGCCGAACGACTCACCGGCCTTCGCGGTGCGCACACCCGCGTCTGGCACTTCGAACTCGATGGTGCCGAAGGTGACGTCACCCGACACGCCGCCGTCGACGAAGCGCAGGCGACCCGTGGCGCCATCGCTCAGGCGGGCGACGCCGAAGGGCGTTCGCACCGACAGGCCGCTCCAGCCGCTGCCGCCGTCGTCGTCGGTGAGGAACGAGATGTCGCCGGCCAGCACCTCGACGCTGCTCAGCTTCGCGCCCACCTTGAAGCGCGTGTCTTCGCCGAGCTCGAGCTCGCGGCCGCCCAGGTCTCGCAGCACCGCGCGGCTCTTGCTGCCCGTCGCCACCACGTCGTCTTCGAAGAGCGGCCCCTTCACCGCCTTCGACACCCCACCGTCGCGCTCGAGGTCGACCGAGCCTTCGAGCGAGACGAGCGTCGCCACCGACGGCAGCGCCACAGGCTGGAGCGGCTTCACGACAGGCGCGTCGAGGGACGGCTCCGACGACTCCGGGCACCCTCCGAGGGCGACGAGCGCCGCCAGCCAGACGACACGAGCGCGGCTCATCGCGCCTTCTCGAGCTCGATCTGGAAGATGGCCTGGTCTCCGTCGGCGACTTCGACGACGCGAGTCTGGGTCACGTGCTTCGGCGCCTCGATGACGAGCGTGTACCTGCCGCCCGCGACGTCGGCCTCGAAGCGCCCGTCGGCCTTCACCGCCTGCTTCAGCTTGAGCTCGACGATGCGCACGGTGGCCTTCGCGACCGGCCCTGCGGCGCTGCTGATGACGCCGCGAATCTTCGCCTTCGTGCGCTGGGCGAGCGGCTCGAGCGTGACGTCGAGCGTGGCGGTCGACTCGGGCACCACCTGCACCGACTCGTCGGCGGTCGCGTAGCCGTCGAGCGAGACGACGACCTTCACCGGGCCGGGGCCCGCGGGCTCGAGGGTGTACGTTCCACTCGCCGAGGTGAGCACGTTCACCGAGCCCATCACGACCTTCGCGCCAGCCAGCGGCTTGTCGGCCTTCGACTTCACGACGCCGGTGATGCGGCCTGGTCCGGTCGGTACCTGCAGCACCAACGTCACGATGACGGGCGTGCCAGGCGTGACGATGACGTTCTGCGAGGCGGCCTTGAACCCGTTCGCCGTGGCCTTCACCGCCGTCGGCCCGGCGCGCAGCCCCAGAAGCTCGAAGGCGCCCGAGGCGTCACTGGCGACGGTGACCGAGCCGACACTGACCTTCGCGCCCGAGATGGGGCCGCCGTCGGCGCGTGTCACCCGGCCCACCACCGATGGCGCTTCGGCGCCCCGCTTCTCACCGATGACGAGCGGCGCTGGGCGTCGTCCCACGAGTGAGGGACCCACCGCGAAGCGGAGGACGGACTCGGTGGCACTGCTGACGACGGGGCCTGGCCCGTACCCCAACGCCGAGAAGTCGCCCGCCACCGCGAGCCCGAGGTTGAAGGGGCCGAGGTCGACGAACCCCCAGCGAGCCTGCGCGGTGAGGGTGAAGCTCAGCGTCTGGGCCGAGAAGAACGTCAGGTCGAGCCGGCCGCCCGCCAGAATCGTCACCTGCGCGAGCGGCTCGAGCACCAGGTTCGCTCCGGCCACGACTCCAAAGAGCCCGGTGGAGACGGAGGTTTTCGTCGCCGTCGAGAGCAACGTGCTGCGGGCCGCCACGAAGCCGAGGTGGCCCTCGAGGCCGAAGAGCAGGCTCGGCTGCCAGCGGAACGCGGCGGTGGCGTAGGTCTTGACCCCGAACTGCTCGATGGGCACTCCCACCAGGACGTTGTTCACCTGCTGCTGCACCTTCGAGAAGTCGCTGCGCACCTCGAGGCCCAGCCCGAGCCAGGGCCTGAAGAAGACCACGCCGAGCAGCTGCGTCGACGGCGCGACGACGCCGCCGGTGTCGATCTTCGTGCGGACGCCTTCGAGGGTCGTCTGCTCGTAGGCTCGAATCGCACCGCCGCCGAGGAGCGAGAGGCGCGTGTGAACCCACTGATCATCGTGGAGTCGGCCGATGGGTTGAGCGAGCGCGCTCGAAGCGAGAACGAAGACGAGGGCGAACAGGCGCACGGACGACCGGAAGGTAGCACGGGCGTGACGGACGCCACGGAAACGTACGCATGCGGCTGACGCGCGACGCACGACGCCCTTCCCTGCTATCTCGGAACCCTGCATGTCGCTGGCGCTGCTCCTGTGCACGGTGGTCTTGGGGCAGGGTCGGGTGACCCCCGCCGGCGCCTTGACCACCCCTCGCACGCAGCACACCGCCACGCTGTTGCTCGATGGTCGGGTGCTCGTGGCCGGAGGGCGCAGCCAGGCCGCGACCGACACGCTCGCCAGCACCGAGCTGTTCGACCCGGCGAAGAACACCTGGCGGGCGGGCCCTCCCATGAACGTGGCGCGCGCCGGGCACACGGCGACGGCCCTGCTCGACGGGCGCGTGCTGGTGGTTGGAGGCACGGCGCCAGCGGCCGATGGCTCCTCGCGCTTCGAATCGCTCGCGTCGGCCGAGGTCTTCGACCCGAAGAAGAACGAGTGGGTGACCGTGGGAGCCCTCTCCGACGCACGCAACGGGCACACCGCCACCCGCCTGCAGGACGGGAGCGTGCTCGTCGTCGGAGGCGCGAGGCCGGTGCACCAACACCTCGCCAGCGTCGAACGTTTCGACCCGCAGACGAACACGTTCTCCTCGAGGCGGCCGCTCTCACGCGCGCGGTGGCTGCACGACGCGGTGCTGCTGAAGGACGGCAGCGTGGTGGTGCTGGGCGGGCGCTCGAATCAGAGCGTCGGCGATGCAGGCACTCCGATGCCGAAGCCGGGCACCGCGGTGGCGAGCGTCGAGCGCTTCGATGCGTCGGGCGGCGTGTGGCACGAGGTGCCCGAGATGAGCGAGCCGCGGCAACGAACGGCCGTGGTGAGCGCGGGCAATCGCGTCATCGTGTTCGGCGGCCAGACCACGACGATGTCGACGAACTACGTCGAGTGGTGGGAGCCCGGCGGCGACGGGTGGACGCAGTCGAAGAGTCATCTCTCGGTGCCCATCGCCGGCCACACCGCCACCGTGCTGCCGTCGGGTGACGTGCTGGTCGCCGGAGGAGAGCCGCCCTCGGCCGTCGACACCGCACGTGTGCAGCGCTGGTCACACGAGCAGGAGAAGTGGTGTCTGGCCGGGCAGCTGAAGACCTCGCGCAAGGCGCACACCGCGACGTTGCTGAAAGACGGCTCCGTGCTGTTCGCAGGAGGCGCGTCGGCAGGCATGACCGAGGCGACCGCCGAGCGGTGGGCGCCTGCGAAGGGCGAGTGCGTCGAGCCCTGAACGTTTCGTTGCCGCGACTCGCAGAAACCGATCACTCCGGGCCCAAATGAATTGGCGGCGGTGGGCCCGTGACGAACGAGCATGATGCTCGCGCTGCTGGTGTCGTCGGTCGTCGCTGCTGAAGAGTGGAGTGCCCCGCCGATGGTGCCCGCGCCCGAGGTCGTCGAGGCGCCGATGACACCGCCTCCGCTCGTGCCCGCGAGTGATCCTGCACCAGCACCGGTCGTGACGCCTCCCGTCGTGACTGAACCTGTCGGGATTGCACCTGCGCTGACTCGTGCACCAACTGCGACGACTGGCCCTGCCCCGGCGCAAGCGACTCCGGTGACGCGCGCACCTGCCGTGACACCTGCTCCCGCGGTGACGTCTGCGACCGCCGTCACGCCCACTGCTGCGGCGAGTTCTGCGCCTTCCGTGACGCCGGTCGTGACGTCTTCGCCCACGCCGCAGGCGCAGCAGTCCGCGACGCCTGCGCCCGAACCGGAGCCCGACTTTCCCCTCTGGCAGGTGAGCGCGCTCGGCACGGCCACGCTGCCGACGGCACTCGACGGCAGCGCGTTTCTCGTGGGCGCGAGAGCAGAGCTCGACCTCTGGCGCATCGGCCTCCTCGTGACCGTCGATCAGTCAGGCACCACGCCGTTCACCCTGAGCAGCGGCCAGCAATGGACGGCGCTCGGTGGTTACGCGGTGCTGGTGAACAAGTGGGCGCGCCTGCGACTGCTCGGCGGCGTGAGCGGAACGTCGACGACGAGCCTGGCGCCGACGGTGGGCGCGAACCTGCGCGTGGGCTGGTCGTTCCTCGGAGCCGAAGCAGCGGCCGTGCTCACCCCGTTCGGAGCGTTTCAGCAGCTCGACCTGCGCGCCGAGGGCATTCTGCGTGGCGGCATCTTCGAGCTTCACGCCGGCTATCGCGCGCGCTTCCTCGACGCGACGGGAGCAGGCACGTTGTTCACGAGCGCTCCACTTGCCGGGCCGCACGTCGCAGTCGGGCTCGCGTTCTGATCACCGAAGCTGACGCTCGAGCAGAAACACCTGCAGCCACCGAACGTGCGCTGCCCAGTGCGTGCGAAAACCGTTCTCGAGGTGCCAGAGCGCGTCGGCTTCACTCGCGTGCGCGAAGCACCACTCGACCGCCCGCAGCTCGATGATCAGATCGGCGAGGTCGTCGACCGCGTCTCCGAGCATCACCTCGGTGTTCGTCGGGCGCATCGAAGCGGGCACGGAGTACGAACCAAACTCCGGGAACCGCGAAGTCACGAGCGCCCGAGCGGCCCCGTACGCGAACCGCGGCGCGTCGGCATACTCGGCGACGTCGAACTCGAAGCGCACGTCGTGAACGGCAACGACCAGCCGGTCCACCGCGCGAACCAGGCGAAGCTCGAGCTCATCGTCAGGAGCCGACTCCTCGAACAGGGAGAGCACCGCGCGCACCGCTTCGCGAATCGTCGTCACGCGAAGCCTCACGTCGAGACGACGCTCCGCCTGACGTCACGCCATCGCTTCGAGACGCTCCATCAACGCGAGCCACTGCTTCGGCGCGGCGAGGTGCACCACGTGCGGCTTCGGCCACGACTCCACGACGAGGCCCGGCTTCAGCGACTTCGCGCGCGCGACGTCGGCATCACCCATCGCCCCCACCAGCCCCAGCTCGGGGTCGGTGAACGACGAGGCCTGCAGCAACACGACGGGACACTTCGTGCGCGCCAGACAGTCGCCGTGGTCCATGTCGCACATGGAGCCATCGACGCACGCCCGCGTGAAGTCGACGTCGTACTCGGACAACCCGCGCACGAAGAGGCGCACGTGCATCGGCAACCACGGCAGGTCGACGGGCGCTCCGGGCTTCTGGCGCTGGTGCCGGCGAATCGCGCCACCCAGCACCCAGGCGAGCGGCCGTGGAAACGACATGAGCTTCTTGCCCGGCTTCGTCGGCAGCTTCAGCGTCGAGAAGAAGCCCGCGAGGTCGGGGAGCGTCGACACCACGTGCGTGAAGAAGTCGTGCACCCACGTCTCGTCACGCATGCGCGGCCACTCGGCCGAGAACAGCGGCGGGTCCTCGGCCAACACGCCACGCACGAACTCGGGCGCGTTCGCCGCCGCCCACAGACAGATGAGGCCCCCCGACGAGTTGCCGCTGAGCAGCGCCGGCTCGCGCACCACCTCGCGGAGAAAGGCGACGAGGTCTTTCCCGCAGCGGCCGAAGGTGTACCGACCCGGGGTGTGTTCGCTCTTCCCGTGGCCGCGAACGTCGATCGCGAAGACACGGTGCTGCTTCGCCAGCAGCGGCATCACCTTCGAGTAGCTCTGCCACGGAAACGACTGGCCCGGCACGAGCACGATGGCAGGCCCCGAGCCCGCGGTCGCATAGTGGAGCCGCACGCCGTCGAGCACGACGTCATGTTCGGAGATCACGCAGCGACAGCTTGCCCCGGAAAGATCGACACGTCGCCTCCACTGCACTCTGATGGGGCCATGCGAACTCGTGAGGTGGTGATGCGCGCCGGCGCGGTGGTGCTCCTGTCTCTCGTCTCTGGCTGCGCGTCGGTCGGCAACGTGCAGCGTGCCGACACGTTGGGCAAAGGCAACGTGCAGGCCTCCATCGAGCCGGGCGTGCAGGCAGTGGGCGCTGGTGGAACGTTCGTGCCCTACCCCCACCTCGACGGCTCGGTGCGCTACGGCGTGACCGAGAGCATCGACCTCGGCCTCCGCGCGGGCTGGTCGTTCCTCGAGGCGCAGGCGAAGTTCCTGCTGACGAAGCCGGGTGACCCGAAGCTGGCCGTCTCCATCGCGCCGACCTTCGGAGGTATCGCGCTCGGGCTCGGCTCGGCGTCGATCGGCTCGCTGCACTTCGCGGCGCCGGTGCTCATCGGCATCAAGTTCGGCGCGAACGAGCTCGTGCTGGGGCCTCGGCTGCAGGGCTACTACGTGTTCGCGGGCTCCTCGGGCACCAGCGGCGGCGGCGTGCTCGTGCTCGGCCCCGGCGCCACCGTCGGCGTCGCGCTCGGCCTCGGAGACCGCGTCACCCTGATGCCCGAGATTGGCTTCGCGGTGCCGCTCATCGGCTCGGTCTCGAGCATCGGCGGCTCGACCACGGCTGGGGCCGGCCTCGGCGGGTTCCTCGGGCAGTTCAAGCTGGGCATCATGTTCGGCAAGCAGCGCGGCTCCATCGAAGAGCAGCCCGCCGACGAGCCGCCGCAGGAGCAGCCGCGCCGCTACGTGCCTCCGCCGCCAGACGGGTCGCAGCCGAACACGCCACCGCCTCCACCTCCGCCTCCGCCAGCCGTGATGCCACCACCTGCTTTTCCGGGGCAGTGACGACGCTCAGAGCGTCGGCGGCGTGAGGGCCTGCGGCAGCTTCGAGAGGGCGTGCACGAAGACACCCATGCCCCCGCGACCGATGTGCAGGTAGATGCTGGGCGAGAGCGGCCGCACGAGCGCGAACTCGACGGTGAAGCGCTCCTTCAGCAACGCGACGGTGCGGTTCGCGAGCGGCTCGACGTCTCCGTGCGCGATGCCCACCCAGACACGCTCCTTCGGCTCGAAGCGCTCGGCGAACCAGTCGTCGACGCGTTTGGCCGAGTCGACGCTCGCGCTCACCCGGCCCACCGACACGGGCTTGCCGCCCTCGAAGGTGAGCAGCGGCCGCACGTTCAAGAAGTTCGCGACCCAGCCCTGCAGAAACGAGGCGCGCCCGCCCTTGATGAGGTTCTCGAGGGTGGCGACGGTGACGAGGCTGCGGCCCGAAGCGACGAAGGCGCGGCAGGCGGCCGCGATGACGGGCATCGGCAGGCCCGCCTTGCGCCACTGCACCGCGGCGAGCGTGACGAGCCCCGCGCCGACGTCGGTGACGGTGGTGTCGACGATCTCGATTGTTGCGTCCTTCACCTTGCTCGCGGCGGCCACGGCGGCGTCGTGCGAACCGATGATCTGCCGCGACGTCATGATGGTGAGCACCTCGGGGTCTTTCTGCACGAGGCGCGCGAAGTGCTCGGCGAACTCGGGCTCGGTGGTGCCCTGCACGAACGGGTGCTTCGCGGCGCCCTTCACCCAGCGATCGACGGTCGAGAAGTCGAGCGCGTTGCGCGTGTCGTGCGAGATGCCGTCGACCACGATCTTCTGCGGCGTGAGATCGACGTCGAGCGAGTGCGCGACCTCGTCGGTCAGGTTCGAGCCGGGGTTCGTGAGAATTCGCATGAGGCGACGAGTCTAGGTTCGCGGCGTGATCCTGATCACTCCGCGAAATCGCCCCTCGACTCCGATTCACGATGCGCGTGGTAGGCCACTCCCATGTTCGCGAGCCCCATCGAGTCGTGCGAGCGCTGTGCGTTGGGAAAGAACGGGCCGTGCCTGTTTCGGCCGCGCGCGTTCAAGGCGGGCTCGGGCCTGCTGCACCAGGGCGAGGTGAACCGCAGCGTGCACTTCGTGAAGGACGGCGTGGTGGGCCTCACGGCGACCGACGCGACGGGAGAAGAGGTGCTCTCGAGCGTGCGCGGGCCGAACACCGTGCTGGGCCTCGAGTCGTTGCAGGAGCGCCCTGCCCCCTTCACGGTGACGGCACTCGAAGACACGACGGTGTGCTCCGCGAGCGCGTTGCAGGTGCGGCGCGAGACCGATCTCGACGCGACCTCGAACCTGACGAGCTCGTTCCTCGGGCTGGTGCTGGCCGAACACGCGAACACGCAGCGTGACGCCGACCTGCGCGCGGGTCAGGCGAGAGCGCGGGTCGCCAAGTTCCTCGTGGCGGCCGCGCGGCTGGTGAAGCCGGGCAAGAAGTCGGCGTTCTCGAAGGCGCACGTGGCGGCGCTGCTCGGCATCAGGCCCGAGACGTTGTCGCGGTGTCTGCGCAAGCTGTCCGAAGAAGGGCTCATCGGAGCAGACCGCCTCGAGGTGATTGACGAAGTGGCGCTGGGCGAGGTCGCTCGCGGCGCGCGTTGATCAGCTGGCTTCTTTCGACGGGCACTCCTTCGCGCATGACGACGCTGCGTGGCACCGCACCTTCGGCACAGAGGTCACGAGCCCGCCCCACGTGCGGTACTCCTCCAGGCGGCAGCTGAAGACGATCTTCCCGTCGTGCGCGGTGACGTCGGGGCAGCCGTCACACATGTTCTGCCGGCCGTCGTCGAGCAGGTCGATGGGCTGAATCATCATCACCGACTGGAAGTGCAGCTTCTTGCGCGCGTCGAGCGGGTGGCGCGCCACGTGTTTGAGCCAACGCTTCGCGATGCGGCGAACACCCGGCTCGATGAGGCCCATGGCCAGCGCCGAGCGGCCGGCCTCGAGCGTCCATTGCGGGGCGTACGCGAGGTAGGTGCCCTTCACGAGGTGGTGCGCGTTCTGCACGAGCTCCATGAACTTCGGGCCGACGTAGCCCATCACCTCGCTGGGGCTTCCGTTCTTTGGGAAGCCGAAGCGCCCGGTGAAGAGCCACTTGAAGCTGTCGGGCTTCTCGGTGCCGCCGAGGTACGCCGACGGAGCGAAGTCGGGAAACCGGCGCTGAATGAGCTTCACCAGCTCGGGCGCGTTGATGTCGGTGCGCTGCTTCGCCTGATCGACCGCGTACACGAGCGGCTGGGCCTCGACCTTCTTGCCGTCGCGGAAGAACTCGAAGTCACCTTCGGTGATGGCCGCCCGGTACATGATGAAGATGATCGAGTTGATGATGTCGATGTGGTCGGCCGCGAACTGCACGAGGTCGGGCACGAACGGCAGCGTGTCTTCGTAGATGGTGGCGTTGAACGCGCACGACAGGCCGCCGACGCTCGCGACGAGCTGGGCGTACTCGAGGCGCAGCTCGTTGAGCTCGAGCTCGCTCTTCTTGCGCCACTGGCCCGCGCGGCCCTGGTGCGAGTCGACGTGAAAGGTGAGCCCCACGAGACCCGCGCGTTTGAGCTCTTCGAGCAGCGGCTTCGTCAGCGCGACGCCGTTGGTGTTGATGATGGGCTTGTGGCCGCCGCGCACGATCATGCGGACGATCTCGACGACGTCGGGGTGCAGCAGGGGATCGCCGCCGGCGATGGAGACGCTGTCGTAGGTGCGCCACCTGTTGAACACGTCGAGGTCGGCCTGCACTTCGGAGAGCGACTTGTGGGTGCCGTCGTTCGCCCGGTAGCAGCCCTCACAGGCGAGGTTGCACTTGTTGGTCGGCTCGAGCCACGAGAGCACGTTGTCAGAGGCGGTCCACGGCAGGCGGTACAACGAGCGGTGATCGAGCGTCGTCATGCGAAGCGGGCTCCGGGGTGAAAGGGAGCGCGGACCGTGATGGAACGAACCCTCGCGTGCATTGACAATTCGCAACGCGCGAGTGGACTGCGCGCACGGGGGAACACATGGCGACGAACGAGGCTGGGCTGCTGCGGGCGATCTCCTCACGGCCGAGAGACGACGCGCCTCGTCGCGTCTACGCCGACTTTCTGCTCGAGCGCGAAGACCCGCGCGGGGAGTTCATCAACCTCCAGCTCGCGTCGCCGCGCGACCTGAAACGCGAGAAGAAGCTGCTCAAAGCGCACGGCAAGAAGTGGCTCGGGCCGTTTCAAGTGAAGCTGCTGCGCAAGCCAGTCTTCGAGCGCGGGTTCGTGGCGGGCGGCGTGGTGATGAGCGAGGCGCTGCCCTCAGCACTCGACCTCGAGGAGTGGGCCACGCTCGACGACCTGCACTACGACTTCGATGGGTTCGCGAAGTTCCCCGCGACGAGGGCGTTCGTCAGAGCCGTGCGCACAGCGAGCCGGTTGACGGTCAATCACGCGTCGAACCTGCTCGAGCAGACGGGCACGTTCTCGGTGGAGCACCTCGTGACGAGCGTCGTCGACGAAGAAGAACTCGCTGCGCTCTTCGCCTCGAAGCTGCTCCCGAAACTGCGGCGCCTCGAGCTGTCGTGGAACCACGGCAGCGGCTTCGAGGATCCCTCGTGGCTCGACGACGTGAAGCGCGTCGCCGTGAAGGAACTGAGGCTCCACATCAACCCGCAGCGGCCGTCGGATCCTGCAGGCTGGCTCGCGAACGCGAAGCACCTCGGCCTCGAGCGCCTCGAGCTCGAGTGCAACGACCAATCGCGCTGGGTGCAGACGCGCGACGCGATGACGATCGAGCAGTTCAAAGAGCCAAAGCGGCTCACGGCCCAGCTCGAAGCGCTGCCTGCAGAGGTGTTGCAAGCGGCGAAGCTGGAAGGCGGAGCGGTCGTTCCAGAAACGACTGCTCCCGCGAAGAGCAGCGAGCAGCGCTTCTCCTGCGAAGGCGTCATCGCCGCGGCCTGGACGAACGAGGGTTGGTGGTTCGCCGATTCGCGCAGCGTCACGCTCGTCGACCCGAAGAGCGGAAAGGCCGTGCGCTCCTTCAAGGTGACGAGCGCCGAGCGCGCGCTGTTCGTGGGAGATCAGGTCGCCTGCCAGCACGGAGACGGCGCCGTGCTGCTCTACGCCCTCGCGACGGGGAAGAAGACAAAGCGGCTCGACTCGACTGGCGTGCCCGAGACACTGGTCGCCTCGGCCGACGGTCGCTTCCTCATCGTCGGCATGCAGCTCCAGGCTCAGCTCTTCGACCTCACCACCGGCAAGTGGCTCAAGACCGAGAAGCGCGCGAGTTCGTATTACTCCGCGGCCATCACAGCCGACGGCGGGCGCTGGGCCGTGCAGGGTGACCTCAAGGGCGACGCGCTCTTCCTCCATGACGCGAAGAAGGCGCGCGCCGAGACGTTCAAGGGCGACTTGCGCAGGCCGTTCTTCCTGCCCGATGGAACGCTCGGCGCGGTCGCGGTCGATCAGCTCGTCGTGTTCGAGGGCCAGACCCCGAGAAAGATCGGCAAGCCCGAGTTTCTGTACTCCGAGCTCGTGATGCTCGGCAGCGACGTCGTGTTGCTCTCGACCGACGCCATCGTGCGCATCGACCTCGCCACCGGCCGTGAACGTTCACGCAAACCCGGCTGGAAGGAGTCGGGCCCGCTCGCACGCTCTCCCGACGGCACGGAGCTGCTCGTTGCGACGGCGAAGCCCACCACCCTCACGCTCTGACGAACGCTTTGCCTCGTGCACGCCGACGGACTACGTGCCGCGCATGGCCGAGAACTTCATCTTCACGATGCAGGACCTCCGGAAGGTCAAAGGAGGGAAAGAAATCCTCAAGGGCATCTGGTTGTCCTTCTTCCCGGGCGCGAAGATCGGCGTCATCGGGCCGAACGGCTCCGGTAAGTCGACGCTGCTGCGCATCATGGCGGGCCAGGACCCCGAGTTCATGGGCACCGCGCGCCCCGACCCGAAGGCGAAGGTCGGCTTCCTGCCGCAGGAGCCCGTGCTCGACGAGACCCTCGACGTGAAGGGCAATGTCGAGCTCGGCGTGAAGCCCGTCAAAGACCTGCTCAAGCGCTTCGACGAGGTCTCGAACAAGCTCGGCGAACCCGACGCCGACTTCGACACGCTGCTGGCCGAGCAGGGCAAGCTGCAAGACGCCATCGACGCCGCCGGCGGCTGGGAGCTCGACCGCAAGCTCGAGATCGCGATGGATGCGCTGCGCCTGCCTCCGGGCGACGCCGACGTGAAGAAGCTGTCGGGTGGTGAGAAGCGCCGCGTCGCGCTCTGCCGCATTCTGCTCGAGAAACCCGACCTGCTGCTGCTCGACGAGCCCACCAACCACCTCGACGCCGAGTCGGTGCAGTGGCTGCAGCTGCACCTGCGCGACTACGCGGGCACCATCGTGTGCATCACCCACGACCGCTACTTCCTCGACGAGGTCTGCCAGTGGATTCTCGAGCTCGACCGCGGCGAAGGCGTGCCATGGAAGGGCAACTACTCGTCGTGGCTCGACCAGAAGAAGAAGCGCCTCGAGCAGGAGGAGAAGGCCTCGAGCGCGCGCCAGAAGTTCCTCGAGCGCGAGCTCTCGTGGGTGTCGTCGAGCCAGAAGGCCCGTCAGGCGAAGTCGAAGGCCCGCCTCGAGCGCTACGACGAGATGCGCGAAGAATACGAGCGCGAGAAGAACAAGCAGTCGACCGGTGAAATCTTCATTCCTCCCGGCCCGAAGCTCGGCGGCAAGGTGGTCGAAGCGAAGGGCGTGCGAAAGGCATTCGGCGATCGCCTGCTGTTCGACGACCTGAACTTCAAGCTGCCGCCCAACGGCATCGTCGGCATCATCGGCCCCAACGGCGCCGGCAAGACGACGCTCTTCCGCATGATCATGGGCCTCGAGAAGCCCGACGCGGGCGAGCTCAATGTCGGCGAGACCGTGAAGCTCGCGTACGTCGACCAGTCGCGTGAGGCGCTCCAGGGCGACCAGTCGGTGTTCCAGGAGGTGTCGAACGGGCTCGACCAGCTCGACCTCGGCGGCCGCATCGTCGCCTCGCGCGCCTACCTGTCCTGGTACGCGTTCAAGGGCGCTGATCAGCAGAAGCGCGTGAAGGATCTCTCGGGTGGTGAGCGCAACCGCGTGCACCTCGCGAAGCTGCTCAAAGAGGGAGGCAACCTCATTCTCCTCGACGAGCCCACCAACGACCTCGACGTCGAGACCATGCGCAGCCTCGAAGAAGGCCTCGAGACGTTCGCCGGCTGCGCGGTCATCATCAGCCACGACCGCTGGTTCCTCGACCGTGTCGCGACGCACATTCTCGCGTTCGAGGGCGACTCGAAGGTCGTGTGGTTCGAGGGCAACTTCCAGGACTACGAGGAAGACAAGAAGAAGCGCCTCGGCGCCGATGCGTTGATGCCCCGGCGCATCAAGTACCGGAAGCTCGAGCGCAGCTGACGGGAACTGTTTCTCATTCTGGTCAAACGGCTGACTTTGGCTGGAATGAGAAACACTCAGCGGATTCGACAGACCTCGGCGCAGCCGCAGAGCACGTCCACCGCGTTGGCGAGTTCCGGGCGCCGCTCGGCTTCGGGCAGCTGCTCGAACGCTTCGTTCAGCTTCACCGCTGAGGCTTCTGCGGCAGCGCACGCGCGGCGGTCGGTGTTCGTGAACACCTCGGTCGCGACCGGGCAGAGACTGGTCTCGCACGCCACCCGCAACGCCGCGGCGTGCTGCGCGGGCGGAAGGGTGAAGGACGTGCGCCGCCGCTCGAACGGGTCGGCGACGGTGAGCAGCATCACGAGCCCTGCGGCGATGACGATGACGACCAGCGGAGCCACGTCGACGAACCGCAGCCCAGGCAGTTGCTCCTCGGCGTTCGAGAGCAGCGTGTTCGAGAGCCGCACGGTCGCGGCGCCCACGCCTTCGTCGGCGGGCAACTCGAAGGTGATGGCCGAATGGCCCGGCCAGAGCACCAGACGCGCGAAGCCCTCGCGTCGTGCAAAGTCGACGATCTCCCGCTCCGATTGAAAGAGCTGCACGCTGCGAAGCTCCTTCTCGACCAGCGCTCCGGTCGTGCGCGTGACGACCAGGGTGCGAGCGGGAGTCTCCGTGGTCCGCACGTGGCCCATCCACCGGGCGGCGCGAACGATTCGCACCACGCGAACGACGAAGGGAAGGCTCAGCGCAGCCAGGAACGCAAGCCAGTGCATGCGCGTGGAACTCTGACACGGAACCGATCTTTGGCTTCCCTGCTTCGCGCACTCGCGAGAGCTTCCACGCATGACCCTCGATCAGGCACTCGCTGGCTGGCGGAAGACCCGGCACCCACGTTGGGCAGCGGCCGTCGAGCTGCTCGCGAAGCAGGAGCCCGAGCGGCCCATCGTCGGCGCAGGAAGAAAGAAGGCCGACACCGCCGCGTGGAGCGCGCTCGCGAAGAAGGCCGACGTGCGCGACCTGCCCCGCCTCTTCGCGGCCACGCTCACGACGAACGCCGAAGAGGCCACCGACCGGCTCAAGGTGCTCGCGAAGCTCGACGACCCGCGACTGACGACGCTGATCCTCGCGGCCTTCGAAGCACCGCCGTGGCGCGCGAACGTGTTCAAGGGCTTCGTCACGCAGGCGCTCGCCCTCATCGTGAAGGCCCGCGACGTGCGCGCCCGAGACGTGCTCGCCGACCTCGCGCCCCGCTACAAAGGCATCATCGAGTCGAGCGTCGGTGACTTCGTCGGCACGAAGCTGGCCCTCGCCGCGAAGGAGCTCGAGCCCCTCGAGCCAAAGCCGCTCTCGGCTGCTGACGAGAAGAAGCTGGCGGGCATCGAAGCAACGCTCCCCGCGGCCGTGGTCAAGCCGAAGCAGGGCAAGAGCCGCAACGAGCAGGAGCTGCTCTCGTTGATCTACGCCTCGCCCGACGATGATCAGCCGAGGCTCGTGTTCGCCGATGCGCTCACCGAACGCGGCGACGAGCGGGGCGAGTTCATCTCGCTGCAGATCGCCCGCGCCAGGGGCCAGGCCACTCCGGAACAGCTCGCGCGCGAAGAAGACCTCGCCCTCGACAAGAAGCGGCGCACGGCCTGGGCGCTGCCCCTCGCGAATGGTGGCGACTGCACGCTCGAGCGCGGCTTCCCCGCGCGCATCGTGCTCAAGACCGCCACCGCGAAGAAGATCATCGGCGACCCGGCCTGGGCCACGATTCGCCAGGTCGCTGGCCTCGAGACCCTCTCGGCGAAGGTGGGCGCCGAGCTCGTCGACCACCCTGCGTTCTCACGCGTGCGCGAGCTGCGCACGCTCAAGCCGAACCTCGCCGCGTTGCTCGAGGTGAAGCCGCGTGCATGGACTTCGCTGAAAGCCGACTTCACACCCACGGTGGAACAGACGACGAGCTGGAGCGCGCTCGAGGTGCTCGAGCTCTGGGGCGACGAGGAGCAGCCGAAGCTCACGGCCGAAGTCCTCGCGCCGTTGACGAAGCTCGTCGAGCTCGGCGTCGACGACAAGATGCTCGCGCCAGACGCGTTGGCCGCGTTGCCGAAGTTGAAGCGCCTTCGCCTCGGGCTCGACGGCTCGCCTCCGGTCTCCGGCCTGCTGAAGCCGCTCACGGGGCTCGAGGTGCTCGAGGTGTGGGCCGCATCACGGCTCCCGCTGGGTGACCTCTTCTCGTCGACCTCGAAGACGGTGCGAACGCTCGTCCTGGGCGCGAACTTCCTGAAGCAGGACCAGGTCGCGGCAGGTCTCGCAGCGCTGCCCAACGTCGAGAGGCTCGAGCTCTCCAGCCCCGAGTGGGCGACGCTCGAAGTGATTCAGAGGCTGATCACGAAGACGAAGGTCCGCGCCGTCGTCGTTCGAAGCGACATCGGTGAGTACGAACTGAAGGGCACCACGCTCACCATCGAGAACGTGCGCTCTGGGCGAACTGCAGAGCAGCTCCTCGGCGCGCGGGTGCCCAAAGGCATGCTCACGACGGTGCGCTTTCCCGACCCGTTCGATGACGACAACCGCGCGAAGATCGAGACCTGGGCCACAGCGCAGGGGCTCGGTCTGACGGCCTGACGGGCTACACTCGAGCGACCATGCGCCCCGCCGCCGAACGCGTTCGTCTCTTGCGAAGCCTCGCGCTCTTCAGCGGCCTCGCCGACGCCGACCTCGAGCTCGTGGCCGCGAAGCTCACCGAGGCCTCGTTCGACAAGGGCTCCACCATCTTCCGCGCGGGCGACCCGGGCGACTCCATGTTCCTGCTGGTGCGCGGCAAGGTGGCCATTCGTGACCGCGCGCGCCTGCTCGTCACCATCACCGCCCCCGAGTGTTTCGGTGAGCTCGCCGTGCTCTCGAACGAAGAGCGCAGCGCCGACGCCATCTGCGACGAGTCGTGCGAGCTGCTCAAGCTGCGCGCGAGCGACCTCCGCGAGCTGCTCGCCACCCGCCCCGCCCTGCAGCACCAGATGATGCTGGCCCTCGTGCGCCGGGTGAAAGAGGTGGGCAGCCGGCGGTGAGTGTCGGAATCTTCTGACAGTGGAATTTTCCACTGTTGGTTTACGAGCGGCGGTGGGTCGTTACACTTCCCGCTCCGCCATGGCCTTTGGACTTTTCGGCAGCAAAGAGACACCCATCGAGCGCCTTGCGTCAGGCAAGGTGAAGAACGAGCAGGAGAAGCAGCAGCTGCTCGCGAGCCTGGGCTCACCCTCGGCCGAAGAGGTGATTCCCCTCATCCTCTGTGACGACAGCACCGTGCAGAGCCGCGGCGCGCAGCTCTTCGTCGGCAAGGCGACGCCGTCGGCCATGGGCACGCTGCTCGACGAAGGCCTCGGCAAGAACGCCATCACCGTCGTCTCGAAGGTCTTCCAGAAGTGCCGCGACGACATGGTGACGGCGACGCTCTCGAGCGCCATGGCGCGGCCGCGCGCCGACCTCACCCGCAAGCTGTGGGAGCTCGCGCTCGACCTGCAGCCCGGCGTGAGTGACCCGCTGCTCGAGCGCGCGGTGAAAGAGGCGCCGGGCCCGCAGCGCGTCATCGCCATTCGGCGAATGATCAAGACGAAGGGCGTGCCGGCGCTCAAGCCGCTGCTCCTCGAAGCGGCCGAGAACCGCGAGGTCGCCGTTCGCAAAGAGGCGATGACGCACCTCTCGACGCTCGAAGGTGACGACGTCTTCGCGGCCATGCTCGAGCGCCTCGGCGCCGACGACAGCAAAGAGCTGCGCGACATCGCCGGCGCGTGGCTGCAGCGCTACATCGCGAAGGCCCCTGCCGACGTGCGCCCGCGCGTGCTGGGCAAACTCCTCCTCGCGGGCACGCCCGAGCAGCGCACCGCGCTCGTGAAGAGCATGTTCTCGCAGGGCAACCCGGCCGATCTGCTCTTCGGCGTGCTCGCCTTCTGCAAGACGCTCACGGGCCAGCAGCACCGCACCGTCATGGAGTCGCTGCAGACCGTGGGCAAGTCGCTCATTCCCCTCGCGGTGCAGCTGTTGAGCAACTCCGACGCCGACCTGCGCGTGCAGGCCGTCTACCTGCTCGAGGCCTACGAAGACCCCGCCACCATCGGCCCGATGCTGCAGATGCTGAACGACCCCGACTGGTGGGTGCGCATCGTCGCCTGCGAGACGATGGGCCGGCTCAAGGAGCCGAAGACCGTACCCGCGCTGCAGCGCATGTTGTCCGACGCGGACGCGCGCTGGGCCGCCATCGACGCGGTCGCCACCATCGGTGGAGCCGACGCAGCAGGCGCGCTCATTCCACTGCTGAAAGACCCGATGCCCGAGGTGCGCAGCGCCACCGTCACCGCGCTGGGCCGCGTGAAGGACCCGCGGGTAGAGGCAGCGCTCATCGAGGTCGCGAAGACCGATGGCGCCGTCGACGTGAAGCTGAAGTCGGTCGAGGTGCTGCGCGCGCTGAAAGGAGCCGGCCCTGGCTCGGGCGCCGTCGTCGCCTCGAAAGACCTCACCAAGCCCATCGAGCGGCTGCTCGCCTTCGCGCGTGAAAAAGGCGCCAGCGACCTGCACCTCACGCCGGGAGAGCCGCCGCTCATGCGCATCAACGGCGCCCTCGTGCGCCTCGAGTCGCCGAAGCTCGACAACGAGCAGGTGCGCGTGATGCTCGTCGACCTGCTCGACCCGGTGCGCGCGCCGCTGCTCGAGAAGCACGGCTCGGTCGACTTCTGCTACCCGATTCCAGGCGTTGGCCGGTACCGCGCCAACGTCTTCAAGATGAAGCGCGGCTACGCGGGCGCGTTCCGCTGCATTCCCAACGTCGCGCCGTCGCTCGCGCAGCTGGGCCTGCCCAAACGCCTCGCCGACATCGGCACCCTGCACCAGGGCATCGTGCTCGTCACCGGCCCCGCGGGCTGCGGCAAGACGACGACGCTCACCTCACTCATCGACCTCATCAACGAGTCGCGCCACGCGCACGTGCTCACCTTCGAAGACCCGGTGGAGTTCGTGCACGTCTCGAAGAAGGCGCTCGTGAACCAGCGAGAGATTGGTAAGGACTCGGTCAGCTACGCCTCGGCCATGCGCGGCGCGCTGCGAGAAGACCCCGACATCATCGTCGTCGGCGACATGCGCGACCCCGAGACGATTCGGCTGGCGCTGCTCGCCTCCGAGACGGGCCACCTCGTCGTCGCCACCATGCAGACGACGGGCGCCGCGGCCACCATCGACAAGCTGGTCGAGTCGTTCCCCTCCGAAGAGCAGCAGCAGGTGCGCACCGGCCTCTCGGAGTCGCTCAAGCTCATCGTCTCGCAGGTGCTGGTGCCGCACGCGAACGGCACCAGCCGCGTCGGCATCTTCGAGCTGCTCACCAGCACCTCGTCGGTGCGCGCGCTCATTCGTGATGGCCGCACGCTCCAGCTCGCGAGCGCGATGCTCATCGGCCGCGGCGTCGGCATGCAGACCATCGACGGCTCGCTCGAAGAACGGCTGCGCGCCGGAGACATCACCTTCGAGACGGCCATGCAGTACGCGCAGAGCAAGGAGAACTTCTCGAAGCTGTCGAACGTCACGCCCGGCAAACCGGCGGCACCTGCGGCTGCGGCAGCACCACCGCAGAAGCCTGCAGCGCCCGGCGCGACGCAGGTGCGGAGGCCGTCATGAGCAACGCTCCGGGGCCGAACCTCGCGCGCCAGACGCCCGGCGAGCGCGCCATTCGCGTGAACGACCGCATCGGCCGCTTCTTGAAGCTGATGAAGGACTGGGGCGCGAGCGACCTGCACCTCTCGGTGGGCCGCCCGCCCCTCTTCCGCGTCGACGGCGTCATCAGCGAGGTGCGCTACCGCAACCTCACCGACGGTGACTTCCGCACCCTCATCGAGCCCATCACGCCGCCGCACTTGTGGAACCAGTACGAGCGCACCGGCGACGTCGACTTTGCGTACGACCTGCCCGGCGTTTCACGGTACCGCGTGAACCTGTTCCGCCAGCAGCGCGGCATGGCGGCCGTGTTCCGCAACCTGTCCTCCACGCTCGTGAGCATCGATCGGTTGAACCTGCCCGAGCAGGTGCACCGCTTCGTCGAGATGCGCTCGGGCCTCGTGCTCGTCACCGGCCCCACCGGCTCGGGCAAGTCGACGACGCTCGCGGCCGTCATCAACGAGATGAACACGAAGCGCCCGCTGCACTTCATCACCATCGAAGACCCCATCGAGTTCGTGCACGAGAACAAGAAGTCGATGGTGTCGCAGCGCGAGGTGGGCACGCACGCCGAGGGCTTCGCGCCCGCGCTCAAGGCCGCCATGCGCGAGAACCCCGACGTCGTGCTCGTCGGCGAGATGCGAGACCTCGAGACCATCGACGCGGCGCTCTCGGCCGCAGAGACGGGCACCCTCGTCTTCGGCACGCTGCACACGAACTCGGCCGCGAAGACCATCGACCGCCTCATCAGCGCGTTCCCCTCAGACCGTCAGCCCGGCGTGCGCAACACGCTCTCGAACGTGCTGCGTGGCGTGCTCGCGCAACAGCTGCTCCGCAAGAAGGTGGGCGGGCGCATCGCCGCCGTCGAGGTGATGTTCTCGAACTTCGCCGTCGCCTCGATGATTCGTGAAGGCAAGACGCACCAGGTGAACAGCGCCATCGCTCAGGGCAAGAAGGACGGAATGATTGCCATGGACGAGACGCTCAAGGGCTTCGTCGAAGACGACCTCGTCGACCACCACGACGCGCTCGACAAGGCCGTCGACAAGGACAGCTTCCGCCAGTTCCTCAAAGAGAAGGGGCTGCTGCACGAGGTCGACGACGCGCCGCCGCCCGCGCCCGGCAAGAAGTAGTCACCGCGACTTCGCGATCTCCTTCTCACACAGCTCGACGAGGAACTTCGCGCGGGGCGGCAGCGTGCCGTGCGCCTTCGCGAGCGTCAGGTACTTCGTGCGCAGCGCCGGTCTGGTGATGACGCGGTTGAGCGTGCCGTAGAGCGCGTGGTTCTCCTGGTCGTTGGGCGTGGTGAAGAACCGACGCGTCAGCCACGGCAGCAGCGCCGCGAACGCGGCCGGCGGCACCCGCGCGATGACGTCGAAGAACAGGTCGCTCGACAGGTGAGCCATCGCATCGGAGAGCAGCGTCTCGGGCTGCGACACGTCACCGTGCAGCAGCTTCTCGAGCAGAATCCACGCCTGGGGTGGCAGACGCTTCAGCGTCTGTGAGTCGTTGTTGCCGCTGCCGGTGAAGGCCGTGTCGTCGGTGAACTCGAACCACGCGCCGCAGGTCGGGCAGAGCAGCAGGTCGTGGGCGTTGCTGCCAGACGCCTCCCACAGCGACTTCAACCCGCTCATGGCGGCTGGCAGCGATTCGTCGCGCCCGGTGTTCGCGTACTGCGAGTCGCCGAGGGAGCCGCACGTGGTGCAGTCGTTCATGCGCGCTGACGGTACCAGAGCGCGTGGAGCGTCCTCGAACTGCAGCACCCGAGCGGGTCACGCAGGTGTCGGCGAGACCCGCGTCGTCGTCACCAGCCGGCGCACCAGCTTCGCCAGCTCGACGAGCGTGATGGGCACGAGGCCCGCGACCACGCTGATGAGCAGCACCCGCCAGCTGAAGCTGCCCAGCCCGAAGAGCCGCTGCGTGAGCGGCAACGCCATCAACCCCACCTGCAGCAGCGCGGTGCTCACCACCACGGCGACGAGCCTCAGGTTGGTGAACGAGCCCACCTCGAGGAACGTGCGGGTGAAGCTGCGTGCGCCGAAGGCGTTGAAGACCTGCGCGAAGACGAGCGACGAGAACGCGACGGTGCGGGCGTGGTCGAGCGTGTCGCTCGAGAGCTCGTACCGGAAGACGCTCAAGGTGACGGCGCCGATGACGACGCCGACGAGCGCGATGGCCGTCCATTCCCGCCGGCCCAGCATCGGCTGCGACTGCGCCTTCGGAGGTCGGCTGAGCACCTCGTCACCCGCCGGGTCCATCACGAGCGCGAGCGCGGGGAAGCCGTCGGTCACCAGGTTCACCCACAACAGCTGGAGCGGCAGGAGCGGCAACGGCCACCCCACCGCCGCGGCCACGAAGAGCGTGAGCAGCTCTCCTGCGTTGCCGGCGAGCAGGTAGCTGAGCGTCTTCTGAATGTTGTCGGCGATGCCACGGCCTTCCTTGAGGGCCGCGACGATGCTGGCGAAGTTGTCGTCGGCCAGCACGAGGTCGGCCGCTTCTCTCGTCACCTCACTGCCGCCGACGCCCATCGCGATGCCGATGTGGGCCTCCTTCAGCGCAGGCGCGTCGTTGGTGCCGTCACCCACCATCGCCACGACGTCGTCTTTCGCCGTCAGGGTGCGCACCAGCAGCAGCTTGTCTTCGGGCGTGACGCGCGCGTGCACGACGTCTTTCGGGTCGTCGCCGGGCAGGAGCAGCCCCATCTCTTTCGCGATGGCCTCGGCCGTCTCGCGTGCGTCGCCCGTCGCCATCACCGTGCGCACGCCAGCCTTCCGTGCGGCCGCGACCGCGACGATGGCTTCGGGCCGCGGTGGGTCTGCGATGCCGACGAGCCCCAGCAACGTGAGCGACTCCTCCTTCGCGCCCCGGCCCTTCGCGATGGCGAGCACCCGCAGGCCTTTGGAGGCGAGCGCCTTCGCGGCCTCCGACGCGCCTTCGGTACCCGCGACGCACAACGGCAGCACCGTCAGCGGAGCGCCCTTCACGTTCAGCACCCCATCGGCCAGCAGCACGCTCATGCGCTTTCGTTCGGCGTCGAACGGGTTCACGTGCACGCGCGGGTTCTTGGGGTCGGGCTCGAGCGACAGCCCGCGCTTCTTCGCCGCCACCAGCAGCGCGAGCTCGGTGGGATCGCCGACACCCCACGCTCCCGTTGCGTCGAGCGCCGCCTCGACGTTCGCCACCGCGCTCGTGAGCACCTGCTGCTCGTCACCCCAGACCTCACGCAGCTCCATCTGGCCGGTGGTGAGGGTGCCCGTCTTGTCGGTGACGATGACGGTGGCGCTGCCGAGCGTCTCGACCGAGCTCAAGCGCCGCACCAGCACGTGCCGAACGGCCATGCGCCGCACGCCGATGGCCAGCGCGATGGTGACGACCGCGGGCAGGCCTTCGGGCACCACCGCGACGGCGAGCGAGACCGACGAGATGAAGACGTCGAGCCACGGCAGGCTGCGCATGGCGCCCATCACCGCCACCAGCGCGACGACGGCAAGGCACACGAACATCAACGTGCGGCTCATCTTCTCGAGCTGCAGCTGCAGCGGGGTCTTCACCTCGGTCGCGCTGTCGAGCAACGTCGCGATCTTCCCGAGCTCGGTGCGCTGCCCGGTCGCGGTGACGACGGCGCGCGCGGTGCCGGTCGCGACGGCCGTGCCCATGAACACCCGGTTCGACTGCTCGGCCAGCGGAGCGCCTGGCGCGACGGCCTCCATCGACTTCTCGCTCGGCACGCTCTCGCCCGTCAGCATCGCCTCGACCGTCGACAAGCGGTGCGCCTCGAGCAGCTCGGCGTCGGCAGCGACGACGTCTCCCGACTCGAGCAGCAGCACGTCACCGACGACGACCTCGGAGGCAGCCAGCTGCACCGTCGCGTGGTCGCGAACCACCCGCGCCCTCGGGGCCGTCAACGCACGCAAGGCGAGCACGGAGGCCTGCGCGCGAAACTCCTGCACGAAGCCCACGGTCGCGTTCACCAGGACGATGGCGACGATGGCGATGGCCTCGACGACCTCTTTCAGGGCTCCAGACACGATGGCGGCGACGAGGAGCAGCCAGATGAGCGGTGACGCGAACTGGTTGAGCAACAACCTCCACCAGGGCGTGCCCGGTCTTTGCGTCAGCGCGTTCGGGCCGTCAGCCGCCAAGCGCGCAGAAGCTTCGACCTGCGTCAGTCCGCTCGTCGCAGGAGCCGCCATGTCGACCGATGCTGCAAGCCACTCGCCGTGACTTCAATCGGCCGAAGACACTGGGGCGTGGCGGTGACGGAGGCGCGTGGAATGCGCCGCGCTCAGAGCAGCGTGCTGCCGGGCATGTACTGCACGATGTCGGCGGTCGCGTTACCCACCACGAAGTCGGCCCGCACGCGCACCGGCAGCTTCTTCTCGTCGGCCGTGTACCAGACGAGGATGTTGCCCTTCGTCGCCGCGTTGCCCTGGAAGTCGGTGCTGATGCTCACGCGGTACGCGCTCGTCTCGCCGAGCTTGGTGGTGATGGTCTCTTTCGCTTCGATGGTGGCCTTCATCGGGTACCACTTCGCGCCGGTGAAGATGGGCATCTCGTGCACGGCGCCGACGACGATGTCGTGGGAGCGCAGCCAGAACGCCGCCGCCGCGAGGTCCATCGTCCCGTCGGGCACGTCGTAGGTGACGTCGTACGGGCCCTGCCCCTCCTTCTTCTTGTGGGCGAAGACCTTCTGCGGCTCCTGGTTGAAGCGGAACTGCTCTTTGCGGCGCGCCCGGTTCTCGTCGATGAAGTAGTCGACGCCGACCGACTTCTTCTGGGCCGGGTCGAAGTAGCTGACGAAGCGGTCTTTGATTTGGAAGACGCTCGCGACCGACGTCGACTGGCCCACGCACACCAGCGGCAGCACCCGCGCGCCGTACTGATCGGTTCGCAGCCCGACGGTGATCTGCGCGATGCCGCTGGGCACGCCGAGAAAGCTGACCTCGTAGGTGGCCTGCTCGCCGGGCCCGAACGGCACCTGCTGCGTCAACGCGAACGCCGAGGTGGTGACGAGAACCGCTGCCGCCATCGTGAGCCGCTGCATCTGAGTTCGACCTCCAGACCGGCAAGTGTGTCGCGCCGGCATGACATCGACGTCAGCGTGATGGGGCTATTCAGGCACACATTTCAAGGCGTTGGAGGCGAGATGTTTCAGGCCTTTGGTCACCAGGCGCCACCGTCTGGCAGGCCACAGGCTCCCTCCACTCCGGCGTCACAGAGGCGAGCGGCTTCGGCGCGACGTTCGGCGCTTTCGAGCAGCGAGAGGTAGGGACCCAGCGCGGGGCTCCAGCCCCACTGGGCCGCGAGACGGAGCCAGGGAAGACCGCCGTCGTCGATGCGTGAGCGAACGAAGCACCCATACCGCCAACCTGCATCGCAGCTGTTCTCTGCCAGCCTGCGAGCACGCGATGCATCTGGAGCGAGGTCGTTTCTCAACAAGAAGTCCGCGAGGATTGCACAGCCTGCCTTCTCGTCATGCCGACAGGCGTTCTCGGCCGCGTCGAGCCCTTCCCACTGGTCGAGCCCAGCATCGATGAACAGCAGGGAGTTCGCGAGGCCCGCACAGCCGTATCGCGAGTCGGCGGCGCAGGCGACCCGGAAGGCGCGTCTTGCGCGCGGCATCGTCGACTCCAGATCCTCATCACGCTCCCCGAGCGCGCGGCAGGCACGGGCGTCTCTCCGAAGACACGCGGCCTCGAGCACGAGATAGCCGGCATCTGGGTCGGCAGGCCCACCCCGGCTCTCGAGCAGGCTCAGGCCTGCGCGCCGACACGAAGGCGTGCTGCCGGCGTCGCACGCGGCGAGCAGCACCGCGCGGGCACGCACGGGGTCGAGGTGGCCGTCCCATCGTTCGCTCAACATGTGGCCGAGGTTGGTGCAGCCCATCAGACTGCCTCCATCACACCCCAGCTCGAGCGCTGCTGCGGCGCGCGCGAGCTGCTCGGATGTCGGGTCATCGAGTTCCAGCAGTGTCATTCCGAGATCGGCGCACGCCCACGGCAAGCCCTTCTGGCAGGCGAATTCGAGGAGCGCGACCGCGCGGGCCTTGTCCTGGGGCACGTCGCCAAGGCCATCCGCGAGGAACAAACCAAACGAGGCACAACCGACCGCGGTGCCCGCGTCGCAGCTCGCTGAGGCCAGCTTTGATGCGCGCTCGTAGCGATGCGCGGCCCGCAACGATTCGGCGAGGTAGCCGCACGCGACCTGATCATCGGCCGCGCACGCCTGATCAGCCCGCCGAAAGTCGTCGTCGGTCTCGATGGGCCGCCAGGTTCGGCACGCCGCCACCGTCACCGCCGCCACCACCGCGACTGTCAGCGCCCGCCTCAGGTGCGCTCCCGGCAGCCCTGCACCTCGGCCGTACACGCCTGATCAGCGCGCCGAAACTCGTCGTCGGCCTCGATGGGCCGCCAGGTTCGGCACGCCGCCGCCGCCACCACCGCGACCGTCACCGCCCGCCTCACGTGCGCTCCCGGCAGCCCTGCACGATGGCCTTCTGCTGCTTCGTCACCCACGATGGCTCGGGAGACTCGAGCATGCCCACCGCGAGCGAGAACGCAGCGGAAGCCTCGCGGCACCGGCCGAGCCCCGAGAGCGCCCGGCTCTGTTCGAACACCGCGGCGGTCGACCAGGGAGCGAGCGCCGCCGCCTGCCGCGCGGCCACCAGCGCCTCGTCGTACTGCCGCACGGTTCGTGCAGCGCGTGCCAGCCTCAAGAACGCGAGCGCCGAGGTGGGCAGCTGCGTGGTGGCCGCCCGTGCTGCGAAGAGGCGCTCGGCGTACGAGCGGTCATCGGCTTCGGAGAGCGCGAGCTGCACGAGGGGCTCTGGCGCGTCGGGGGCGTCGACCCATTCGCCGCGCTCGATGCGCTCGGCCATCAGCGCAGGTGGCTCGGGGGTGGGCGCCCGCGTCTTCGCTTCGACGAGGGCCGTGTGTGCGAGGGCGTACCGGCCCGTCGCCCGAAAGAGCTGACTGCGCCACAAGGCGACCTCCCACGGCTCGAGCCGGCGCGGCGTCGACAACGAACTCTCTCGCAGCAGCCGGGTTCGCCAGGCCGAGAACTTCTGCTCGGCCACGAAGGCCTTCACGCGCTCGAGCAACGCCACCCGCTCCTCGGCAGGAAAGAGCTCGGCGTACAGCTCGGCGACCGGCCGTCGGCCCCGGAGCCCCTCGAGCAGGCGCTCGAGCCGCTGCTCGTCACGGTTCGCCAGATAGAAGAGCAGCGCGCGCGCCGTCGCGTAGAGCGGACCGCTGTCGGCCAGCCGAACGGGGCGCGAGTCCCACGAGAGCAGGTCGTCGACGCTCGTCCACACGTAGACGTCGCGCCAGGTGCCCATCTTGATGGAGCCGTCGGTCTGAAAGTGCGCGTCCTCGAAGAAGCTGGCGATGCCCTCGGAGAACCAGCGCGGCTGGCCGGGCAGCGCGTACGCACTGAGCAGGTGCACCAGCTCGTGGGCGTTGGTGACGAAGAAGCGCGAGTCTTCACCCACGCTCGTGATGACGAAGGGCTCGAGCGCGCCCGTGGTGACGAAGCCGCCCGCATCGTCGACGAACTCCGCGGGCTCCTGCTCGCGCATCACCGCGACGCGAATGCGCTGGCCGAGATGTGGCTCGGCTTTGAAGAACACCGCGAACACGTCGTAGAGCTGCTCGAGCCGGCCGACCTCGAGCTCGAGCCGCTGCGTAGGCACGTCTCCGATGGCCTCGAAGTGCGGGCTCGTCACCTGCATCACGTCGACCCCGGCGCCGAAGCGCTGCGCCGCGCAGCCCGACAACACCATCGACGAAACGACCCCCGCCCATCGCATGCCACCCATTGTGCGTCAGGCATCGCGCCGGGCGAAGCGCGTAGCATCAGGGCATGACGACGGCCCTGCGGCGACTCATCGACCTCATCGACGAACGCGACGCATCGCTGCGGGCGCTGCCGTCGGCGCCTCCGGGGTTTCGGGGCGGGGCCACCGTTCGCCGTGGCGCGCCTGCGACTGCTTCGGCGCTGCGCGACCTCGAAGCGCTGCATGGACCGTTGCCGAAGGCGTACCGCGCGTTCCTCTCGTTGCACGACGGCTGGCAGGGCTTCCCCGGCCACGCGGCGCGCACGAACCTCTTCTCGTGCGCCGACTTCGCTTCATCCGAGACGGCGCACTTCGTCGACACCTTCCGCGCGTGGAGAGGCAACAGGACGAACCGCGATGTGCAGACCGCGCTCGTCATCGGGGGCGGCCCTGGTCAGGCCTTCGTGCTGCTCGCCCCGCCGGGGAAGCGCGGCGGCAGGCGGCCCGAGACCGTGCGCAGCTACACCGAGAAGCCGCTGTCGCAAGGAGACGCGGCCGACTTCACCGCGTTCCTCGAGCGAACCGCGCACCTGCTCGGCGTGTGGCTCGAGCGGGCACGGGAGGCTGCTCCAGTGACGAAGGCGACCGACGCGTGGGCGTGCGTCGACGAGGGCATCGCGCTGTTCAACGAGCCAGAGGAAAACGGGGAGTTCGTCGACGAGAGCCGCTCCGCGCTTCGTGAACTGCGGCAGCGCCTCGACCCGAGCACCGCGCCACTGCCGCACGCGCTGCTGCAACGACTCGAGCGGGAACTGTACGAGGGCGCCCCCTTCTCTCGTGCGCGGAGGAGTGGAGAGGTGCTCGAGTTCTTCGCGCACACGCGAGGTGTCTGGGTTCCGTCGGGCTGAAGGACGACGTGCCTTCGCGGGCAACCAACACTCGGGCAGGTTCGGTCGACCGCAACCTTCGGGCACCTGGGTGAGCGGTGAAGGCGTGGGCTCAGAAGCATCGAGGGGCGCCAGCTCAGATGGAACGTGCGCAGTCCGTGCCCTTTCACCGCGAGGGGACCCGGGGCCACTCGACCCCTGAACCTGGCCCGCTGCGCCGAAAGCTCGCGCACGACCGGGGCCGACGTTGCACGCGAGGACTCCGTGAGGAAAGTCGCGTCACGACAGGAGGCTCGCGAGCCGTTCAGGAATCGACGACGACGGGCTCTCGGCGGCCCGCACGCAACGACTCGCTGAAGCCTCATTGCTGTTCGCCAGCTTTCAGTGCCGCATGGCGTTCAGCGGTGACGTCACGCGCAGGGATCCATGAAGACGTTGCGCCACGACAGGAGCTGTTTGCCGTTCGCGAGCTTTCGGTGCCGCATGGCGTTCAGGAATGCCGGCACGCGGTGGGGCCGATGCTGCCGCCACCGCTCATGGCCGAGCCCAACGGAGGCTTCACAGGCGTCATCTCGTGGACGACACACGGCAAGACGTCGCACCACGAGAGGCGTCGTCTGATGTTCGCGAGCTTCTTGTGCTGCGAATCCAGCGCTGCCTTCAGAAATGCCGGCACGCGACGACTCGGTGAAGGCGTCGCCACCACAGCAGACGGCTGCCGTACGTGGTGGGCACTGACCGGTGCGATTGCCGTCGCGGGGCCCGTGCGAAGAAGTCGAGCAACTCGACACGACGTTCGGCCGAACCGTCACGACCGCTCAGGTCTGCGCCTAACCACCTCGGCCAGATCGCCGCCGCCACCACAGCAGCAGCACTCCGAGCAGCACCACAGGCGCTCCACCTGTCTGCTGACAGTCACAGCCCGCGCGGTACTGATGCTCGGTAGGAACACCATCACCAGGCGAACCACCATCGATGACTCCCGCATCTTCAAGCATCACGCCCGCGTCGATGGTGCCCGCGTCCTCGACTCCCGAATCCGGTGCGCCTGCATCGCCAGTTCCTGCGTCGACCACGGTGAGGCCAGCGTCGACGCCCGCGTCCCCCACCGCGCCTGCATCCTCCATCGCTCCCGCATCGACACCTGCGTCCGTTCCGCCGTCAGGATCGACCTCGACGCCCGCATCGGACAGGGGCACCACGCAGATGCCGAAGGTACAGGTCGCCATGAGCCGGCACTCCCACGACTCACGACAGGTGGCGCCGGGCCCACCGCGAGGCCACTGAATGAAGCGCGTCGTTGGCGCGCCCGCGTCGACGTCGTAACGACCGAAGACGAACGTGACGTGGTCGTCGGCCACCGCTGCAGCTGCGTGGTTGGTGTGGGGGAGGCCCGCCGCCACCGTCTGCTGGCGCGCGACGACGACACCGCCATCGAGCGAGAGCGTCACCGCCACCGCGTCGCCCGTCGTGCGTGACGTCGCCATTGCCAGGGCACCACCCGGCACCTCGATGACGCTCCCCAGGTCCCAGAAGCCGGTGAGAATCATTCGCTCGTCGGCGAGCCCCCCGTCGACGACACGCCGAACCCAGACGTTGTCGTAGTCGGTCGACAGCACGAGGAAGCCGCCTGCTTCATCAGCCACCAGCTCGGGGTACGCCGAGGTCGCGTTGGTGATGAGAAAGCCACCATCGTCGCGCGCGACGAGGTCTGCCGTCAGTCGCGTGCCCCAGAGTTCTTCGGCGGGGTTGATGATGGCGAGGCCCGAGGTGCCGGCGCGGTCGAGCGCGAGGCGCGGCCTGAGGGGCTGCGGCGAGGCGGCGGGGAAGAGCTGCTGCTGGCTGAACGCAGTCGCGCCGGCGTCGCGGCGAAACACCCACGCCTCCTCTTCGACCCCGACCTGCAGCATGCCCGTCACGAGAAGGCGCCCGCTCCGGTCGGTCGTCACGCGCGGGTAGAGCAGACCCGGCGCGAGCGGAAGGAACGTGGAGGTGCCGACGGTGTTCACGTACAGCCGCGTGCCCGAGAGCACCCCGTACTCGCGACCGGCCGCGGCTACCGAGACGTCGTCGAAGCGCGTGACGGCGTGAGCGACGGCGCGCATCGGCTCGACTCCGCCGTCGCCCAGAATGTGCCGCGCCACGTTCGTCGCGTTGACCGACGGAGGGCTGCCACCCACCACCTGCCAGACGGCGACGTCTCCGCCCGCCCATGACGCGACGCTGGCGTTGGCGTGCCCACCGCGCGCGAAGCCGAGCTGCCGGCTGCTCGCCGCCGGCCCTGCTTCGAGCGGGCCCTTCCGCGCGAACACGCCGTCATTGAACGTCGACCACGCCGACATGGAGCCCATCGCCGGGTGGAAGGCCACCGCGGCCGCGTTCGCCGAGAAGACGATGGACGGGCTCAGCTCGAACGCGCCACCGTCGACGTACTTCCAGAACCTGGCACCGGCGCCCTCCTGCACGCTCACCGCGTAGGCTTCGCCAGCCACGCCCTGCGTCACCGATGTCTCGACCGAGGACTCCGCGATGGGCAGCGTGACGAGCTGAGGCGACGCCCCATCGCTCACGACGACGAGCTGGGGCACCAGGAGGCCCGCGTCGGTGGCCAGCCGCGTCGCGACGACGAACCCGGGTGTCACCGCCACGACGCCGTCGAGGGTGCGCGCGCCGTTGAGCACCCCGGCTGGAACCGACGGCGCGCCGAGCAGCGGCACCGTCGCCCTGAAGAGCGTCTGCTGCGTCACCCAGAACGCCGAGCTCACGTCGGTCTGGAAGCCGCTGACGGCCACCGTGCTCTCCCAGGGCAGCGCGCTCTGTGAGAGCCGAACGGCCGACGCGTCGAGGCGGGTCGTCGCGAGCGCGAACCGCCACACCACCGGCTGCACCGCCTCGGCCGTCACCACGTACCCCATCGACACGCTCGCCACGCGGGGCGCCCGACCCGGCCCCACCCGCAGCGGCGTCGACGTCGCGGGGTGAAACGTGCCGTCGGGGCGAACGAGCCGCAGCCAGACGTCGGTGTCGAACTCGTACACCACGAGCCACACGCCGAGGTCGTTCTGCCAGGCCACCGCCGGGTTCGAGCCCAGCGGTGCCGAGACGAGCAGACCCTCGGGGTCGAGCAGCGTGTTCGCCGCGGGGTCGAAGCGCGCGGCGTGCACCGAGCCAGCCCGAATGCCGAGGCGCCCACCCGACTCCCACACCACCAGCGTCGTCGCCGGGCCCGCCGCCGCGCGTGCCCGAAACGTCTGGCCCAGCGCGAGCGTCACCGGCCCTGCGGGCTCGAGCTGCAGTTCAGGCGTCGCCGCGAGCGCGAGCAGCAGAAGGAACGGCACGACGCGAGCCTACGCGCAAACTCACGGGCCCAGCAGCTCGAGGCTCAAGTTCATGCTGCGCGGCAGTTGCAGCTCGAGGGCCGAGCGGTCGTACGGCTCCCAGTGGCGCTCGCTCACCTCGTTGCCCAGGTCGAACACGTTCGCCACCACCAGCCCCGCGCGCAGCTGCCACCCGCGGCCGAGCTCGAAGTCGTAGCCGAGCCGAAGGTCGACCTCGACCTGGTAGTCCTCGCGCCAGCCGATGAGGGGCGACGAAATCTGCATGGCCGAGCCGCGGTTCGAGCGCAGCCGCGTCGCCACCTGCCCGTCTTCGACGAAGGTGTCGAAGAAGCCGAACGGCTGCCCATCTTTGTAGAAGACGGTGAACGAGCCCCACAGCGCGCGCCACAGCCGGAGCCCGCCGGCCACCTTCAAGATGAAGGCGCGATCGGCGTCGGTGTTCGACACGCTCCGGTAGCGGGCGTTGGGGTTCGCGCCCAGCCAGTCGACGAGCCCGATGTCGTTGCCGAAGGCGCCGTTGCCGAACGGCGGGTGCCCGAAGAAGTTCGCCGCCGAGAAGCCGGCCGAGAAGAAGCCGTTCTCGTCACGCACGCGCGAGACCTCGAGCTGCACCTGCCCGCCGTAGGGCGTCTCGTTGAGCGGGTCGTTCACCAGCCGGTAGCGCGTCGGCGCGCCGTCGAAGAAGAAGACGCCGCCGGTGAAGTGGCCGTACTGCTCGGGCGCTCCATCGAAGGTGAGCCGCGCCAGCCCGTGCCACGCCTTCGCGAGCGCCTGCCCGCTGAACTTCCACTTCGGGCCGAGTTGGCTGGTGATGCCGAACGTCGCCGAGAGAATGCTGGGCCCCTGCAGCCGGTCGATGCGGGTGAACTCGCCGCCGAACGTCTGCACGAGGCGGCCGTCGGCGCGGTGGGTGGTGGCGGTGAAGTTCCCCGGCGTGAGCGCGAGCGCCGTCTGCGAGGTGACGCCGATGGGCGTGCGCCCCACCGCGAGGAAGGGCTGGAACCACGGCGTCACGTGCCCGATGGCCATCACCTCGGCGCCGACGTCGGGCAGAAAGAGGCCCGAGGTGCCGGCCGCGTTGGCGTGGTTGATGACGGCGTAGCCATCGACCGCGAGCTCGACGTGGCGCCAGCGAAACGCGCGCGAATAGCCGACGCGGTGCGAGCCGATGACGGTGGTGGTGGCGCTCGAGCCGACGGTGACGCTGCCCATGGGAACGCCGTCGAGCGTGAGCGCGTGCTCCTGCGTGGTGCCCCCCGTCCACCCCAGCACGCGCGTGTCGCTCGAGACGTAGGCGTCGTGTGCGCGGTAGCCGAGGTCGACGCGCACGGCGTTCATCGCGCCCGTCGGGTGAAAGGGGAAGAAGCCCTCGCCGTCGACGTCGCGCACCTCACGCGAGAAGTTCCACGCGTTCGAGGTGAGGCGGTCGTGTTTGTACGTCAGCCCTGCGTGGAAGCCGCCCGACGTGAAGCCCAGCATCACGCCGCCGCTGCGCAGGCCGAGCGTCTCGTCGCGGGCGTAGCGCCGCTCGGTGAAGAGGTTGTCACGCTGACGAAACTCCGAGAGCACGTACGCGCGCCACGAGCGGTCCTTCGGCGCCAGCTCGGCGATGCCCGAGACCCGCAAGGTGCGCTCGTCGAATGGAAGGCCGGGCTGCTCGCGAACCGCGGTGGGAAACGACTGGTGATGGCGAACGTTGCCATCGACCTCGAGGGCCGAGCGGAGCGTGAGGCTGCCGACGGTCTCGGTGTCGAGCAGGCTTGCCTGCAACCGGCCGAGGAAGCGGCGCCGATCCTCCTCGGGTTGGGTGGCGCGGTTTCGGGTGTGCTTCGTGGTGATGAAGTCGGAGATGGGCTCGGCGCCGGGAATGGTGCCGCCCACGCCGCCGATGCCGAACGAGACGCGGGCCCGGCGCGCCGGAGCGCCCGGTCGTGGTGTGACGCCGTACCGAAGCCCGCCGCCGAACCGGTGAAACGGAGACTCCGCCGCCAGCAGCTCGAGCTCCGAGAGGAACACCGTGGGCACCTTGAAGGCCGAGGCGCCGTCGAAGAACGGGTCGGTGACGTTGAACGCTTCGAGGTGAAACTCGCTCCACATCGGCGAGTTGCCGGCGAGCGAGAAGCGCTCGTGCTCGATGTCCGAGAAGCCCATGCTCTCTTCGAGCGCGAACAGCGACGGCAGGAAGACGCGCGAGAGCACGTTGTTCGTCGACGTCTCTCCGGGCAGCCGCGACATGGAGTCGGCGTCGAGCACGAGCCGGTCCGACAGCGCGAGGCCGCGACGCTCCTCGTGGGGCGCAGCGTCTTGCGCGAACGCGGCGGCCGCGAGCAGAGACGACATGAGCGTGAGCGGGAGTGACTTCATTCGGGAAAGGCGCGGCACCTTACCCGTCGACGATGCGCGCACCACGCCGGCGTGCGCCCATCAGCTGGAGCCCACCCACCCACGCGTCTGCTCGGCCGACAGCCACAGGTACCACTCGGCACGAAAGAGGCCGAAGAAGGTGCGCGGCGAGAGCCCGCCCGTGAGCAGCTTGAGCGTCTTGCGCTGCGAGCGGTAGCCGTCGAACACGCGGGCCTTCAGCTCGAGCTCCTCGTCGGTCACGCGCAACGTCGCGACGTCGGGCGGTGCCTCGGAGCGGAAGCCCGCTCCGAGCGCGAACGAGAACGGCGGCGGCGGCAGCAACATGGCGAGCGCAGCCGGTTCATTCGTACGAGCCAGCGCGCGCTTCGTCGCTTCGTGCGCCGCCATGTGGTCGGGGTGCGCGTTCACGCCCTTCGGGTCGAAGGTGACGACGAGCCCGGGCCGACGCTGCTCCAGCACGCGGTGGACGGCGGTGGTGGCGTCGTCGAGGTGCGCGTTGAGCTTCGAGTCGGGCAACGCCGGGAGCACTGGCGCGTTCACGCCGAGCAGGGCCGTGGCCTCGAGGAGCTCGTCACGCCGGCACTCGAAGTGCGTGCGTTCGCCCACGACGCGAGCGTCGGTCCACGGGTTCGCCGCGCCGTCGGTCAACACCACGAGGTCGACCTCGACGTCGGCCGCGCGCAGCCGGCGCACGAGCCCCACGGCGTTGATCTCGTCGTCCATGTGCGCGAACACGAGCAGGGCGCGACGCAGCGACGGGAGCGCGAACGACTCCACCGGCCTGCGGAAGCCCTCCACGCCGAGGCGAAGCCTCAAGCCCTGGAGCGCGTTCGACATGACTCAGAACCGCTGGCAGTAGGAGACGAGGCCGCCCTGCGAACAGAGCCCGCCCGGAAGACACTGCTGCGAGCCCGGGCACAGCGCTCCGACGAGCAGACAGTTGGGCATGCAGACGCGGCCAGTGCCCCGCGCCACGCAGAGCTCGTCGGGCAGACAGGTGGTGCTGTCGACGCAGGGCCGCTGGCAGTCGGTGCACGAACGGGCACCTTCCACCACGAGCTGACACCGGCCGGTGCCGCCACACATGCCACTCACACAGGCGTACTGGCAGGCGAACCGCGACGTCCCGACGATGGGCAGACAGGTGAGCTCGGGGCTGCACTCTCCGCCGGGCGCATCGGCGAGCGCCGTGCAGGGGCGGCCGACGTTCGCGAGCAAATCACCGAAGGGTTGGAGCGCGCTGCCGCCTGCCGCACCGCCCGCTGCCGCACCACCTCCCGACGCGCCACCCGCTGCGCCACCTGCGGCCCCGCCCGCCAGGATTCCAGCCGCGCCGTGCGGGGCTGCGACACAGCCCCCCTTCGAGCACGCCTGGTCAGCGGTGCGACAGGTGAAACAGCGCTGGCCGTCGACGCCACACGCCACCGTGTTGGTGCCCAACAGGCACTCGCCAGACGAATCGCAGCAGCCTCCGCAGTTCACGCCGTCACAGCGCGGAGTGCACTGACAGGCCGCCACGAGCGACAGCAGCAACACGATGGCCGCGGTGCGCAGCATCAGTGCTTGTTGTCGAACTCGATGCCGGCCTTCACCTCGGCGATGGCGTCGGCGACGAGCGCCATGGCCTTCACGCGGTGGCCGCCCTTGTCGGCCGTGGCCTTCTCGAGGTGGTTCTTCGCTTCTTCGAGCGAGACGAGCGCCTTCTTCATGTTGGGCTGCGGGTCGGCAAAGGCCTGCGTGGCCAGACCACCCAGCGCTGCGGACACGACGGCGACGAAGAGCATCTTCTTCATGGAGGTTCCCCTTGAGGTTGGTGTTCGAACGGCCGACGGAGTCTGCGTGGGCCTCCGCCGATGGCGAAGCGAAAACGCCTGACATGAAGAAGCCCGCCGCTCCCATGAGGGAACGAGCGGGCTCTGTGCTTCAGCACGACGGAGCGGCGATTACTTCTTCGCCTCTTCCTTCGGCTTCTTGCCCGGCTTCGCCTTCGTGCCTTCGAAGAGCGCCTTCATGTCGACGGCGGCTTCCTTCTTCGAGGTCAGAATCGTGTTCACGGCGCGGAGGATCTTCGCGCGCACCTTGCGGGAGACGGCGACCTCGGCGGAGGCGGCCTCGACCTGCTTGACGGTCACGCCACGGCCCATCGACGTCGGCTTCGCGAGGTCGAGCTCGGCGTACTTCTTGGCCGCGAGCTCCTTGTTGGCGCGCTTGGCGACGCGCTTGACGAGCAGCACGCGCGCGGCGGCGTCGGACGACTCGATGCGCTTGGAGGTGGTGTGAACCTGCTTCGTGGTGATCTTCTTCGACTCGAGGAAGCTCTTCAGCGTGCCCATGCGAACTCGTGCTCCTGGAAGTGACGGACCAATGACGGTCTGATCGGGAAAGGGCGGCTCTCTTGCCCCACGTGCGAGGGGAATGCAACCCGCGACAGCCATCGAACTTGATCGCAACAGGCGTTTGTGTGTAAGGGGCTCGCCTTCCGTTCCGGTTCACCATCTTTTCCGTAAGGGCAGCACCTCTTCCATGGCCAAGACCTCTTCCATCATCAAGAACAACCGCCGCCGTGCGCTCTCGCAGAAGTTCCGCGCCAAGCGCCTCGAGCTGAAGGCGACCATCAAGAACCCCGCGACCTCTGCCGAGGACCGCGCGGCGGCCATCGTGAAGCTGCAGAAGCAGCCCCGCGACGCGAGCGCGATTCGCGTCGTCGCCCGCTGCCTCGTCACGGGCCGTCCCCGTGGCAACCTTCGCAAGTTCGGCCTCTCGCGCATTCAGTTCCGTGAGAAGGCGCTCGCGGGCGAGCTCACCGGCGTCGTCAAGGCGAGCTGGTAACCCTCTTTTCGAAGAACCAAAGGAAACCCCATGTCCCGCGTATGTCAGGTGACGGGCAAGCGCCCGATGGTTGGCAACAACGTCAGCCACGCCAACAACAAGTCGAAGACCCGCTCGCTGCCGAACCTCCAGAAGCACCGGTTCTGGCTGGCCAACAAGAAGAAGTGGGTGACGCTGCGCGTTTCGGCGCACGCGCTCCGCATCATCAACAAGCGCGGCATCGAGAAGGTGTACGCCGAGCTCGAGCGAGCTGGCGAAGTCTAAGACTTCTCCGTCGTCGTTCTCGTGAAGCCGTCGTGGGTCTTCGGACTTGCGGCGGCTTCTTCATGTCTGGAGTCTCCCCGTGAAGGCCAGCGCGAAGACCCGCCGTGGACCGCCGTTCGTGGTGACGCGCGCGCAGCGCAGCCTGCGGCCCGACGGCACGTTGACGCTCGGCCTGGTGGCCGACACGCACTCCAGGCCCGACCCGCGCGGCGTCGAGCAGCTCGCTGCGCTGAAGCCAGACGCCATCGTGCACGGTGGAGACATCGGCGACCTCTCGGTGCTCGACACCTTCTCGGCCATCGCACCGGTGCACGCGGTTCGCGGGAACATCGACGTGCGGCTGCACGACCTGCCCGACGCGCTGGTGCTCGAGCTCACGCACGAGGCGCGCACGCAGCTGACGGTGTTGCTCACGCACATCGCAGTGGCGGGGCCCAGGGTGAGAGCCGACGCCGCGCGGCTGGCGAGAACGGAGAAGGCCTCGCTCATTCTGTGCGGCCACTCGCACGTGCCGTTCTTCGGGCAAGACCGGGGGCTGACGGTGTTCAACCCCGGCTCCATCGGGCCGCGACGGTTCACCCTGCCGATTCTGTACGGTGTGATGCGCATCACCGAAGCAGGCGTGTCGCTGCATCACGTCGACTGTGAGACGGGCAAGCGCTGGGCACCGCCCGGCGGCTGACGTCACGGGCGTCGAGCCGCCCTGTCAGGCCAACCTGACACTCGCATCGGTCGCGCGGCCGGAGCACCCCGCTGCAACTTGTGCGCTGTGCTTCGACGGTCGCGAAGGCCGTTCGAGTCAGCTTCGTCTGACGGGCGCGCACATGCGTTGCACCCACCACGTCAGGCGAAGCCATGTCCTCTCCGCTCGACCGCTTCACCGTGCTGCAGCGTCTGGGTGCCGGGGGCATGGCCGAGGTCTTCAAGTGCAAGCAGACCGGGCTCGGCGGCTTCGAGAAGCTGGTCGTGCTGAAGAGAATTCTCCCGCATCTGCTCTCGGAGCAGGCCTTCGTCGAGATGTTCCTCGACGAGGCGCGCATCGCCGCGAACCTCTCGCACCAGAACATCGTGCAGACGTTCGAGCTGACCGCCGACGAACAGGGCGTTCCGTACATCGTGATGGAGTTCGTCTCGGGCCCGTCGATGGCGCAGCTCATTCGCGCCGCGCAGACCTCGAACCGGCTCGACCATCGCCACATGGCCCGCCTCATCGAGGGAGCCGCACGCGGGCTGCACCACGCGCACCACGCGAGCGACACCGAAGGCCGGCCGCTCCACATCATTCACCGCGACATCAGCCCGCAGAACATCCTCGTCACGCTCGACGGCGTCGCGAAGGTGGCTGACTTCGGCGTCGCCAAGGCCGAGGGGCGGCTCACGCACACGAAGTCGGGCGTCGTCAAAGGCAAGGTGCGCTTCACCGCGCCCGAGCTGCTCGTCGACCCCGACCACTGCGTCGACCCGCGCACCGACGTCTTCAGCCTGGGCGTGTGCCTCTACGTCGCGACGACGGGGCAGACGCCGTTCAGCGGCTCCACCGACTTGAAGGTGATGGAGGCCATCAACCTCGGTACGTACCGCGCGCCCTCCGAGCTGGTGCCCGACTACCCGAAGGGGCTCGAGCGCGTGGTGTTGTGGTTGCTCGAGCACGAGCCGCAGCGCCGCTGTCCCTCGGCCCTCGCCGCGGCCGACGCGCTCCGCGAGTGGCTCACCCAGACGCCCGGCAGCACCGACGCCGAGCTGGGCCCGTGGGTGAAAGGCCTGAGCGCCTCGACCACCGAAGCGCCGCCGCCGCCGCCTTCTGGAGCGCTGCGAGCACCCTCGGCCCAGCTCGCCACCTCGCAGCTGCCCCTCGTCGAGGCCGAGCTGGCGGTCTCGGAGATCGACATCGTCGTGTCGAACCTCACCACCATGACGACGCGCTCCAACCGGCGCTGGGGCGTCTTCGCGTTCGCCTTCGCGGTGGCGCTGAAGCTGGGCGCCGTGGGCCTCGGCTGGTCGCAGGTGAAGGAGGAGCGGCGTCGACAGACCGAGCGCGCCTCGTTCTTCGCCGAGGCGGAGCGGGAGCTGGCCCAGGGCCACTTCGGCCGCACCGAAGAGCTCGTGCGTCGGGTGGCGGCGATGCCTGAACCAACCCAGGCCGACGAGCTGCACCTGACCCGGCTCGAGTCAGATCTGCGGGTCTCGCGCTCGCTCGCGGCCGCGCGCGCAGCCATGGCCGCAGGAGAGCTCGACGCAGCGAGCACGCTGCTCCAGACGGTGATGAGCCTCGAGGCAAATGACGAACGCGCGCTCGCGCTGGCGAAGGAGCTGCGGGGGGTCGAAGCGGCGCGGCTGCACGCGGGTGCCGACGCTGGCGTCGACCCCGATGGGGGTGCCGAGCTCGAGCCGGAGCCCACGCGCTCCCAGGCCGCCCGAGTTCTGTCGGTCGACGCCGGGCTCTCGCGACTCGCCTCGCGCCGCTCGCGCGTGCCGCAGGGGCCGGTGACGGCGTCGACGACTCCCGAGGCGGCGTCACCCGTCGAAGCCCCGCTCGCCACACCGGTCTCGTCGACGCCACCGGCCGAGCTCTTCGAGCCCCCTCCCGTCGCCAGGCCGCACACCCCGGTCGGTGTGCAGCGCCAGCGCCGCCCGGGCAGCTCCACGTTGCACATCACCGCGACCGTGCGTGCGCAGGTGTTCGTCGACGGTCTGCCGGTCGGCTACACGCCGCTCGAGCTCACCAACATCGGCGCCTCGACCCATCTGGTGATGGTGTGGGCCGAGGGCTTCGAGTCGATCACCGAGCGGGTGCCGGTCGCTGCAGAGGAGGCGGTGACGCTCCACTTCCCGCTGCGGGCAGTAGTGGCGCCGTGACCGGGCTCAGAAGCTCAGCCGCTTCGTCGTCGTCTGGCCGGGTTTGATCTCGACCTCGATGGTCGTCGACAGCTTCTTCTCGTCGTTCACGAGCTTGAGGCGGTGAACGCCGGCGGGCAGCGCGACGTTCGCCAATGGCGTCTCGCCGAGGTTCTTCTTGCCGAGGAAGACCAGCGTCCACGGAGTGGTCTGCAGCGAGAGAAAGCCCGGCTTCGCGACCACGCGCTTCCCAGGGGCGGGCCGGCGCTTCGGGTCGGAGGCCGCGAGCGGCGCAAGGTCGAGGTCGAGGCCAGCGTCGAGCTCGACTTCGACGACGGGCTCCACGGGCGGCGGCACCACGGGACCGATGGGCGCGGGTGGTGGCTCGACTGGGCGAACGGGCTCGGCGAGCGCGACGGGCGTGGCAGCAGGTGCTCTCGACGACGCGCCCCACCACACGGCGCCCACGAGCACGAGCGCGGCGATGACTCCGGCGACGAGGGCTTTGCGCCGGCGCGGCACCGGTTTTTGCGCCGTCGGCCGGCTGAGGCTGATGGGCGTGCCCGTCTGCGTGGTGAAGGCCGGTCTCGACTCGGGCGGAAAGCAGCTCGCCATGTACCGCGCGAGCGACTCGGTGCTGGGCAGCGAGTGCGAGTTGTCGTTGAGGAACGCCGACAGCGCGTCACGCACCTCGATCATCGTGCCGTAGCGCTTCTCGCGATCGCGCTCGAGCATGCGCGCCAAGACCTCGTCGAGCACCTCGGGCAGCTCGGGCGCACGCGAACGACCTCTGGGCAGCGGGTCCTCCTTCACCGCCACCTCGCGAAACAGGTCCATCTCCTTGAGCGTGCCGTAGAGCCGCGTGTGGGTGACCAGCTCGAACATCGTCGCGCCGAGCGAGAACTGATCAGCCCGGCCATCGAGCGGGTCGCCGCGGGCCTGCTCGGGCGGCATGTAGGCCATCTTGCCGCGCAGCTGGCCGGTCTCGGTGATGACGGTGCGCGTGGCCGCCTTCGCGATGCCGAAGTCGACCAGCTTCACCACGCCCTCGTACGTCACCATCACGTTCTGCGGAGACACGTCACGGTGGATGATGCCCAGTGACTTGCCCGACTCGTCGGTCTTCGCGTGTGCGTAGGCGAGCGCTTCGGCGGTGTCGCGCGCGATGAGCACGCCGAGCTCGATGGGCAGCCGCCAGCCGCGCTTCAGCGTCTCGCGAATGAGCTGGTAGGCAGTGTGGCCGGCGAGGAACTCCATCGCGACCCAGTAGCAGCCGTCCTTCTCGCCGAGCTCGAGCACCTGACAGATGTGCGGGTGCGTGAGGCTCGCCATCAGCCGCGCCTCGTCGAGAAACAACGCGACGAACTGCGGGTCGTCGGACAACGAGGGCATCAGCCGTTTGACGGCGACGCGTTTGGCGAAGCCCACCGGCCCGTCGAGCCGCGCCTCCCACACCTCGGCCATGCCGCCTGACGCCACCAGCCGCGAGAGCGTGTAGGCACCGACGCGATCTCCAGGGTGCCAGGGCGTGAAGGACAAGCTTCGGCAGCTTGGGTACGGCTGACGAACGCGTCAAGTGTTCGGGGGCGCCAGACGTGAAGGAGCGGCTAAGCTCGCGCGGTGTCGTCGACTCTCGTCGCCTTGCTGCTCCTCGCGCAGTCCGTCGATCCCCTCGCTGAGGCGCAACGGGCCTTCGACGAGCTTCAGTTCGAGCGCGCCCTCACGTTGACTCCGCCTCCAGCCAACTGGAGCGGCTTCTCGCGCGAAGAGGTCGTTCACGCGCTCACCCTGCGCGCGCTGTGTCTGGCCTCGGTGAAACGTGACGACGAGGCACGGCTCGCGTTCCGTCAGTTGCTGGCGCTCGAGCCCGGGTGGCAGTTGCCTGATCAGTTCGGGCCGCGCGTGAGAACGCTCGTGCTCGAAGCGAAAGACGCGGTCAGTCGCGGTGGGCGGCTCTCGCTCGCCGTCGAGTCGGGTGCCGTCGTCATCGGCGGAGACGCCTTCGGTCTCGCGCAATCGGTCGCGATGTCGTGGCGCATGGCAGGAGAGACGAAGTCAGTGAAGGCTCCGGTCGCCAATCGCATCGAGCCGCCATGGAGCAGCAGCGAGCCGGTCGACGTGTGGCTCACGCTGCTGGGTCCGGCCGACTCGGTGCTGCTCGAGTGGGGAACCGCGGCGGCACCGAAACACCTCGCACCGGCGGTGGTCGCGAGCACGCCCGGGCCCGCCCAAACGCCCACGCGCCTCTCGACCTTCGGCATCGCCGGCATCATCGCGGCGGGGGTCGGTGTCGCTGCGCTCGGCAGTGGCGTCTTCGCGCTCACGCAGGCTGATCAACCACGTGCGGCGCTGGCAGCGGCGACGCGTGATGCTGAAGGTCGCATCACGTCACTCACGCAGCGCGAGGCCTTTCTGCTCGACGCGCGAGCCAACGGGGCATGGCAGGCCGCGGGCGTACTGCTCGTCGCCGGTGGGGTCGCTCTGGCCGCTGGCGTGACGCTGTTTCTCATCGGGCCGGTCACGGTGAGCGCGTCGCCGTCGGGAGCCTCTCTCATGGTGCCCTTCGATGCCGACTTTGCCGTGGGAGCGCTACGATGAACCGTGCCCTGTTGATCAGCCTCGTGATCATCGGATGCCAACGCACGCCGACGTTCCAGAACGAGCAGTTCGCCTGCGCCAGCAGCGGTGAATGCGCCGACGGGTGGACGTGCGTGATGGGGCAGTGTCAGCAGACGGGCGCGACTGGCGGTGGGTCGACCACGGCTGGCGGATCAGCGACGGCTGGCGGGTCAGCGACGGCAGGCGGCGCTGCGACGGCGGGCGGTTCCGCGACGGCGGGCGGCTCCGCGACGGCGGGCGGCTCCGCGACGGCGGGCGGCTCCGCCACGGCCGGTGGCTCCGCAATCGCGGGTGGCTCTGCGACGGCGGGTGGCTCGACAACGGCCGGTGGAAGCGCAGACGCAGGCACAGCCCTCGGCGGCTCGTGTCAGTCGAGCACGACGTGCCGAAGCGGGCTTACCTGCGTCGACCAGGTCTGCTGCGAGAGCGCCTGCACGGCCGCCTGCGAACGCTGCAACGGCGTGCAGCCGGGCCGCTGCGTCGCTTCCTCCCCCGGCGAGGCGTGTGGCCTCTTTCTCTGCACCGGCATGACGACCACCTGCCCGACCACCTGCACCGGAGGCGGCTGTGCCCAGGGCGCGAGCTGCGTCAACAGCGCGTGCGTGCGCTGCTGGTCTGCCTTCACCGACGACTTCTCGAGCGGCGCCACGCTGTGGACGCTGAACCAGGCTGCGGTGACGGCCGGTGACCTGGTGATGAGCGTGATGAGCCGCAACACGATGGCCGACACTTCGTCTGCGCAGGTCACGGCGCCGCTCCCACTTCGCGGCTGCGGCGTGACGGTCGAGCTCACCACCAGACCCGACGTCACCAACAACTTCACCGGTCACATCGGGCTGTTCCGCCCAGCACAACCGCTGCCCTCGTTTCGCTGGGAGATGGACAGCCGCGGCCTCGTCGCAGCGTGGTCGCTCTCTGACGGCGGCGTCGGCGCTCAGGTCGTCACCGCCGGAGCTCCCGCCACCTGGCCCCGCTGGCTCCGCATCGAAGAGAGTGGCGGGCAGGTTCGTTTCCGCACCGCCTCGGGCACGAGCTTCACCACCGTGCAGTCCGTCTCGCACGCCGAGCCGCTCGACTCGATGGTGCTGCGCGCACAGGCCTCGTACCCCGCACAGCCCGGCGGAGACCGCACCTCGTTCGGCATCGACAACATCAACCTGGGCCCGTGACGTGGCGCGCCTGCTCCGGCTGCTCACGGTGGTCTCCTTCGCTGGCTTCGTCATCGCCGCCACGCTCGCCTTCTCCGTTCGCGCAGCGCCTCCCGGCCGGCCCGACGGTGGCGGCGACGCGGGCCAGCACAGCCTGAGCGACCTGCTCGGCAGTCCGCCCGACCGTGACGCGCTGGCTGGCTCGAAAGCGTTCGGCGCCCCGGTGACTCCACCCGGCTTCAAAGGCGTGGGCTCCATCGGCGGCGGAACCTTCGTCGCTCCACACGCGCGGCTCGACGACGTCGAGGTGTCGGGCCCTCAGTCACGAGAGGTCGTCGAACGGTTGGTGCGCGACCGCCTGGGCACGCACTTCGGTGAAGAGCCCTGCGTCTTCTCCACTGGCGACGTGCGCGCGACGCTCGAGGTCTCTTCGGCCGGTGCCGTCAGCGCCCTCCGCCTCGACCCGGGAGACGCTGGCGCGCTTCGGGGAATGGACTGCCTCTCGGGCCGGCTTCGGGAGCTCGTGTTTCCGCCGCAGAAGAAGCCTTCGACGCTCTCGCTGACGCTGCACCTCGAACGCGCGCAGGTGCGGTGACGGCGGCTGGGCCGTGTGTCAGAAGTCGCGCCATGCGCGTGACTCTCGCGGCCCTGCTCTCGCTCTTCTTCGTCATCGCTTCTGGCTGTGGTGGCAACAGGCCGTGCTCGTCTGCGACGTGCGCCGTCGGCTGTTGCGACTCGAGCGGCCGCTGTCAGACCGGCAGCTTCTCGGCGGCGTGCGGCATCGGCGGCGCGACGTGCTCGGTGTGCTCGGTGACGCAGACGTGTTCGCAGGGCCAGTGCATCGGCTCGAACTCGGGGGCAGGCACCGGCGCAGGCGGCGGCTTCAGCGGCACCGGGGGCGGCTCGTCAGGCCCTCAAGTCGAGGTGATGCCGTCGTCGGCGACGGTGGTGAGTGGTGGCGCGCTCACGCTCTCGGGCCGTGTGGTGGGCGGAGTCGACAACGGCGTCGCCTTCTCGCTCGCACAGGGCGGCGGCAGCCTCTCTCGAACGAGCCCCTCGACGGCCATCTTCTACGCGGCCTCCGGCAACTCGACGGTGCGCATCCTCGCGACCTCGGTGCAGAACACCTCGCTCAGCCGCTTCATCGACCTCAACGTCAGCCCGACGCTCGAGCGCTTCTCCGTGGCTCCGGAGTCTCCGTCGAGCAACGCGCTGCTGTTGCCGCCCGGCTCCAAGCAGACGTTCTCGGGCGTGCGCACCACCACCATTCCCAACTCGCCGAGCCCGAGCTCGATGGTCGTCGGCGTGAGTGGGCTGCAGTGGTTCGTGTGGCCCAGCGGCACCATCGACGGCACCGGCACGTTGACGGCCGCGACGACCGACGAGCGCGTCTATGCGCGTGAGCCCTCGACGAACCTGTGGAGCAGCGCCGACGTCACGGTGACGGCGACGAACACGAACGCCATCGCCATCTCGCCGGCGGTCAGCACCGTCACGCGCGGCGGTGTCGTGCAGCTGACGGCGATGGTGTCTTCTGGAGCGGCGGTGACGTGGCGGGTCTCGCCGAACGGAGGCTCGGTCAACTCGACGGGCACGTACACGGCGCCCAACACGCCCGGCGTGTTCCTGGTGCAGGCCACGGCCGGCTCGCAGTACGCGCTCGCCACCATCGTCGTGCAGTGAACCGCGCGGGCCTCGCGTTCGCCGCCGCGAGCGTCTCGTTCTTTCCCTTCGCCAGAGACGCCTTCGAGCTGCCGCACCTCGTGGTGTTGCTGCTCGGAGTGTTGCTCACCACGCAGGCGAGGCTCTCGGGCACGGCGCGGGCGGTGCTGGGGTTGGTGTTCGGCGCGGCGCTGGTGTCGTGGCTCACGTCGAGCTCGCCTGCGCTCGGTGTTCCCGGCTTCGTGACGCTCTGCGGGGTGCTGCTGTTCGCGTCGGTGTCGTCGGGCGTCGAGCCGCGGGCGCTCGTCTGGGCCGCGGTGCCCGTCTCGGCGTGGGCGCTGCTGCAGGCGACTGGGCACGACGTCTTCGAGTGGGCTGACGTCGCGCGCTGGTGTGGCGGCATGCGACCCTTCGCCACGCTGGGGCACCCGACGCAGCTGGGCGTGTGGCTGGCGGCGATGACGGTGTTCGCGCTCGACCTGGGGCGGCGGAGGGCGCGCGGCTTCTTCGTCATCGCGGCGCTCACCGCCATCGTCTGCGTGGCCACGCTCTCTCGCGCGGGCTGGCTTGCCCTGCTGGTGGGCGGTGGCTCGTATGTGCTGCTGATCGGCGCTCGACGCACGGTGACGGCCCGGCAGGTGCTCGGCGGCGTCGCGCTCCTCGGCCTCGTCACCGCGCTCGTCATGGCGCTCGTCGGCTTCGACGCGGTGGTGGAGCGAGTGACGAACGTGCTCGTCGCGCCGACCCGGCTGGCGTTGTGGAAGACGTCGCTCGCCGCGTTTCGGGAGCACCCGCTGCTCGGCTGGGGGTTCGACACCTTCCTGCTCGTCGACCAGCAGCTGCGGCAACCCGAAGCGTGGCAGTACGAGTGGGGCGTGACGGCCGCGCACGCGCACTCGTTTCCCGCGCAGGTGCTGGCGACGCAGGGCCTGCTCGGCGCGGTCGTCATGGGCGTCGCCATGGTGCTCGTGCTGCGAGCGTGGCATCGCGGTGGAGCGCATCGCACGGCACCGGCCGAGGTGGCGGTCGCGTTGGCCCTCGCGGCGGCGGCCCAGGTGACGTTTCTGGGCGTGCTGGGCTCGGCGCTGCTGCTGATGGTGGTGGTGCGCTCGCTCGACGGCGACGACGCCAGGCTTCTGCCGACCTGGAGCCGTTTCGTCGCCGCCCCGGTGCTGGCGGTCGCACTGGTGATGCTGACGGCTTCGATGGTGGGCCGCTCCGACGACGGGCTCGAGACGGCAGCGCGGCTCGAGCCGTGGAGCCCCACGTGGCCAGCCCTGCGCGGCGCGGTGCTCGAGGAGCAGGGGCACCTCGACGCGGCTCGCACCTCGTACGAAGCGGCAGTGTCGCGGGCGCCGATGCTGGCGGTCTCGCTGGCGAACGTGGGCCGCGTCGCGAGCAAGCAGCACGACGTGACGACTTCGCGTGAGGCCTTCGAGCGGGCGCGGCGGCTGGCCCCGCTGGATGCGCGCCTCGCGCTCGAGAGCGCAGAGGCCAGCCTTCGACTCGACGAGCTCGAGCTGGCGGGGGCGACGTTGGAGTGGCTCGTTCGAACGTACCCCTCCGATGGTCCCGCCTGGTTCACGCTCGGGCGCGTGCGGGTGCTGCAGCACCGGCGACTCGAAGCCCGCGCGATGCTCGAGGCCTCGCTCGAGATGGATTGGCGCGACTGGCCCGAAGGACTCGGCGCGTCGCGACAGCTGCTGACCGCGGTGCTGCTCGAGGCCGGGCTCGAAGACGCTGCGTCACTCGTTGCGAAGGGACCTGCCGTGGCGCAGCTCCCGGCTGATGCGTGTGGGGCTCCCGCGAGGCTGCGGTGAGTCTGCTATGAGCAAGGCGTGCGGCGCCTCGGCTTCCTGCTGCTGATCATCATCGCGCTGGGTTGCTCGTGCGCACCATCAAGCCCCACCTCGCTCTTCGAAGGTGACGACGAGGGCTGGCTCATCTCGGGCAACGGCGACGAGACGCGCCCGGCCTACCGCGCCACCGGCGGCACGCCCAATGGCAACATCTGCGCGACCGACGCCGACCCGGTGGGGTTCTTCTCGTTCGTCGCGCCACCGAGCTACCTGGGCCCGCGGCTCGAAGCCGAAGGGCTGCTCATCACCTTCAACGTTCGAATCAACCAGCAGTTCAACCTGCAGCACGGGCGTGACGTCGTCATCTCGGGCAACGGGCTCTCGTTGTCGAAGAGCTACCCGACGGCGCCCGCGATGGAGTGGACGGCGCGCCGCGTGTCGCTCGATGGCTCGTCAGGGTGGATCGTCGACGAGAGCGGCTTGCCGGCGACCGACGAAGACGTGCGCTCGGTGCTGCGCGACCTGACCTCGTTTCGCATTCGCGGCGAGTTCGTCGATGGGCCGAAAGACACGGCCTGCCTCGACTCCGTGCACTTCGGCGCCCAGCGCTGACTGCCAAAGTGTCACTCGGCGACGCGCTGGAGCGCACTCGCTCCCACGGGCGCGAGCGGTGCGGGAATTGCTACGGCCCCGCGCATGCGCCTTCGACAGACTGGAGCCATCATCGTCACCTGCTGGATGGGGCTGAACCTCGTGCTCGCGCTGGGAATCGTGGTGGCCATCGTCGTGCTGGGCCGCCACCCGCCCTCGCTCGAGTTGTACGTCGAGGCTGGTGTTCGTTCGACGCTCCACCCGCACGCGCTCGCGCTCGTCGATGCACTGGGGGTGTTCGCGAACGCCTGCGCGGCGGCCTTCTGTGCGCTGGCGCTGGTGGTGACGTGGAAGGGCGTGGTGGCGGGGCTCCGCTGGGCGCTCCCGTCGCTGTCGGTCATCGGGGTGCTGCTGCTGGCGGCCGGCTTCGCCAGTGACGCATGCCTCGGCAACCCCAACTTCGCCGTGAACGTCGGCTCGTCCCTCATGCTCGGGAGCGGTCTTTTGCTGTGCGCGCGCGGTCGATCAGCGTGAACGCATCAGCTGATCGGCGTTGCCCGAGTAGAGCCGCTCGAGCGCCTCACGCGACAACCCCAGCCCCGAGATTCGCCAGCGCCCCTGAATCGGCGTCGGGTGTTCGAAGTCGCGATCGTTCGTCTCGAAGAAGCGCCAGGTCGACGAGAAGAAGTGCGCGACGTCTGATGGACCAGGAGGGGTCGCTCCCGCCGAGCCCAGCATGAGGTCGAACTCGCCGACGCCGACGCCGACGCCGAGATCGGTGCCGAAGAGCACGCGCGTCGGGTGCTTCGCCAACACCGCACGCATCACCTCAGGCCGTCGGCCCAGCTCGGGAACACGCGCGGCGGTGTCGACGAAGAGGTTCGGGTACTGGTCGAGCGCGGCAGAGACTGCGCCCGGGTCCTCCGGGTCGTTACCGAAGTGCACGCCGACGAAGGTGGTGTGCGGGTGACGGGCGACGCGGCGAAGAAACGCCTCGTAGAGCGCGCTCCACGTCGGCACGGGGCGGCCCGCGTAGCTCCACCCGGGATGCACCGAGAGCTCGTCGAAGCGCTCGTTCTCCTGCGTCGCGGGCAACCAGAACGCCTTCGGGTCTCCCGTGTGAATCGCGACCGGCATTCCCAGCGCGCCGGCCTGCTCGAACAACGGGTCGAGCCGCGGGTCGTCGACGGCGACGAGACTGCCATCAGGCCAGCGCGCTCCGAGGCCGAGTGACTTGAAGAACTTCACGCCGCGCGCGCCGAGGTCGTGCGCCACTCGGAGCTGCTCCGCCATCGCGTTCACGTCGGCGCCCTGCCGCAGCATGCCCAGCGGTGGGTTCGCGAACACGAGCACGCGCCCGTTCGTGGCGTTCGCCGCCGCGAGCGCGTCTTCGAGCCCCGAGCCCGGCCAGCCGCCCGACAGGTTCCACGCCACGTCGATGCCGTGCGTGTTCATCAACGCGAGCAGGTGCGGCACGGCGGCGGGCTCTGCGTGCACGTGCACGTCGACCTTGCGAAGGCGCGTGCCGGCGTCGGAGCGGCGGGTCTCCTTGCAGGTGCAGCCGACGACCAGCAGGCCGAGCACCCAGAGGCGCATCGGCTCAGCCCAGCTTGAGGTGCGCCGAGAAGAGCGCGTCACACTCTCCAGCCAGCCGCGTGTCGAGCGTGGTGATGGCGTTGCCTGCGTCGTGGGTGACGAAGCGCAGCGTCACCTTGCGCCAGCGAATGTCGATGTCGGGGTGGTGGTCGGCGGCCTCGGCCAGCTTCGCCACGTGGTCGACGAAGACGATGCCCTCGAGAAACGAAGGCGCTTCGTAGGTGCGAACGAGCATGCCGCCGTCGACCTTCCAGGCAGCATGCTTCGAGAGAAACGTGTCGAGCTGGGCCTTCGTCGCGACGTGGTGCTGAGCCATGCGCGCATCAGGCATCACCGACCGCGCGAGGTCCAGTGCTCTTCCGCAACAGCAGGTGCGCCCAGTACCGCTCGGGCGGAGCGTCGTCGGTGCCCGCGTCTTCGGGCCACTGCGCCGCCGTCACGTTGGTACGGAACAGCGTGTCGACCCACGGAAACAGCCCGGCGTAGTTTCCGCGCGCGCCTCGAGCGTGGTGCCAGTGATGAAACGCGGGCGTCGCGATGAAGCGCTCGAGGACTCCGAACCGAAACCGCACGTTCGCGTGCAGGAAGATGGCCCACAGCCCAAGCAGCACGGTCGCTGCGCCGAAGATGGTGACGGGAAAGCCCAGCAGCGTCAGCACGAGAAACTGCACCGAGCGCGTCAGCGTCTGGTCGAGCGGGTGCACGCGCAGCGATGCCAACCAGTCCAACCGTTCGCTGGAGTGGTGCACCGCGTGAATGCGCCACAGCCACGGCACCGTGTGAAAGGCGCGATGCATGCCGTAGCCGACCAACTCGACCAGGAGCAGCGCCTCGACCACCTGGAGTCCAGCGGGCTGGCGCTGCACGACACTCGCGGCGAACGGGTCGACGACCGAGACGATCAACCCGATGCAGAGCACCAACGCGAGCTGCTGCAGCGTGTGTGAGACGAAGAAGTGCGCGACGTCGGTCTTCCAGCCCGCACGCAACACTGGCGCCCTGCGCAGCGGCCACGACCGCTCGAGCGGCACGAACAAGACCGCGAGCACCAGCAGGCCGACGGGGTTCCTGATCAGCTCCATGCGGGGAGGACACCGCGCGAGGCGAAAAGTGAAAACCACGCGGTTCCAGAATGGCGACGTGGTTCCGAACTCGACCCAGAACGACGCGTGAGCCGCTCACCGCGTCAGGGCGTCGGGCGTGCAGCGAGCAGCTCGCGCGGAATCGCCAGTGCGTCGATGGCGGCGCGCAGCTCGGCGAGGTTCGCCTCGGAGCAGAACAGCACCACCCGCGCCCGCACCGAGCCGCTGCCGTTGAACAGGGCGATGACCGACCCGCCCTCCAGTGCGAACCGCGCCTTCGAGATGTCGACCGCTCTCGTCCGGAGCACGGCGCCTGCTCTCGACCAGGTGATGTGGCAGGTCTTCGCCTCGAAGCGGTACTCCACGTCTGCCGGCACCGTCGGCTTCAACGGCCCGAGCGTCTTCTCGGCGAAGGGCTCGACGCGCCGCTCGAACAAGACCGAGACGAGCCGCCGCACCCGGTACAGCCCCAACGCCACCGCGCCGATGCCCGTGTAGATGGCCAGCAGTGCGACCATCAGCGGTGTGACGGGCTGCGCGAGCAGCAACACGAGGCAGGCGACGAGGCCGAGGCCGGTCCCTGCGAGCAACACCCGCCGCAGGCTCTCGACACGCGTGATGGCGCCAGCCTCGGTGACACGGCCGACGAGGCGGAACCGTTCGATCTGCACCCGCATCGCCGCGACCAGCTCCCGCCGTGCGCGCTCGAGGTGGGCCGCGTCGACGGGCTGCCGCACCGGTCAGTCGTCTCCGCCGACCAGCTGCTTGAGCTCGTTCGTCGAGCCCGTGGGCAGCGCGAGCGCCTGCGCGTAGTGGAGCAGCAGCGACCGGTTGTCGCCCACCGACAGGTTCTGCAGCTCGAGCGCGCCGATGCGGTCTTCGGGCGAGAAGGCGCCGACGGTCTTCTCCATCGACAGCTTCTCGGGCGCGTAGGCCGACTGCGCCGCGTTGGTGGAGAGAATCGTGTAGTCGTCGCCGCGCCGCAGCTCGACCTTCACCTCTCCCGTCACGGCCGTGCCCACCCAGCGAGACAGCGACTCCTTGAGCAGCATCGACTCAGGGTCGAACCACTTGCCCTCGTACAAGAGGCGGCCGAGGCGGCGGCCGAGCGTCATGTAGAGGTCGGTCGTGTTCTCGTTGTGCACCGCCGACAGCAGGCGCTCGTACGTCAGGTGCAGCAGCGCCATCGCCGGCGCCTCGTAGATGCCGCGGCTCTTCGCGTCGATGACGCGGTTCTCGATCTGATCAGACATGCCCAGGCCGTGACGGCCGCCGATGGCGTTCGCCTCGAGGAACAGCTGCACCAGGTCGGGCTGGCGCTTGCCGTTGAGCGCGACCGGCACGCCGGCCTCCCACGTCACCGTGATGGTCTCGGCGTCGACGCGGGTCTCGGGCTTCCAGTGGGCGACGCCCATGATGGGCGCCACCAGGTGCATCGAGCTGTCGAGGTGCTCGAGCGCCTTCGCCTCGTGCGTCGCGCCCAGCATGTTCGAGTCGGTGGAGTACGCCTTCTCGGTGCTCATCGAGTACGGCAGGCCGACCGACTCGAGGAACTTCGACATCTCGGTGCGGCCGCCGAGCTCGTTGACGAACTGCTGGTCGAGCCACGGCTTGTAGATGCGCAGATCGGGGTCGACGAGAATGCCGTACCGGTAGAACCGCTGAATGTCGTTGCCGCGGTGCGTGGAGCCGTCTCCGAAGACGTGCACGCCGTCGTGCTTCATCGCGCGCACGATGGCGGTCGCGGTGACCGCGCGGCCCAGCGGCGTGGTGTTGAAGTACTTGCGGCCGCCGACGCTCAGGTGAAACGCCCCGCACTGAATCGCCGTGAGGCCTTCGTGCGCGAGCTGCGCGCGGCAGTCGATGAGCCGCGCAGCCTTCGCGCCGTGCTTCGTCGCGATGGGCGGAATGTCGGAGGCGTTCTTCTCGTCGGGCTGCGCGAGGTCGGCGGTGTACGCGTAGACGTCGAGGCCCTTCTTCGTCATCCATGCGACGGCGGCGCGGGTGTCGAGACCGCCCGAGAAGGCGAGGCCAATGCGGGTTCCTGCGGTGGGAAGCTGGCGGTAGATGCGGCTCATGGTGATCCGCCGACTAGTGGCGACGAGGCGCGCGCTGCAACGCATTTCTGCGGGGCCGCGGTCGAGGGGCCGCGCTGCACCAACAGGTGGGGGAACCGCCGTCAGCTGACAGTCGTCTCGCGAAGGGTCGACAGTCGGTCTAGCGTCGAGGAACTCCATGGCCGGTTCGCCAGCGAAAGACGACGCGACCTCGGTGCGCGACCCGCTTCTCAGCACGAAGCTGGGCGACTACCAGGTCGTCGGGCCGCTCGGCGAAGGCGGCATGGGCGTCGTGTACGAGGGCCTGCATACCGTCATCAACAAGCGCGGGGCCATCAAGGTGATCAAGCCCGAGTTCGCGGCTGATCAGATTCTCGTGCGACGCGTGCTGGCCGAGGCGCAGGCCGTCAACGCCGTTCGCCACCGCGGCATCGTCGACATTCACGCGCACGGGCTCACGCCCGATGGCCGGCCGTACCTCGTCATGGAGCTGCTCCAGGGCGAGACCGTCTACGACCTGCTCCACCGCGAGGGGCGGCTGTCGCAGATCGACGCGCTCAAGCTGCTGCTCGAGGCGACCGGGCCGCTGTTCGCCGCGCACAAAGCGGGCATCGTGCACCGCGACCTCAAGCCCTCGAACCTGTTCCTCTGCGTCGACGACGACGGCGAGAAGTTCTTGAAGCTGCTCGACTTCGGTCTGGCCAAGCGGTCGGCGCCGGGCGTGTCGTCGTCGACGATGACGTCGGCCTCGCTCATCGTCGGCACGCCCGACTACATGGCGCCCGAGCAGGCGCGCGCGCAGCCGACTGATCAGCGCACCGACATCTATGCACTCGGCGTGATGGCCTACGAGCTGCTCGCGGGGCGGTTGCCCTTCACCGCGGCCACGTCGGTCGATCTGGTGATGATGCACCTCACCGCGCCGGTGCCGAAGCTCATCGACGCCGACGCCGCCACTCCGCTCCCGCTCTCGCAGCTCGTCGAGCAGATGATGGCGAAGGAGCCCGCCAGCCGGCCCGCGACGCTCGAGCCCGTGCGCGCTCTCCTCAAACAGCTGGTGGCGAAGCACCCGCACGGCTTCCCGACGTCGCCGATGCCGCCCATCAGCCGCGCCACGCCGGTGCACCTCGAGGCGCTGCCGCCGCGCGTGAGCAGCCCGGACCTCGAGCAGGACCCACTGCCGACCGTGGCGCGCTCCGATCGCACGGTCATCGCCGAGATTCCGTCAGAGCCTCCGGCAGGCGACGAAGGCACGGCCGACACGGCGATGTCGCTCCAGCAGGTCGCGGAGCCTCGCCCATCGGCCCGTCGCCGCGACTCGAGGGGTGGCCCCGTTCCAACCCCGACCGCCCAGCTCGCCGACCGGAAAACCGACGAGGCCAGCTCGCCCACCTCGGGCGGTGCCTCGAAGACGCCCTTCATCGTGGGCGGCGTGCTCGTCGCGGTCATCGTCCTCAGTCTCAGCGTCGTCTTTCTGGGCGGGAATCGCACGGTCACACCTGAAGTTCCGGTCGATACGAAGCCGGTCGACGCAAAGCCGGTCGATACGAAGCCGGTCGATACGAAGCCGGTCGATACGAAGCCGGTCGACGCGAAGCCGGTCGATGCGAAGCCGGTCGATGCGAAGCCGGTCGATGCGAAGCCGGTCGATGCGAAGCCGGTCGACGCGAAGCCGGTCGATACCAAGCCGGTCGATACCAAGCCGGTCGATGCGAAGCCGGTCGACAGCAGGCCAGTCGCCAAGCCGGTCGACCCGAAGCCGGTCGTCACCACGAAGCCGGACGTGAAGAAGCCCGGCCCGCGCGTGCCCACGGTCGCCGAGCTGGAGCGCCGCATCGGAGCGCTGGAACTTCGGGCCAACACCCAGGACAACCCGGCGCTGAAGCTCCACATCAACCGGTACCGCACGCGCCTCGTCGAGGCGAACACCGAGGCAGACCGGCTGAAGCTGAGCCGCGACCTCGACGAGTTCGAGAAGTCGCTGCGCTGAAGCCTGCCTGCGTGGCATGGTTCTGGGCGCATGGTGACCTTCGTGACGTTGGTCGCAGTTCTCTCGGCTGAGCCAACGGCCGTGCTCGTGCAGGCTCGCTCCGGCATCTCGGTCGACGAGTTCAAGAAGGCCACGACCGTCATCGACGCGGAGTTGTCGCGGGTCGGCGACGCGTGGTCGCTCGAAGACACCCAGAAGCGCCTGAAGGCCGCGGGGCTCGGCGATGCGTCGACGTGCGGCGGCAAGCAGGCGTGTCTGCTCGAGCTGTCGAAGAAGCTGCAGGCGCGGTTCGTGGTGCTGCTGTCGGTCTCGAAGGTCGGGCGCGATCGCGCGTGGGCGCTGGCTGGGTTCGACGTCGCGAGCGGCAGCCTGCTCGCGCGCGAAGACTGGCTCGACGAGACCAACGGCGACGTCTCGGTGCCGGTGGTGCGCTTCGCAGATCGGCTCGCGCCCCTCGTGAAGCCGGTTCAGAAGGACGCGCCCGTGGTGGCGAAGCTCGACCCGCAGCCACCTCCACCGCCTCCGCTCGTGGTGGTCGAACCTGCCGCGTCGAAGCCCCTGCCCAAGATTCTGCTCATCGGCGCCGGAGTTGCCGCAGCCGCAGCCGTTGGCCTCGCCATCGGGAGCGCCGTCACGGCTGGCCAGCTCAATCAGGTCACCACCGGGCCCGATGGCCTCAAGCTGTCGTCGATGACGGCGGCACAGGCGCAGACGACGGCCTCGACCGCCAACGCGCTCACCGGAGCCGCGATTGCCTCAGGCGTCGTCGCCGCAGGTCTGGGCACGGGCGCGATTCTGACGTGGTGAGCTGATCAGCACACCCGCTCACGCTTCATTGGCAAAGCGCTTGTCCATCTCGTTCTTCACGAAGCGCTCGATCTCCTCGGCCGTCGAGAACTGCATCGCCTTCGTGAGCAGCTCCTTCGCCTCGGTCATCGACACGCTGCGAATGATGCGCTTCACCACGGGAATCTGGCCGCTCGTCATCGAGAACTCGTCGAGGCCGAGCGCGAGCAGCACCAGCGTGAGCGACGAGTCACCCGCCATCTCGCCGCACATCGACACGGGAATGCCGGCCTTCTTCGCGGCGTCGGTGATGTGCTGCACCATGCGCAGAATCGACAGGTGCATCGGGCGGTAGAGGTACGCGACGTCGCGGTTCTGCCGGTCGATGGCCAACGAATACTGAATGAGGTCGTTGGTGCCGATGCTGAAGAACTCGGCCTCCTGCGCGAGGCGGTCGGCGATCCACGCGGCGCTCGGCGTCTCGACCATGATGCCGACCGGCACCCGGCGGCCCAGCGGCACGCCCTGTCGCGAGAGCTCGGAGCGGCACGCCTCGAGCTCGCTGCGCGCCTCACGCAGCTCGGAGATGCCCGACACCATCGGGAACATCACCTTGAGGTTGCCGTGCACGCTCGCCCGCAAGAGCGCCCGCAGCTGCGCGCGGAACAGGTCGCGGTGCTGCAGGCAGTAGCGAATCGCGCGCAGGCCCAGCGCCGGGTTCGTCTCCTTCTCCCACTTCTTGTTGCTCGGCACCTTGTCGCCGCCGAGGTCGAGCGTGCGAATCGTCACCGGCCGCTCGCCCATCGCCTCGAGCACGGCCTTGTAGGCCTGGTAGTGCTCCTCTTCGGTCGGCGGCGCGGGCCGGTCGAGGAAGAGGAACTCGGTGCGGTACAGGCCGATGCCTTCGGCACCGTGCGCGAGCAGCGACGGAATCTCGTCGGCGAACTCGATGTTGCCGTTGAGCCGAACGCGCACGCCGTCGATGGTGACCGACGGCAGCTCGGCCGTCTTGAGCGCGAGGGCCTCGGTCGCCAGCTGCCGGCGCATCGTCTCGCGGAACAACGCGAGCTGCGCCTCGGTGGGGTTCACCAGCACCAGCCCGCGGCGGCCGTCGACGGCCACCACGTCTCCGCTGCGAATCGCCTCGGCGGCGTTGCCCAGGCCCAGCACCGCCGGCACGTCACGCGCGCGGGCGACGATGGCCGTGTGGCTCGTGTGGCCGCCGAGGTCGGTGACGAACGCGCCCACCTTGCCCGTCTTCACCAGCATGGCTGCGTCGGCCGGGCTGATGTCGTGCGCGACGACGACGGCGCCCACGGGCACCTCGAGCTCCTGGTCGACGACCTCGCCCATGAGGTTGCGCACGAGGCGGTCGGCGACGAACTCGATGTCGCTCTTCCGCTCGCGGAAGTACTCGTCTTCGAGGTTGTCGAACTGGTGCCGCAGCCGCCGGCAGACACGCCGCACGGCCCACTCGGCGTTGATGGTCTCTTCCTTGATGAGCCGCGTCACCTCGACGAGGAACATCGGGTCGTGGAGCATCATGCGGTGCGCTTCGAGAATGAGCGCGTGCTCGTTCTCGGCGCCCGTCGACAGCTTCGTCTTGAGGTCCTCGAGCTGCTTGTCCGACAAGGAGATGGCCGTACGAAAGCGCATCACCTCGGCTTCCGCGTCGGTGGGCTTCAGCTTCACCTTCGGCGTGCGCACCTTGCGTGCGTCGATGACGAAGGCGTGGCCGACCGCCACTCCGGGGCTGGCGCCGATGCCCTGAAACGAGACCGTGGCTGACACGACCGAACCGTAGCCCGCGCTCGGCCGCGCACAAGGCCGGGCAGGCGGGTGGGTGTCAGAAGAAGTCGGTCGGCAGGCTGCGCCAGCGCTACACTCGGGGCCGCATGAAGGCCGTCTGTCCCAGCTGCGAGCGGCTCATCGAGGTGACGGCGGTGAAGGTCGTCGGCTCAGACGCCTTCGTCGGCTGCCCGAAGTGTGGCGTCGAGTCGTCGTTGCCCATCACCACCGAGGCGCTGCCCCCGCTCGCCGAGACGCCGAAGGCCGCGCCGCCGCTGCCGATGTCGTCACGCAAGACGCCGGGCCCGCGGGCGCTGGTGCTGGCGTCGTCGGCCGAGGCGAGCAACGTGGTGATGTTGCGCGCACCGACGGCGGCTGCGGTGGAGTCGGCGCGCGTCTTCGCCGAGAGCGACCCGTTTCAGGTGCCCGAGGGCCTGTGCCCCAAGTGCATCTCGAAGCGCGACGGCTCGGCCGCGTGCCCCACGTGCGGGCTGTCGTTCGACCGCGTCGAGTTCGACGAGCTGCTGCCGCCGCCCGACCTCTCGGCGATGTGGAAGGAGCTGCTGCGCGAGTGGGGTGACGACGCGCGCCATTCGGCCGTGCGCCGCCTCGCCTCGGAGCGCAACCAGCTGCCAGCCCTCGCGCGCCTCTACCGGCTGCGCCTCGCTGCGATGCCCGAAGACCCCATCGCCCAGCGCGGCCGCGACGACGTCTTCACCATGGCCTCGTCGGTGATGTTGATGCCGCGCGGCGACCCGAAAGAAGCGGCTCAGGCGCCGATGTTCGTGAAGGTCATCGTGGGCGGGCTCGCGCTCGCCGTCACCTTCGGCGCGTTCTTCGCGATGTTCCGGCTGCTCTCGTGACCGCGAAGCGCAGAGAGCTTCACCAGGCGACGGTCGAAGGCGTGCTCGGGCAGGGCGGCGCGTTGTCGGCCGTGCTGTCGGGGTACGAACACCGGCCCGCGCAGCTCGAGATGGCGAAGGGCGTCGAGGTCGCGCTCGAGACGGGCACCGCGCTGCTCGCCGAGGCGGGCACCGGCACCGGAAAGACGCTCGGCTACCTCGTGCCGGCGGTGCTCTCGGGCAAACGCGTCGTCGTCTCCACCGCGACCCGCACCCTGCAAGACCAGGTCTTCACGAAGGACATTCCCCTGCTGCGAGACGTGGTGGGGCTGCCGTTCGAAGCGGCGCTGCTCAAAGGGCGCTCCAACTACCTGTGCGCCCACCGCTTCGAGGCCTTCGACCAGGCGCCCAGCTTCGCGACGCCCGAAGACGCCACCTGGTGGCCCGCGTTTCGGGAGTGGGCCATGATGACCGAGACCGGCGACCGCGGCGAGACGCGCGTGCCCGAGAACTGGAGCGGCTGGCCGCTCGTCTCGACCACCAGCGACGCGTGCCTCGGCGGCAAGTGCCCGCTGTACGAGTCGTGCTTCGTGACGAAGGGCCGGCGCGCGGCTGCAGACTGCGACGTCATCGTGGTGAACCACGCCCTCTTCTTCTCCGACCTCTCGCTGCGCTCACGGGGCGGCGAAGAGAAGCTGGGCATTCTGCCGCCGTACGACGCGGTGGTGTTCGACGAGGCGCACGCGCTCGAAGACGTGGCGACCGAGCACTTCGGCGTCTCGGTCTCGTCGGGGCGGCTCACCAGCCTCGCGCAAGACCTGGTGGGCGTGTTGCCGGTCACCGACGCGCGCGCGAGTCACCTGGCAGCGCTCTCGGTCACCCTGCGCAGCCGGAGCGAGGCGCTGTTTCGTGAGCTCTCGCTCGCGTTTCCCGTCGAGCCCCTCGACACGCAGCGCCGGCAGGGCGACTTCACGCTGACGCCCGAGGTGGTCGACCAGCTCCGCCCGCCAGCCGCCGCCACCCTCGAGACGCTCGCCGCCATCGCCGCGCTCACGGGAGACGATGACCCCGACCTCGGCGCGCTCAACCGGCGCGCGGTGGAGACGGCCGCGGCCCTCGAGCACGTGGTGCAGGCCGACGACGTGAGGCAGGTGTACTGGGCCGAGACGCGTGGGCGCTCCCTCGCGCTGCGGGCCGCGCCCATCGACGTCGGCGAGAGCCTCGCGCGCTTCCTCTACGAAGACGTCGGCGCCGTCATCTTCACCTCGGCCACCCTCACCTCGTCGTCGGGCCGGCAGGAGCGCTCCTTCGAGTACGTCGCCCGCCGCTTCGGCCTCGACCCGAAGGCCACCGCGACAGTCTCGGTGGAGTCGCCCTTCGACTTCCCCTCGCAGGCGGCCTTCTACGTGCCGTCACACCTGCCCGAGCCCAACGCTCCCGACTTCACGTTGCAGTTCTCGCGCGAGGTGCTGCGGCTCATTCGGTTGATGGGCGGCCGCGCGTTCGTCTTGTGCACCAGCCTCAGACACCTCGACGAGGTGCACGCGCTCGTCTCGCCACACGTCGAGGTGCCCGTCTTCAAGCAGGGCGACGCGCCGCGCACGGTGTTGCTCGAGCAGTTCAAAGAGAAGCCGTCGGTGCTCTTCGCGTCTCACAGCTTCTGGGAGGGCGTCGACGTACCGGGTGACGCGCTCTCGCTGGTGGTGATGGACAAGGTGCCCTTCGCGCCGCCGAACGAGCCGCTGCAGGCCGCCCGCATCGAGGCCGTGCGCAAAGAGGGCGGCAACCCCTTCGACGAGTACCAGGTGCCGCAAGCGGCGCTCTCGCTGCGCCAGGGCTTCGGCCGGCTCATTCGTACGCGCACCGACCACGGCATCGTCGCGCTCGGAGACACGCGGGTGCTCACCAAGCGCTACGGCAAGCAGCTGGTCGCGAGCCTGCCCCCGGCGACGCGCTTCTCACGGCTCGACGACGTCAAGCGCTGGTGGGCGGCGAAGCAGAAGTGAGGCTCAGCGCGGCTCGCCGAACTTGTTGTTGATGAGCGCGCCGATCTCCTTCTGACAGTCATCGGCGCCGTCGCCGCGGCACGACACCTTCACCACCATGCCCTGCGCGGCGGCCAGCATCAGCACGCCCATGATGGACTTGCCGTTGACGGTCTGGCCCTCGCACTCGACGTCGACTTCGCACGGGTACTTGTTCGCCGCTTTCACGAGCTGCGCAGCGGCGCGGGCGTGCAGACCGAGCGCGTTGGGAATGGTGTAGGTCGCTTCGCTCACGAGGCTTTGCACTCTACGCAGAGCAGGCCCGCGCGGCGACTTTCCAACCCCACGCCCCGATGAACGGCTGGGAAACGCCTCGCCAGGTTCGGCCGAGGTGATTATCCCCGCGGCTCCCCCGCAACCGCCGACACCAACGCTCATGGGCTTTCTTCACGACGCCGTCATCTTCCTCGTCGCGGCCGTCATCGCCGTCTCGCTCTTCAAACGCACGGGCCTGGGCAGCGTGCTCGGCTACCTCGTCGCGGGCGTCGCCATCGGGCCGTCGGCGTTCCGCTTCGTGAGCGACGTCGAGAGCGTGATGAAGTTCAGCGAGCTCGGCGTGGTGCTGCTGCTCTTCATCATCGGGCTCGAGCTGCAGCCGTCGCGCCTGTGGCAGATGCGCGGGCACGTCTTCGGGCTGGGCGGGCTGCAGGTGGGCGTGACGACGGGGCTGCTCGCGCTGGCGAGCCTCGCGATGGGGCTGACGCCGGTGGCGGCCCTCGTCACGGGCTTCGCGCTCTCGCTCTCGTCGACGGCGCTCGCGGTGCAGGTGCTGGCCGAGAAGAACCAGCTCACCTCGCAGCACGGCCGCGTCGCGTTCGGCATTCTGCTGTTCCAGGACCTCGCGGCGATTCCCTTCCTCGCGTTGCTGCCGTTGCTGGGCACCCACGCTGCGCCCGCACAGGAGCAGAGCGTGGGCCTCGGGCTGCTCAAGGTGCTCGCGACCTTCGGCACGATGGTGGTGGCGAGCCGGTTCGTGCTGCGGCCAGTGCTCAAGCAGGTCGCCGCGCTGCACAGCCAGGAGCTCTTCACCGCCTTCGCGCTGCTCGTCGTCGCAGGCACGGCGGTGTTGATGGAGACGATTGGCCTCTCAGCCACCCTCGGCGCGTTCTCGGCAGGCGTGCTGCTGGCCGACTCCGAATACCGGCACGAGCTCGAGGCCGACATCGAGCCCTTCAAGGGCCTGCTGCTCGGGCTCTTCTTCATGGCGGTCGGCATGTCGGTGAACCTGTCGTTGCTGGCCGCGAAGCCCGCGCAGGTGGTGTCGCTCGTCGTCGGCCTGCTGCTGGTGAAGAGCGCGGTGCTGTTCTTCATCGGCAAACGTCGTGGTGGCACCACGCTCGGAGCCCTGCGCCTCGCCATCTCGACCTCGCAGGGCGGTGAGTTCGCGTTCGTCGTGTTCGGGCTCGCCACCTCGACGGCCGCGCTCACCACCCAGATGTCCGAGCTGCTGGTGCTCGTCGTCGGGCTCTCGCTCGCGGTGACGCCGGTGGCCTTCACGCTCTTCGAGAAGCTGCTCGCGCCGCGGCTGATGCCGAAGAAGGAGGAGAAGGCCTTCGACGTGCTCGTGCAGGACGGAGAGATTCCCGTCGTCATCGCCGGCTTCGGGCGCGTGGGCCAGGTGGTGGGCCGCGTGCTGACGGCCCGGCACATTCCCTTCGTGGCGCTCGATGCGTCGAGTGAGCACGTCGACTTCGTGCGGCGCTTCGGCAACAAGGTCTTCTATGGCGACGCGTCACGGCTCGAGCTGCTCGAGGCCGCAGGCACGGCGAAGGCGCGCCTGTTCGTGCTGGCCATCGACGACGTCGAGAAGTCGGTCGAGGTCGCGCGCACGCTGCAGAAGCACTTCCCCCACGTCACCATCGTGGCCCGCGCCCGCAACCGCCAGCACGCGTACGAGCTGCTCGCGCTGGGCGTCACGCACCTCATGCGCGAGACGTTCTCGTCGAGCCTCGAGATGACGGGCGACGTGTTGTCGCTGCTCGGCATGCCGTCGTCCGAGGTGGCGCGCACGCTGGCGACGTTCCGCTCGCACGACGAGCAGCTGCTGATGGACAGCTTCCAGCACCGCGATGACGTGAGCACGCTGCAGGAGCGCGCGAAGCAGGCCCGTGCCGACCTCGAGAAGCTGTTCGAAGCCGACGCCCAGTAGCCGCCGACGTAGGCTACAGGGGAATCGAGAAGACCTCGGGCCCGCGCGCGAAGAAGATGATCAACGCGCAGCCCAGCAGGTACGCGATGGGGAACCAGCGGCGGGAGCGCGCGTCGAGCGACTCCACCCGCCCCCGCACCGAGAGCAGCTCGGCTTCGGCCTTCGCCTTGTCGCCCTCCACGAGCCCTGCCAGCCGCGCCTCGAGCGTCTGCGCCTTGTCGAACAGCCGCGTCACCGTCACGCACTCGAACAAGATGGCGGTGATGACGACGTACGAGAGGTTGAAGAGCTGATCGAGCAGCACCGTGCTGCCCAGGTACGGCAGGTCGTCGGTGAAGGCGAGCTGCAGGAACACGATGGTGAGCAGCGCGGTGATGACGGTGCCGACGCGGGCCTCGACGTGAATGGGCTTCAAGAAGAACACGAACCAGCAGCACATGAGCACCAGCAGAATCGGCGGCAGCATGGTGGTGAACAACACGCGCAGCGGCCGCTGGAGCAACACCCCGAACCGAACGCGCGAGTGCTCCAGCTTGCCCGCCAGCCCGAAGCTGCCCGGCACCTCGACCCGCTTCTCTTCGACGATGGGCGCCTTCACCACCCAGCCCGGTACCGACAGCTCGGGCAACACGCCGCTGGCGGGGTCGAGCTCGAAGACGAGCTGATCAGCCCCGCGCTGGGAGTCTTCGAGCTCGAGCATCACCTTCTGCCAATCGAGCGGGAACGTGCCGAGCGCGAACTTGTGAAAGAAGCGGCCCTCGACGAGCAGGCGCTGGTAGCGGCTCCCGTCGGGCAACGTGAGCGGCTCTTCGTAGACCGGCACCTGGGTGAGCGCCCACGCCTCGAGCAGGTTCACGAAGCGCAGCGACTTCGTCGGGTCACGCTCACCCTTCCACTTGAACCAGACGACGGCGCTGAGGTGGTACGCGTTCTGGTCGAGGTCGATGGCTTCGACGTTGCGGAGAAACGAGCCCACCGTCACCCGCTCGGGTTCGGCGCGGGCCGCCAGCGACACCGTCAGCAACAGCAGGAGCAGGACGCGCACCGCCCGCACGATATCGCGCAGCGCCCGAGTCAGACCCCGAACCGGAAGCCCCGGCCACGATTTGTCCCCACGGCCCGGCAGGCGGTAGAACCGACGAACGCCGCTGGAAAGTTGCACCTCCTTCGCCCCGGGGTGCCAGATGGTAGAGTCAGGAACCCCCATGGACTCGAAGCGAACCGTTGCCCCCGCCCTCGCTGGCGTCGTGCTGCTCCTCGTCTGCGCGACGGGCTGCGAGAAGACCACCCGCGTGATGGACGTCACCTATTGCCGCATGGACGTCGACTGTCCCTCTGGCTACCTGTGTGAGTCCTTCGAGTGCGTGCCGAAGAACGCGAAGACGTGTGAAAACGTCAACGACGGCACGCCCATTCTGCAGCCCACCCCGCACACGGTGGACTTCGGCATGACGACGTCGAACGCGCCGCAGACGAAGACGGTGCTGCTCTCGAACATCGGCAACTGCACGTTGACGCTCTTCGAGGCCAACCTGGCGAAGGCCGACGGTGGCATCGGGTGCGAGTTCTGTGGCTCGAACTTCCCCAAGGAGATCTTCCCCGGCCGCAGCGAAGAGCTCTCCATCGTCTGGGCGCCCGGTGATCCAACGCCGCAATCGAACGAGCTGCGCATTCTCTCGGACGACAAGGAGTACCCCACCTTCCGCCTGCCGATTCGCACCAACTACATCGGCGAGCCGAAGCTGACGGCTGCGCCGAACCCGGTGAACTTCGGCTACGTCGCGGTGGGTCGGCAGTCGAAGCGCAACGTCTCGCTGTCGAACCGCGGCACCGGCACGGCTCCCGTCACCATCACCGCCATCGCGGTCGAGCCGGCGATGAACTCCGACTTCGAGGTGGTGCTCCCCATGGGCTCGCTGCCCAAGACGCTGCGCCCCATCACGCAGGACAACGCCGCGCTCTTCACCTTCGAGACGCGGTTCACGCCGCGCTCCTCGGGCGCTCCTGACGGCGGCGGAGACACGCTCAGCACGCTGGTGCTGCAGACCAGCGAAGGCGAGCTGCGCATTCCCATGCAGGGCAACTCGGCCACCCCGCCGGTCATCTCGGTGACGCCGATGATGATCGACCTCGGCGACGTGCGGCTCGGCACCACGCTCTCGCGGCCGCTCACCATCACCAACAGCGGCGGCGCGCCTCTCTCCGTGCGCGCGAGCTGGGCAGGCACGCGCCCCTCGACCGACCTGTCGACGGCTCCACAGATCATCCCCGCCATCGCGGGCGGCACCTTCAGCGAGCTGCAGGTCGTCGTGACCGCCACCGCGGCCGGGCCCATCAGCGGGCTGCTCCAGCTCGACTCGAACGACCCCTCGCGCTCCGTCGTCACCATTCCCGTCACGGCCAACGGCGTGATGGGCCCGGGCCCCGAGGTCGTGAAGCTCGAGATGACCTACGACAACGGCAGTGACTCGGCCTTCGACAACGACGTGCGCGACGTCGACATGACCCTCGAGCACCCGTTTGGCTACGTCTGCAACGAGCGCACGCCGGCCCCGATGAACTGGGGCACCTACGGCAACCCGACGTGGCTCGCGTTTGCGCCGAAAGAGGAGCCCGAGCGCATCGTGCTCGCCGACGCGCGCGCCGACGGCACCTACCGCGTGATGGTGAACTACCAGCAGGACTGCAAGTCGCTGCCGACGGCGCTGCTCGCGGGCATTCTCGGCATCAGCATCGACATTCTCGTCGACGTGCTCACCGGCGGAGCGATTCCCATTCCCGGTCAGGACGTGGGCCATCTCATCGAGCAGGTGTGCCTCAACAAGGCGAGCTCCGCCGTGAACGTGAAGGTGTTCGTCAACGGCATGCTCGTGTCCGAGAAGAACACCAGCCTCGGGCGCAAGGGCGACAGCGCGTACATTCTCAACCTCGTGCGGCAGAACGGCGTCTTCTCGGTGCCGTGATGGAGCCCACCATGCGAACTCACCTGCTCCTGCTGCTCGCCGCCGTCACTGCCTGCGGCACGAAGCCGCCCACCAGCGTCACCAACAGCAACGGCATCGGCCCGTTCCGTGGTCTGCGCGCGATTCCGCGGCAGCTCGCCTTCACGTGCGTGACGCCCGGCTGCGACACCACGCTCGCGGTGAAGGTGCAGTCGACGGTGAACCGCCGCGTGGCCGTCAAGCGCGTGGTGCTCTCGAAGGACAGCGGCGAGTACATGCTGACGCCCAGCATCGCGACGCCGTTCATTCTCGGCGCCGCGGCCGAGTTCTCCATCGACGTGAAGTACGCCCCGCAGTCGGCGCCAGCGGCCGACGACCTGCGCGTGCTGGTGACGTACACCGACGCATCGCCCGACTCCGAAGACCCCGACCGCCTCGAACCCGGTGAGCTCGAGATTCCCCTCGTGCGCCGCCTCGTCGGAGAGCCCGCCCTCGACGTGCAGCCGCGCTCGCTCAACTTCGGGCTCGTGCGTCAGGGCGAGATGAAGTCGCTGCCGGCCATCGCGCGCAACGTGGGCTTCGGCAACATCGCGCTCGCGGTCGACCAGGTCGACGCCGGCCACCCGTGGGTGTCGGTGACGCTCCCCGCGTTCTCGGCGCTCGTGCCCGACGCCGGCCTGTCGATTCCCGTCGTCTTCAAACCGACGACGCGCGGCTACTACCAGGGCGACGTCGTCATCGGCTCCACGACGCCCGCGGTGAACCCCGTCAGCTTCGAGGTCGAGGGCACCAGCTTCATCGACGGCGTCATCGCGGTGGAGCCCGAGGAGCGCGCCATCGACTTCGGTGACGTGCCCCGGCGCCAGCGCCGGCAGGTGACGGTGCAGGCCGCCAACCTGGGCGGCAATTCGTTGTTCATCAGCAACGTGACGGTGCGTGACCCGTCGAACAACGTGCGCGTCTCGTTGCCCAACATGGCGATGACGGCCACGCTCGACTCGCTCAAGCGCATTCCGCTCACGCTCGACCTCGACGCCAGCCAGCCCGGCATCGTCGACGCGATGCTCGTCATCACCTCGACCGACGCGACGCGGCCCACGCTCGAGATTCCCGTGCGCGGCGTCGTCACCGAGCCCCGCCTCGAGGTGCGGCCCACCATGCTCGCGTGGGGCAACACGCCGCTCGGCTGGCAGGTCAGCAAGAACCTCGAGCTCAAGAACGTGGGCTTCGGCGCACTGACGGTGAAGCGCATCACCTTCGTCGGCGGCACCAGCAACCTGTACTCGTTCAAGAACCTGCCGGCCCTGCCCTTCACGTTGGCGACGGCTGCGCGCGGCAACATCGAGATCGAGTTCCGCGCCGACGCGATGGCCTCGTTCAACGGCAGCGTCAGCATCGAGACCGACGACCCCGTGCAGCAGATCGTCGAGATTCCCCTGACGGCCACCGGCGTCGACTGCAACTCGGGCTGCACGGTGGCCAACGCCACGCCCTCGTGCATGAACGGTCAGTGCGGCATCGCGGCGTGCAACGCCGGCTACTACAACACCGACGCCATGGCCTCGAACGGCTGCGAGTGCCAGGAGACCGGCACCGACCCGTCAGGCTTCTGCTCGATGGGTGAGTACAAGGGCAACCTGAAGGACACCTCGGGCCAGACCGCGCAGCACCAGGGCATGCTGCCCGAAGCGAACGACGTCGACTGGATTCGGTTTCACGCCGAAGACGCGACGAACTTCTTGAGCGACGACTTCGACGTGCGCATCACCCTCACCACGAGCGACCCGAGCATCGAGATGTGCATCTACCGCAAGGGCGGCACCTCGCACGACTCGAGCTGTTACATGCAGGGTGAGACGTGCGGCACGCGCAGCTTCCGCCGCAGCGGCAGCATCGGCTCGGAAGACGGCGCTGACTTCGACATCAAGATCTACCGGCGCGCCAACGCGGCGCCGACGTGCACCACGTACACCGTGAACATGTCGAACGGCTGATCAGTATTCGCAGGCGCCGGGCACGCCGGCGTCGACGCGTTTGCAGGTCATGCGCGAGTTGCAGCAGCGGCCCGGCTCCTCGAAGCGCCAGCCATCGGCCAGACAGCTCGCCGCTTCAGCGGCACACCATCGACCGGCGTCTGCAGGGGCTGCGTCTGCTGCGCCCGCGTCTGGGAGCCCTGCGTCCATCACGAGGCCGGCGTCGGGCGCCATGTCTGGCAGCAGCGAGTCAGAGCGGCCGCAAGCACCGAGCAACACGAAGAACAGCAACGCGAAGCGCATCATCTCGACGGGTATGCCGCGCAGGGAAAGAAGGACACTTCAGCCGTACCGCCTTCGCAGCTCGACGTAGGTGCCTACGCAGGCCTCGATGGTCGCCTCGATGGGCTTCGCGTAGCCGCCACCGAGCGTGACGGCGATGGGCACGGCGCGGCTCCAGCAGAGGTCGAAGACGCGGCGGTCACGTTGGCGCAGGCCTTCGTGCGAGAGGTGCAGCCGCCCCAGCGCGTCTTCGCGCAACGCATCGACGCCCGCCTGGTACAGCACGAGTGACGGCGCCGACGCCTCGAAGACCTCGGGCAGGTGCTGGTCGAGCAGGCCGAGGTAGTGCGCGTCGTCACAGCCGTCGGCCAGCTCGACGTCGCGGGTCGAGACCTGCTTTCGAAACGGGAAGTTCTTCGCGCCGTGCATCGAGAAGGTGAAGACGCGCTGCTCGTTCGTGAAGATGCTCGCGGTGCCGTCGCCCTGGTGCACGTCGAGGTCGACGACGAGCACCCGCTCCACCCGGCGCTCTTCGAGCAGCGTCGCGGCGGTGACGGCGAGGTCGTTGAAGACGCAGTAGCCCGAGCCGAAGTCGGCGTACGCGTGGTGCGTGCCGCCTGCGAGGTTGCCGGCGACGCCGTGCTCGAGCGCCCATCGCGCGGCCGAGAGCGTTCCACCCGCAGACGCGAGCGAGCGCAGGAGCAACCCGGGAGACCAGGGAAAGCCGATGCGCCGCAGCGCGGCTTCGTCGAGCGTGCCGTCGAAACACGCGTCGAGGTACGCGCGGCCGTGCACCTTCTCGAGAAACGCGCGGGCGATGGGCTCCGAGCGCTCGAGCTGATCAGCCGTGAGCACGCCACGCTCGAGCAGCTGCTCGCGCACGCGGCGGTACTTGCCCATGGGGAAGCGGTGCCCCTCGGGCAGCGGCACCTCGAATGGGTCGGAGTACCAGACCCGCATTCAGTGCTTCTCGGTGAGCTCGAAGGTGAGGCCGACCGTGTGCTTCGTCTGGTCGATCTCGGTCATCGGCAACACCTCGACGTCCTTGCCCTGCTTCTTCGCGCGCTCCCGGAGCTTCTCGAGGTCGCGCTGAATGACGGTGCGCGAGAACACGGCGCCCTTCTTCGTCTCGAGGCTGCCGAGCGCCTTCGCGTCGAGCGGCAGGCCCTTCAGCGAGATGGCACCAATGCGAAAAACGGGGCCCTCGGCGATGGTGAAGACGATGTCAGTCGGCCCGGGCGTTTCACCGTGCGGACGCTGTTGAGTGGTCACCGAGACCGTCACGTGGCCGCGGTCGAAGTAGAGGCTCGTGAGCCGCATCACGTCGACCTCGAGCACGTCGGGCAGCACCGGCCCGGCTGCCTTCGTGGCGACCACCTGCTCGAGGTCTTTCACCGAGACCGCTTTCGCGCCATCAAACCGCACGGCCTCGACGACGAAGCGCGGACCCTCGGTGATGGAGATGATCAGCTCGGTGCCAGCCGCCTGGAAGTCGATGGTGGCGTCGTGAAAGCCCTTCGAGTCGTAGAAGTCACGGAGCGCGTCCCTGCGTTGATTGCGCTGAGTGAGCGTGTCGCGAAAGTTCTTCCCCTCGAGCTGCTGGCGGATCTCGGCCGGCAGTGAGGTGCCTCCTTCGACGCGCACGGTGTCGATGAGCGCACGCTCGACCACGACGTAGGTGACGATGACGCGCTTGGAGTCGAGCAGCTCGGCGAAGACGGCGGCCTGGCTGATCAACCCGGTGTCGACGAGCGCGGTGAGATCGCTGCGCACGCCTTCGGCATCGAGCGACAGACCTTCACGCGGCGCGACGGCCTCACGCAGACGCAGTGAGGTCTCGTCTCCAGCGCCAAGCAGACAGAGCTTCTCGACTTTCGCGCCGAAGACCGTCTCGGGTGCGAACGCCGCGCTCGAAGGCGCGGTCGTCGGACAGGTGGCCGTGGGCGTTGGAGGCGCTGCCGGTGGCTCGGAGCGAACGACGACCTGCTGGGTCGCGCAGGAGCAGAGTGTCAGCAGGAGCGCGAGCCGGTTCATTCGAACACCTCGATGACGGCGCGCTTGCGCAGCTGCGTCAGCAACTTTTCCCGCAGCGCCATTCGAACGTCGTCGGCCTGCAACGAGGCACCGTTGGCGTGCGCGAGCAGCCACCGCATCTCGAGCAGCTGAAAACCGATCTGTTCCCGGTACTCCCCGAGGTTGCTTCCCTGCCGTTTGAGCAGGGCTTCGAAGTCTGCGCGGCTGAGGTTGTTCTCCTTCAGAATGGTGTCGAGCGCGCGGTCGATCTCGCTCTCCGAGGTCGTGAGGTGCGCGTCTTTCGTGATGAGCAGCGCGTCGATGAGCTCGGCACGCGCGACCTGGCGAGAGACCTTCTGCACCGACGCCCGCTTCTCGACCTGAGACAGGAACACGAGCTGGCCATCGACGACGGCTGCGACCCGGTCGACCAGCACCGGGCCAGCGAGCGAAGGCGACGCAACGAAGAGCACGAGCAGGAGGGCACGCATGAGCGCCACATCCTGACAGGAACACGGGCAGTGGCGATGGCGCTGATCATCTCGACTGAACGCTGGCGGGGCGGAACTGCGCGCGCCGACCGGGTGGGCGGCACCTGGAAGATCACGGTCCTCCAGCAGTGGATCACCTGAGCATTCTCATGACGGCACGGCGCTTTCCCGCCTACACTCTCGCGGTCCATGTCAGGTCCTTCGATTCCGCAACGCACCGTGCTGGGCGCGCGCGCCGCCAACCTCGAGCGCTTCGCCTCGCAGGAGTACCACCTGGTGCTGATCAACACGCCCGACGCAGGCAAGAGCTACCCGCTGGGTGAGCTGCTCCGCATCGGCAAGGTGACCGAGAACAACGACGTCGTCATCGAGCACCCGACCGTCAGCCGCAATCACCTCGTCGTGCGCCGCCAGGGCGAGCAGTTTCTCGTGCAGGACCTCGGCAGCACCAACGGCACCTTCATCGACGGCGCCCAGGTTCGCGAGGCGTTCCTTCGCGCGGGCGCGTTGCTCGAGGTTGGTGACGTGCAGCTGCGTTTCCAGCCGCAGGTCAAGGCGCTCGAGGTCTCTCCGACCGACAACGACCGGCTGGGCGACCTCGTCGGCAAGTCGGTGCCGATGCGGCAGATCTTCGCGCTCATTCAGCGCATCGCGCCGACCGACTCCACGTTGTTGCTGATTGGCGAGACGGGCTCGGGCAAGGGCGCTGCCGCACGCACGATTCACAAACAGTCTCCGCGCGCGACCGGCCCGTTCGTCGTCTTCGACTGCGCCGCCGTGAGCGAGAACCTCATCGAGAGCGAGCTGTTCGGTCACGAGAAGGGCGCCTTCACCGGCGCCGTCGCCCAGCGCGTCGGCTGCCTCGAGCGCTCCAACGGCGGCACGCTCTTCCTCGACGAAATCGACGACCTGCCGCTCGACCTGCAGCCCAAGCTGCTCCGCGCGCTCGAAGACCGTGAGTTCCGCCGGCTCGGGCAGTCGGGTGGCGCGCAGAAGTTCGACACCCGCGTCGTGGCCGCTTCGAAGAAAGACCTCTGGGCCGAGACCCAGGCCGGCCGCTTCCGCGAAGACCTCTACTTCCGCCTCTCGGTCTTCACGCTCACGCTGCCCAGCCTGCGCGACCGCAAAGAGGACATTCCCCTGCTCGTCGACGCGATGGCCGGCGGCCCGCTGTGGAACCGGCTCACCGAGAAGCAGCGCGACCAGTTCCAGGGCCACACCTGGCCGGGCAACGTGCGTGAGCTGCGCAACGCGGTGGAGCGCCTGCGCCACGTCGCCGACATTCCCGAGCTCGCGAGCGAGTCGTTCCTGCGGGAGTACAACGGGCCGTCACAGCCGCAGGGCGAGACGTTGCCGGTCAACTACGCGTCGCCTTTCAAGGAAGCGAAGGACGAGCTGATTCGCGGGTTCGAGCGCGAGTACCTCACGCGGCTCATCGCCAAGACGCGAAACAACATCGCCAAGGCCGCGCGCGACGCGGGGCTCGACCGCAAGCACCTGTACTCGCTGCTGCACAAGTACGGCATGGTGCAGACCGAGTCGGAGTAGCTGGTTTTCCCAGTTCGACTCCCGCCTCCGCGAGCCACATTCGCCGCGGCACGGGTTCGCAGGTGACGCGGAGCCGCCGCTC
>JAACJQ010000016.1 GCA_016879935.1 Archangiaceae bacterium | reverse complement strand
GACACGCCTCACGGTCTTCGCTCGAGGCCGAGGCCGTCAGCGCGATGATCGGCGTGCGGGCGCGTGGCGAGTCGAGCTTGCGAATGCGCTCGGTGGCCTCGAAGCCGTCCATCACCGGCATGTGGCAGTCCATCAGCACGGCGTCGACGGGCGCTGCGACGATCGCGTCGAGCGCCTCCTGGCCGTTGGTCACCGTGCGCACCGAATACCCGGCGCGCTGGAGCAGGCCTTCGGCCACGCGTCGGTTCACCGCGTTGTCGTCGACGACGAGCACCGTGAGCGGAACCTGCAGCGCGATGCCGAGCGGTGGCGACGGCAGATCTCGGGGGCGCGAGACCGGCATGGGGAGCGAGAAGAAGAAGCGGCTGCCCTTGCCGGGCGCGGAGTCGACCTCGAGCGTGCCGCGCAGCAACCCGACGAGCTGGCGTGAGAGCGCGAGGCCCAGCCCCGTGCCTCCATGCCGCCGCGTCGTCGAAGGGTCGCCCTGCTCGAAGGCGGTGAAGAGTCGCGGCAGCACCTCGGGTCGAACGCCGACCCCGGAGTCGGTCACCTCGAAGCGCACGGTCATCGGCTCCTGCGACGTCAGCGTCAGGCGGAGCGTCACGCTGCCACGATCGGTGAACTTCACCGCGTTGCTGACGAGGTTGGTGAGCACCTGCTTCAGGCGCGCGCCGTCGACACTCACCCAGTGGGGAATGGCGTCGTCCACCACGCAGGTGAAGCCGAGGCCTTTGCGGCCGGCGAGCGGCGCGAAGAGCGCCGACACGTCGGAGGTCAGCTCACGAAGATCGGTGGGAGAGGGCGCCAGGGTCAGCTTGCCCGCCTCGATCTTGGAGAGGTCGAGCAGGTCGTTGATGAGCGAGACCATGTGCTGGCCGCTGCGCTGAATGACGCTGATTCGCTCGCGGGCTTCGGGTGGCAGCTCGTTGGCCAGCAGCTCGTCGGTCATGCCCAGCACACCGTGCATGGGCGTTCTGATCTCGTGGCTGATGTTGGCGAGGAAGCGGCTCTTGGTGCGCGCCGCCGCCTGCTGCTCTTCGATCACCCGCAGCCGCATCTGATCGGCCGCGCGCGAGAACACGAGCACGATGATCATCGCGTAGATGAAGTTGAGCGCCTGCGTCACCACCGGCACCTCGTCGTGGTACGGCAACGCGATGCCCCGAGAGACCGCGACCAGCGTGGCCACCACGAGCACCGAGCAGAACCCGAGATAGGCCCACGCGACCCGCGGGCCGAACACGAGCGAAGCGGCGAGGGGAATGACGACGAGCACGGTTGGAGCCGTCGGGTCGGGAGGCGTCTGCGTCAGCCCGCTCATCGCGAACAGGAGCGCGCCAATCACCAACGACCCGTGGGCGGGCATTGCCGTTCGGCGCGTCAGCCGCAACAGCCCCAGCATCACCACGCCGAGCACGAGCGCGGCGAGCAGGGTGGCCACCATTCCCCACGAGCCGGTGAACGCAAAGTAGGTGGCGGTGGTGACGCAGAAGGGAAAGACGGGCAGCCACGCCGCCACCATCAGTCGTGCGCGCGGCGCCTCGTCGAGGTCGAGGCCTGGCGGCGTCACCCGCTGGACGAGTCGATCGAACAGTCTGGCGATCGCGTTCTGTCGAGGCACGCCAGCGGGCACCCGAACTTCCTAGCCCCTCACGAGGCGCGACGCAGGTGGTGTGACGGGTGTCGGTGATGCCCCACTGCCACGCCGAGCGGTCGACGAGCCACACGCGAATCGAACCGGCCGGGGACCTGCTCGTTTTCTGCTGGCCTCCAGAGTGGCGCGACCCTTGAATCCCCACCGCTTTCGAAGACCCGTCAGGGGGCCCGCACATGCTTCACGTTCTGGTGGTGATCGCGCTCGCGCAGCCGAAGTTGGCGCCTGCGCGCAGTGATGGAGTTCCAATCGGCAAGGGCACGACGCTCGCCACGGTGACGCTCACGAAGCCGACGGGCGGGTGGTCGGTGGGCCGCATGTTGAAGGTCGAGGGCCGCATCAGCGACACGTCGATCGATCCCGTCACCGTCAGCATCAACGGCGATCGCTACCTCATGCGCACTCGCGGCGGCTCCTTCTCGCGCGAGTTCCCTGCAGCGTCGGGCAAGAACGTGGTGACGGTGCTCGCGACCAACGCGGCCGGCACCGCGAAAGCCCAGGCGACGACCTACGCGCAGATTCCACCGGTGCCGATGAAGGTCATTCTCACCAGTGACACCGATGGCGTGTACACCGACCTGCACGTCTACGAGCCGACCGACACGAGCGAAGCCGATCGCACGCTCGACCCCGCGAAGATGGCGCACGTGTACTGGGCCGACACCTCGAGCCCCTCGGGGGGACCGTTCTTCTTGAACGAGCAGCAGGGTGACTTCGATCAACCGGGTTACGGGCCGTACCTCTACGTCCACCGCGCGCCGCCGAAGGGTACGTACCTGATCGCCGCGAACTACTGGCCCAGCGGAGACAAGGCCCACACCATCGCCACGCTCAACGTCTCGCTCTTCGAAGGCACGCCCAACGAGGTGCGCAAGACGGTGAAGATTCCGCTCGCGACGCCGGGCTCCACGCGGGTGCTGGCCTGGGTGCACAACCTGGGAGGCGGCCGCGCGCTCGTCTACGTGCCCACCGGCGACCCGAAGCCCACCGACGAGCGCTGGCCGAAGAACCTCGAAGACGCCGCGAAGCAGATGCAGTCGGAAGGCGGCGGCGGCGAAGGTGGCTACTGAGGTCATGAGCGCCCTCGTGCTCATGGTGTTGTGTGCAGGGCCTCAGCCGCCGGTGGAGCTGCTCCGCCAGGCCGTCGCCGAGACCGCCATCGCGCAGGTCAAACGCATCGACGAGAAGTGGCACCCCAATCAACGCGACTGCGCCGGCCTCGTGCGGTTCAGCTTGCGGCAGGCGTACCGGCGCGTGGAGCCCAAGCGCCTCGAGTCTCCGCTCTTCCTCGCGGCGACCGGCGCGACCGACTTCGCCGACGCCGAGACCCTGCTCTCGTACAGCTTCACCGGGCTGGGCCGCGACGCGCGCTCGACCCTGGTGAAGACCGGTGACGTGCTCGCCTTTCGCCAGCCGCGCGACTCGGGAGACGTCTTTCACCTGATGCTCGTCGTCGCCCCGTCGGACAAGGCGCACGGAGAGATCTACGTCGTGTACCACCCGGGCGAGAAGGACGCGCCCGTTCGCGCCGGCCGCATGAGCGAGCTGATGCGTGAGGCTCCAGGCGAGTGGCGCCCGGTGCCAGAGAACCCGTCGTTCCTCGGCTTTTTCAGATTCAAGGAGTGGAGCTCATGAGCGCCAACCAGCCCCCGTCTCCCGCGCCGTCACCAGGCCCAGCCGCACCGCCGCCCGGCGGCAACCGCGGAGCCCTCATCGCCATCGTCGGGGTCGTCGCCGTCGTCGGCATCGTCGTCGGCATCATGGAGGCCAGGAGCAAGGGCACCACGCCTCCGAAAGACGGGCCGATCTCGGGGCTGCCGGGGCCGACCTCGCAGCCTCCTGACTCCGCGCCCACCGGAGCCTTCGACTCGCCCAACCGCCCCGAGCCCGTCTACGGCGCGATGGAAGAGGCGCCCGCCGTCGAGAACACCCCCGAGCTCTTCTGGCTCGACGTTCACGACCCGAAGGCCGTGCACCAGACGCTGCGCAGCAACGCGTGGCTCGGCAAGGCGCTCAAAGACCCCGTCGGCCAGGGCTTCATCGCGGCGTGGGGCGGCTTCTTCGGAACGCGCGGCGAAGACATCGGCAAGGTCTTCACGGGCGCCGTCGCCGACCTCGTGCTCGATCAGGTGCTCGCCACGCGCTACCGCATCGTCTGGTACGGAGGTGAAGGCGCGAAGGGCGCTCCGGCCGTCGTCATTCCCAACCCGTCTGCGGCGGCCAACGGCGCCTTCGACACGCTCGTGAAGGTGGCCGCGTCGGGTGGCTTCAACCCGCCCTCGTGCGTGACGGCGAGCGAGGCGAACGACGCAGGCGCGGTTCCGGAGTCGATTCACCGCGTGGTGCTCGCCGACAAGATCCTGTTCGCGGCGCGCCTGAAAGATCGCATCGTGCTCGCGCCCCGCCCGCAGGCCGCGATGCTGGCCATGTGCAAGGAGCTGCCGAAGGACGAACCGCGCGCCGGCGTCGCGGTCTCGCTCGGCTTCTCGATGAGTGACTCGGGCCGCGGCGCGCAGGGCTTTGGCGCGATGCTGGGCCTCGACAACTTCGCCTCGCTCGACTTCGCCGCAGAGAACGACGCGTTCGTCCCGAAGGGGCTCGCGGCGAACGCGGCGGGTGGTGGGCGGCTCGCGGCCGTCGCTCCGTCGCAGGAGCTGCTCAAGGCGATCCCCGAGAAGAGCGGGGTGGTGCTCTTCCTCGCGGTGAAGCTGCCGAAGGAACTCACCGCCACCGCGCTGCGCGACACGCTTGGAGAAGAGGGCGAAGACTTCAACAAGACGCGCAAGACGTGGGAGCTGGGTGAGCCGCGTCAGGCCGCCGTCATCTGGAACCCGCGCGGCAACAAGACCACCGAGGTCGCCGTGTTGTGGGGCAAGGCCGATGACGAGAAGGCGCTCGCCGAGGCGATGACGAAGGGCAACGGCGCGCTGCAGACGGGCAAGGCGTGCGGCGTGCTCGCCTACGCGTCGACCAAGGAGCTGATGGCCGATCTTCAGTCGGCCTGCGCTGGAAAGAAGCCCTCGATGCTGCAGGCGTCGCAGGCCGTCGTGAAGGGCGTCTCGCAGAACACCTCGTTGTCGCTGACGGTGAACCTCGGGCGGGTGCTCTCGCAGCTCACGCTCGACGGCTGGCTCTCGGAGCACCCTGCGCCGAACGCCACCACCGGCCCTCAGGAGATCGAGGCTGCCAGGAAGCTGCTCGAAGAACTGCCCACGGTCGGCTTCACGGCCACGGTGGGTTCCGATGGAAAGATCGTCTCGGGAGGGTTCCGGTCATGAAGTCACTCCGCGTGCTGTTGGCGCTGCTCGTCGCTGCGCCTGCCCTCGCCAAGCCGCTCTACATCACGGTGCCGCGCAGCTTCGGCCCGAACGAGTCGCCGCGCCTCGAGGTGTCGTTCGCCGAGAAGGAAGCGGTCGAGCTGCGCGTGTTGAAGCCGAAGAACCTCGACGGCTTCGTGAAGAGCCACCAGGCCCTGCGT
>JAACJQ010000136.1 GCA_016879935.1 Archangiaceae bacterium | reverse complement strand
GCCATCGTCATCGTGCTGCTGTTGGTGCTCGCGGTAGCCCTGGGCGTCTTCTGGCAGTTCTTCGGCAAGCAGTTGCTCACGAAGGATCTCGACCCGCGGCTGGTGCAGGCCTCGGAGCAGGCGCTCACCCAGTTCAGAAAAGAAGACAGCCAGCTGCGTGACACCGAGATCGAGCGCCTCACCGCGATCGTGAAGGAGAACCCCAGCTTCGTCGACGGTCACGCCGCGCTGGTGCTCGGCCTTGGCCTCGAGTGCGACGATCTGTACGGCGAACGCGCCTTCGTCGACTACCGCTACACCGCCTTCAAGAAGCAGATGGAGGCCGTGAAGGACGACGCGAAGAAGATCGAGTTCGGCAAACGGGCGAACGAGATGGTTGCCCGCTCCGAGGCTCTGGCGAAGCCGACCGAGACCGCGGTGGCCAAGCTCGACGCCAGCATGAAGGCGATGGATGCCGCGTTGCGCTCAGGGGCGGCGGCAAGCCAAAGCGCTCGCGCTCGTGCCTTCGGGTTCGCGCTGCGGGCAGGGCAGGCCACGTCGGTCGAAGAAGGTGGCGACTACTGGGCCCGGCTCGCCAGCGCGCTGGCCGTGCTCTACGCGCCGAAGTCGACCCCCGAGGCGATCAAGGCCGCGCTCGGTGACGTGCAGAAGCTGAGCGCCGAAGACGATCAGCTCGCCCGCCCGCACTTCGTCGCGGCCCGCCTGCACCTCGCGCTCGGTGACGAGGAAAAGGCCATCGCTTCGCTCGAGAAGGCGATCAAGGTCGCGCCGAAGTTCACGGCTGCAGCCGACAGCCGCAAGCTGCTCGACCTCAAGTGATCAGCGCGCCGCGACGCGCTCGTTGGGCAGCAGCGTTCCAAACGACACGAAGAGCTCGCCCGTCAGCCGCTGCGGTGAGCCCGCTCCCGGCAGCCGCAGCCCATCGTTGATCACCTTGCCGGTGGCGTCCTTCGCCTGGCTGGGGTTCGTGAGGTTCATGCGGTAGCGCACGACGCCACGTGCCACGCGGTGAATGACGATCACCGTGCCATCGCCTTCGACGTCGTCGACCAGCCCGATGTGCGTGAGCCCGTCGTTCACCGCCCCATCTCGGTTGAGATCGTACGTCTCACGAAAGAAGACGAGATCGCCGGCGACTGGCCTGCCACCGTCGTACAGCCGCCCATGCTGCGCCGTGAAGCGCCAGATGGCCGTCACGCCGTTGTCCTGCGGCTGGCCGGCCGACATGAGATCGACGCCCAGCTGGGAGTACGCCCCCCGCACCAGCCCCGTGCAGTCGTCTCCGAACCGCTTGCCGTTCACCTCGACGCGTTTGCTGCCCACGAGCGCACGCGCGACGTCGACGACCTTCGTGCGCGACCCGGGCGGCACCTCGAGCGGGGTGACCTGCGCCGTAGCTTCGGGCACCGCGACGGCCGAGGGCGCCATGGCGAAGGGCCGGTAGCCGTCGTCGAGGCGCGTGGAGCCCATGGGCCGGCCCGTCGCACACCCGAGCGCGACGAGGCTGCTCAGGATCGGGAGGACGAGGCGCATGCCCTGCATGGTGGCTGAAGTCGGGCCGGCGTCAAAAACCGCTCCCTGCCTGATGGAGGGTCGTTGCTGCGCGGAAGACCGGTTCCGGGCTACGAGCGGGCGGCTCATGTTCGAACGTCTGGTGCCGGCACGCGCGCTCGCGATCATTCTGCTCCTGGGGCTCTCGGCCTGCCGTGACGCGGCGTTCAAAGCGGCCTCGAAGCGCGACACGATCACCGACTGGAAGGCGTTCATCGCGCAGAACCCAACCGACGAGAACCTCGACGCCGCCCAGGCGCGGCTGGCCGAGCTCGAGTTCGAAGAGGCGAAGAAGGCGCACACGCTCATCGCGTACAAACGGTTCCTCGAGCGCCACCCCGAGTCAGGTCAGGCCCGCGCCGCCGCGGCGCTGCTCGAGACGCTGCGGTTCAACGCCGCGACAGAGAAGGGCACCGCCCAGGCGCTGCGTCAGTTCGTTCGTGAGCACCCCGATGGAGCACACCGCGACGAGGCCGATGGGCTCCTCAAGGCGCTCGAGCTGCGTGAGGTGGCGACGCTCGACGAGCCGGCGACGTTGTCTCGCATCGCGGCGCAGAACCCCGATGACCCCCGCGCGGCCGAGGTCTCGACCCGGCTCGACGAAGTGGCCTGGGGGCGCGCGACGAGCCCGGCTGGCTGGCTCTCGTACCTCGCCGAGTTTCCGGCCGGCTCACACCGCGACGAAGCCCGCACGAAGCTGCTCTCGGCCCAGCTCGACGGGCTGCTCGTCTCGGGCCTGGTGGAGGAGGCCGAAGCGCTCGCGACGAAGAGCCCGCTGTCGAAGAACCTCGCCGACTGGCCGCAGCGCCTCGCGAAGGCGAAGGCGATGAACGCCCTCGAGGCGACGAAGGACGAGCGCGTTCGCCGGGCGCTCCCGTCGTGGACGAGGCGCAGCTTCAGCGACGTAGTGAAGTCGCTGCAGGCCGCAGACCCGATGGATCGCTGGCAGGCCGCCGAAGAGCTCGGCCAGTTCGTCTCGGTGAAGGCGATCGACCCGTTGCTCGAGCAGGTGCGGCTGGCGCGCAACGCGCTCGTGCGTCAGGCGGCGTTCGAGAGCCTTCAGCGCATCACCCGAATGCTGCCCCGTACGGTGGCTGAGTACGAGGTGGCGACGCGGCTCGAGGTGTTGGCGAAGACGGCGAGTGACTCGCAGCTCTTTCTCACCCGCGCGGTGCTGCTCGACGTCAGTGGGCAGCTCGACAAGGCCTCGGCCGAGTACCAGCGCGCGTGGGACCCGCAGAGCCCCGACCCGATGGTGCTGCGGAGGTGGATGGCGATTCGCGCCGAGCGCCGGCAGTTCTTCTCGGGCGCGGTGACGGCGCGGCAGCTCGCGGTCTGGGCGAAGGAGCTGGCCGCCACGAGCGAAGTACCCACGCCTCCGACTGCGACGTTGACGGCGCGCGAGCTCTGCGCCGCGTTCCTCAACGCGAAGGCGGCCAGCGAGACGATCGCGGCGGCGAAGAAAGAGAAGGTCGAGTTCCCCGACGATCTCGAGTCGTTCGAGGTGCGCGCCATCGAGGCCCTGAAACTGTCTCAGGCGAAGCTGCGCGACGCCGAGCTGATGGTGCTGGAGCAGGACGCGAGGGCCCGCGTGTGTGGAAACGCCGCAGTCGCAGAACGCATCGCGGCAGGCGAGGGGGAGCGACTGGCGGCATTGGGCGCGCTTCAGCAGAAGCCTCCGAAAGAGCTGGGGTTGTTGCTCGAGCTGGTTCGGGCGCGAGACGCCTCGGAGCGTGTGCGAGACGCCGCGAAGCCGTGACAGATCGGTTCCTTCGCTGACCCGTTCAACGGGTCCATGGCCCTTCAGATCAAAGTCGCGAGCCCGTGTTCCGAGAAGTGGGAGTCGATGCGTGGCGATGAGCGCCGCCGCTTCTGCGAGAAGTGCCAGCTCCACGTGCACGACCTTCGTTCGTTGTCCGAGGCCGAAGCCACCGAGCTGTTGCGTGGGGCGTCGGGGCGGGTGTGCGGCCGGGTGTTTCAACGCGCCGATGGCACGGTGATGACGAAGGACTGTCCCGTCGGAGTCGCGACGCGGCGGCGTCGAATGGCGATGTCGGTGGTCGCCGTGGCTGCGCTCTTCGTGGCGGTGGCGGGCGTGCTGACGGGCGGTGGCTCGCGAGGCCACCACGACGGCGAACCCGCGCCGGTCTCCGATGCGCTTCGCGAGCGGTATCGCGCAGCGAAGGAGTCGTTGCGAGCGACCGCGCTCTTCGGGCCGATCATCAACCGGTTCGATCCAGCGCCGCCGCCGATGATGGTGGGGAAGATCGTCGCCATGCCGCCGAAGACTGGAAGCTGAGCCACCATGGCCCTTCAGATCAGCGTCGCGAGCCCGTGTTCCGAGAAGTGGGAGTCGATGCGTGGCGATGTGCGCCGCCGCTTCTGCGAGAAGTGTCGCCTGCACGTGCACGACCTTCGCTCGTTGACCGAGGCCGAAGCGACCGAGCTGCTGCGTGGCGCCTCGGGGCGTGTGTGCGGCCGGGTGTTTCAGCGCGCTGATGGCACGGTGCTGACGAAGGACTGCCCGGTGGGCGAGGCGACGCTGCGGCGTCGAATGGTGATGTCGGTGGTCGCGGTGGTGGCGCTCGTCGTCGCGGTCGCGGGCCTGCTGACGGCTGGCCGCTCACGACGCCACGAAGATCGCGGCCTCACCCCCGTGGCCGAGGTGCTGCGTGAGCGGTACCGCGATGCGAAGGAGTCGCTGCGATCGACCGCGCTGTTTGGGCCGATCATCAACCGCTTCGATCCGCCGAGGGCGTCGATGATCGTCGGCGAGATCGACGTACGACCGAAGTCGGGAAGCTGAGTCGACGAACTCAGTGCCCGAGCAGCCACTTCACGCCGACGATGCTCCCGACGACGCCCATCAGGTCGGCCGCGAGCCCGGCAGGCACCGCGTGACGCGTTCGGCTGATGCCGATGCTGCCGAAGTAGACGGCCAGCACGTAGAACGTCGTCTCCATGGAGCCGTTGAGCGTGCTCGCGAGCTGCCCGATGTACGTGTCGGGGCCGTGGGTCGCGATGAGATCACCCGTCAACGCGAACGCCCCCGAGCCTGAGAGCGGGCGAATGAGCGCGAGAGGCAGCACCTCTGGCGGCATGCCGAGCGGAGCAGTGTACTGCCCCAGAAAGCCGGTGATCGCCTCGAGCCCGCCGCTCTTCCGCAGCATGCCGACGGCGGTGAGAATCGCGACCAGCGACGGAATGATGCCGACCGCGAGCATGAAGCCCTCACGCGCTCCGGCCACGAAGACCTCGTAGATCTTCACGCGCCGAACCACGCCCACCGTCAGCATGAAGAGAATCAGCATCGGCAGAATCCACGCGCTGGCGGCTTCTCCCAGGCGGTACACGACGGAGACCATCGCGACGAGCGCCCCGAGGAAGCCTGCGAGCGGAAGGAACTCGGCCGGCGAGCTCTTCGGGCGCTCCTTCAGAATCGCGGCGTCGGCGGCGATCTGCGACTGCGGCCCGCGGAACATGGGCAGCCGCGACAGCAGAATCGTCACGATGATGGCGGTGATCGTCGAGCAGCTCGTGGCGAAGAGCGTGGTGGGAAAAATCGCCGCCGGGTCGGTCGAGCCCTTCAGCGCGCGCAGCCCGATCACGCCCGTCGGCAGCAACGACACACCGCTCGTGTTGATCGCGAGGAAGAGCACCATC
>JAACJQ010000135.1 GCA_016879935.1 Archangiaceae bacterium | reverse complement strand
CGCTTGCAACACTCGCCGACGCACCTCGTTCACGCCGAAATCCTCTTGCTGCGGCTCATCAGGCTCGGCTCCGGCTTCGTCTCACGCTAAGCGCGGGGCGGTGAACGTCTTCACCACCGACGCGTTCCTCGAGACGGCAGCGGCCGTGTTCTTCCCCGGCCGCTCGTGGCGCTCCGAGGTCTTCCGCATCGAAGGCCGCACCCTGAAGCTGCTCGTCGTCGACGGCGAGGTCATCGAGCGCATGCCGTTCTACGACTACCCGCAGCCCCTCGACGGGTACGTGGGGCCGCTCACCGACCGCTGGTACTTCCCGCGAACGGTGGTTCGAACCCAGCTCGTCAGCGAACGCACCGTTGAGCCCGCAGGCCACCAGCCTTCGCCGTACATCGACTGGTCCCGGTTCGCCGACGAGAAGGCGTTTCACGCGCACGTCGCGACCTCGGCGCACCTCAAGAGCAACGACACCGCGCGCCAGCGCCGCCGCATCGAGCGAGACCACGGCCCACTGAAGTTCGTGCTCGACGACTCGCGCCCCGAGGTCTTCGCCGCCTGCGTGAAGTGGAAGTCGGCGCAGTACATCGAGACGGGCGTGGGCGACATGTTCGCGGCTCCGCAGAACGTCGAGCTGTTCCGTCAACTGCACGCGCGCGGCATCGTGAAGGTCTCGAGCCTGTGGGCGAAAGACACCTTGCTCGCGGCGCACTTCGGCACGCACACCGACAAGCGCTTCACCTGGTGGATTCCCGCCTACGACGCGACGTACGGAAAGTACTCGCCGGGCAGGCTCCTGCTCGAAGAGCTCATGCGCAGCTCGCAGCAACAGGGCGATCTCGAGTTCGACTTCCTCATCGGCGACGAGAAGTACAAGTTCATGTTCGCCACCCACAACCGCGTCATCGGACCCATCGGCGCTCCACCGGTGTCGTTGCTGCTGCAGAAATTGGCGAAGCAGCAGACGAAGGCCGTCCTCGAGCGGTACCCGAAGGCCATGGAGCTCGCGCGCGATCTGAAGCGCCGTCTAAGCCGTTGATTTACGACTGGTAGATCGTCTCGGGCGGTGAGGCGTTGAAGGAGACGTGCGCTCCCTTCCCCGCTGGGTGTTCGTCGCCGCGATGCTGGTCGGCTCCGCTCTCATCACGGCCTCGAGCCTCGCCTACTTCGACGACGAGCTCGTTCCAGAGTTCGTCATCGAGAAGCTCCCGACGCTGCGCTTCGAGGCGTTGTGGCTCTCGGCGCTGAAGGTTCACGTCGTCGCCGCGGCGTTCGCGTTGCCCGCGTGCATCGTGCTGTTGCTCGACGTGCTGCAGAAACGCATCGCGCTTCACCGGTGGCTCGGCCGGGTGACGGGCATCGTGGTGTTGTTCGCGCTGGTGCCGTCCGGAGCCGTGCTCGCCTTCGACGCGAAGGGTGGCGCTCCGGTGACTGCGGGTTTTCTGCTCTCGGGCGCCATCATCGCCAGCTTCATGATTCTCGGTGTGGTGAACGCCCGGCGCCGTGAGGTGGGGCTGCATCGGCACGCGATGTGGCACGTGGTGGCGCAGATGAGCGTGGCCGTCACCTCGCGCACCATGCTGCTCGGTCTCGAGCTTGGCGGCATCGACCCTGACGTGGCCTACGTCATCGCGTTGTGGGTACCGGTGCTGGGCAGCGCGCTCGTGGTCGAGCTGCTCTCGCCCGTCAGTGCGCTGCGTTCGTTCTCTGCAGGTCAACCGATGTTCTCGAGGAGGGTCTCGTCATGAAGCGCGCGCTGCTGGTGCTGATCGTTCCGTCGTTCGTCTTCGCTGCAGAGCCCGTGAAGTCAGACGAGGTCGTGTCGGCCGAGAAGCGCGTCGAGACGTCGCTGCTCAAGCCGCTGGCCGAACGTGACGAGCAGCGCGCGATGTTCTCGCGGGCTCGCGTTGCACCAAAGGAGCGCCGCGTGCGCGTCACCCAGGTGAACGCCTCGACCGACGCGGCCGAGAAGTCGTTCTTCGCCTTCGCCATCGACTCACGCTTCCGTGGAGCGTGGCGCGAGGCTGATCAGATCGGGTGCATCTACCCGGCGAGCGGAGAGATCTTCGTGAAGATGGGCGAGACCTTCCGCCCGGCCGACGCGCTGCTGGGCAAGAAGACGCAGCCGGCCGCCGCGAGCGTGTGTGTGAGCACCACGCCCGAGGTCGCCGCGCGCTGAACGGCTACTTGTTGCAGGCCTGAACGGCCGCTTCGTCCTTCGCCTTCTCAAGGCAGACCTTCGTCTTCGCGAGCTGCTCTGACGGCTGTTTGAGGCAGCCCTTCTTCAGCATCGGCAGGAACGCGGGCGGGTACGGCTTGCCGACGCGCTTTCCAGCCGCATCAGCAACGGTGACGAAGGCGTCACACTCCGCGTCCGAAGCGGCGAAGGCAGGCACGGCGAGCAGGGCAACGAGGGCGATGAGACAGGTCTTCATGGGTTCTCCGGTGAGTGGGGACTGCCCCCCGGAGAACCCTGCTTCGCGTGACGGGTGAATCTCGAATTCGAGACCGCAGCTCCTGAATTCGGGAAGCCGTCACTTCGCCGGAGTTCGCGCGACCACCCACGACGTCACGAGGTCGATGACCTGCTGCTTCTCGGGCTCGTGGAGCATGTCGTGGTACGTGCCCTCCCACTTCTTGAGCGTCTTGTCGGTGCTCGACGCCTTCTCGGACAACTCGACGCTGCCCTCGATGTTCGTCGCCTTGTCGACGGTGCCGTGCATCACGAGGAACGGCACCTTCACGTCGGCGAGATGCGCCTGAATGAAGTCGATCGCGTCGAGCGCCATCGCCGCCGAACGCGCAGGCAGGTTCGAATGATCGACGAGCGCGTCGTTCGCGAGTTCGGTCTTCGCCGCCGCCTCACGCACGAACTCGGAGTCGTCGAGCGACTGCACCTTCAGGCCGGGAATCACGCCGCTGAAGAACCGCGCGCCGGCCTTGTCGCCATCGGACACGCCGGGGAGCAGCTTCAGCGCCGGCCCGCTCAACACGAGCCCCGCCAGCTTCTCGCCGTGCTTCACCGCGTACGTCGTGCTGACGAGCCCGCCGAGCGAATGCCCGAAGAGGAAGATGGGAAGCCCCGGGTTTCGCTTCTTCGCCTCTTCGACCTCGAGATCGAGGTGCGCGACCAGCTCATCCATCGTGTCGAAGCGTTGCCGCGCGCCGCCGCTCAAACCGTGGCCACGCATGTCCTGCCCGTAGACGACGAAGCCCTGCTTCACGAACGCGTTCGCGAGCGCGTCGTAGCGAACTGCGTGGTCACGAAGGCCGTGCGCCACCACCACCACGCCGCGCGCGGGAGCCGCCGACTTCCACTCGTACGCCTGAAGGCACTGCGCCTCGGTCGTCTCCACCCGATACGGCGTGCGCGTGACGTCACCATCGACCGCGACAGTGGGCAGCGCTCCGATGCAGGGACGCGAGGTGGCACAGCCGGTGACGACGAGGAGCAGCGCGGCCAACACAGCGGGGGTTCTCATGGGGTTCTCCGTGAAAGGTGACCGCACACTGCCGGGCACCGCACCGGGTTGAATCGGCCAGATGGCCTACTCGAGCAAGCCACGCTGAGACGCCACCATCGCAGCGCCGGCGCGCGTGTCGACGCCGAGCTTCTCGTAGATGTGAATGGTGTGGTGCTGCACCGTGCGGGCCGAGAGGCCGAGGGCGGAGGCGATCTCCTTGTTCGTCTTTCCGCGCGCGACGTGACGCAAGACCTCGAGCTCGCGCTCCGACAGCTGTGACGACGGCGCCTTCACCCGCCGCTCCCCCATCGCCGCGAGCGCCGCCTCCACGACCTCACCGTCGAGGGCACCCGCCTTCACCATCGCGCGCACCTCGGCCGCAGCCGCGGCACCCGTCTTCGCCGGCCGGTGGGGACGGTCTTTGGTGAGCGCACTGAGCACGTCGGCGACCGCGAGCACGCGCGCCGGCCGTTGCAGCGCGCCACCCGCGGAGCCGCGATGGTAGCCACTCCCATCGAGCCGCTCGTGGTGCGAGCCCGCCACCTTCGCGACCGCGCTCAACGCCGGAGCCGCCGCCAGCACCCGCTCGGTGAAGAAGACGTGAGCCCGTGCGCGCTCCCGCTCCGACGGCCGGTGAACGCGCGGCGTCGTCCAGATGCTCGTGGGCACCGCCACCTGCCCGAGGTCGTGCAGATGCGCCGCGCGCGTGAGCGTCTGCTGCTCTTCGGTCGACAACTTGAGGCTCTGCGCCGTCAGTCGCGCGAGCGCCGCGACCTCGCGTGAGTGACCGCGCGCGTGCGGCGCCTGCAGGTCGGAGAAATCACCGAACGCTTCCGCGACATCATCGAGCGTCGTCGAGAGCGGCCGCTTCGTGGCGAAGCCGAGCAACGCCTCGTGGCGTTGGCCCAGGTACTCGGCAGGTGACGGCGCCATGGCAGCGACGAGCGCCTTCGCACGCGCTGCCAGTTTCGGCTCGAGCATCGTGCCTGCGCGCGCGTCGAGCTGCTGCTGCGCGAGCCCGACGCCGCCTTCGAGCGTGAACACCGTGGCCACGTGCGCGACCGTCGCGACGCTCCCCGCTACCGAGAGCTGTGCGCCGTGCCACCCGTGGGGACTTCCCGAGCCATCGTGCCGCTCGAAGACCTCGTCGAGCGCGCGCGTCACCGCGGGGCCGAGCTGCATGCGCTCCGAGAGCAGCCGCGCGGCACCACACGCCTCCGCGGTCAGCTCGGCCTTCATGCGCGGGCCGTTCGCCGCGAACGCCACCACGCTCCGGCTCTTCGCGAACACGCCCGACTGCGCACCGCTCACCGCCTTCATCGCGTCGAGCGCCTTGCTCGCGTCACGCCGGTGCAGCCCCGCGCGCAACGCGATGTCGTCACCGGCGACGTCGGCTTCGACGCTCGCGTAGGCCGTGCACCCGAGGTGACGAAGCAGCGCCGACAACGTCGCCGCCCACCGCTCGTCGTCAGCGAGGCCCGCATCGCCCGCCAGCTCCCACGCGAACGTCGCGGCCAGCACGCTCTTGTCTTCGGCCAGACCGTTCGCCAGATCGAGAATGACGGAGAGCGCTGACAGGCACTCGAAGGCCGGGTTCACCCGCAAAGCCTCGTGCAAAGCCTTGCTGCTCGCCACGCCATTCCTTCTCGGTCCCTGAGAATGAGCGCTCCAGCCAACGCTGAAAGAGGTCCGTGGTTTCGAGTGGTTGCAGGCCATTGCACTCCAGGTCCGCCTCACGGGTCATGACCCCGCGCACATCAGGGGTGGGCTGGATCAGTGACCCCACCTTGTCGTAGGTATGCGCACCTCTTGAGGGAGCCCGGTATGCACACCAAGTCGTTCGCTCTGCTGCTGATGACCGTTGCCGCGTTCAGCGCCTGCGAGGGGTGCCGCAAAGGCAACAACGTCAAAGCCAGCCCCGGCGAGCTCGCCATCGTGTGGCAGGGCGAGAACTTCGCGCGCATGGTCGACCGCGACGCGAAGTACGACTTTGGCTACGCGCTCGTCGGCGAGTCGCGCCAGGCCGTCATCGTCGCCAAGAACGTCGGCACCGGCCCGCTGACGCTGACGGCCATCGCGCGCATCGACGGCGACGAAGTCTCCATCGCGCCGCTCATTCAGCCCACCGCGCCGTTCTCGGCCGAGTTCTCGCCGAAGACCATCACCGCCTCGGAAGAGACGCCGTACGTCGTCACCTTCACGCCGCGCGGTGGCCGCTCTGCCTACTACGCGAAGCTGCGCCTCTACGCCGACGGCGCGCTCGAGACCGCCAGCACGGCCGACATCACGCTCATCGCGAAGGGCGACCTCGGCAGCTGCGACCTGCCCCGCGTCATCGACCTCGGCAACGTGCCGGTCGGCGACACCTTCTCGGTTCCCTTCACCTTCAAGAACGTCACCCAGCAGGACACGGACGCGACGGTCGGCGCCTTCGAAGGCGGAGACGCGGAAGCGTTCGGCTACGGCGAAGGCACCACGGCCGGCAAGGTGGCGGTCACGGCGGGCGGCGAGACGAAGGTGCTCTTCACCTTCACGCCCACCGAGCAGCGCGCGTACGAGACCACCATCAAGCTCGCGGGCGCTGGCCCGTCGTGTGAGTCGGTCACCGTCACCGTGAAGGGCACCGGCGTCGAAGACGTTCTCACCTGGACGCCGATGAACCTGCGCTTCGGCCTCGTGTCACCCGGCTTCGAGAAGGAGATGGAAGTCACCTTCACGAACACCGCGAGCGCGCCCGTCGAGCTCACCAACATCGCCGTCTCGAGCGCGCAGGACTACGCCCACGTGGTGCCGATGGGTGCCGACGACACGAAGCTCACGATTCCCGGCGGCTCGGTGCCCACGAAGATGAAGGTCTCGTGCTCGCCCGCGATGCTCGGCAACCGCTCCGGCACGCTCAACTTCCAGACGTCGTTGCGCAAGACGCCGCGCGGCTCCATTCAGCTCGACTGCACGGGCGGTGGGCCCAAGATTCGCGTCACGCCCCGCCCCGCCATTCCGTTCGGGCACGTGCCGTTCTACGCGGGCAACCCTGTTCCGGTGACGCGCCGAATCAGCGTGCAGAACGTCGGCGTCGCGCCCGCGATGCCCGATCTCACCTTCAACCTGCTGCTCGGCAAGGTCGACCCGATGTCGGGCATGCCGGCCCAGCCGCCCATGTTCGAGATTCGCCCCGCCAACATGGACACCCAGGCAGGCGAGTTCAGCCTCGCGCTCGCCAGCTCGTACGACTCGCGGCAGGGCCTGCGCCCGGTGGCCGGTCAGAACGAAGTCACGCTGCAGGTCTCGCTGCTGCCGCGCAGCTCTGGCGCGAAGGCCGCCGAGATTCTCATCTACTCGAACGACAGCGCCGAGCCGACGGTGACGCTGCAGGTGACGGCCGACGTGCAGATCCTCCCGCCGTGCAACTACCGAATCTCGCCGCAGCTCGCGAACTTCGGCATCGTGCCCGCGGGCACCACGAAGGACCTGCCCGTCACCATCACGAACCTCGGCACCGGCCGCGGTGACAGCTGCTTCCTCTCGAACTTCGCCTTCGCGACGGGCACCGACATGGCCTACAGCTTCGTCGGCACGCCTCCGATGGAGAAGGAGCTGCGCCCCGCCGAGAACTGGCAGCTCATCGTGCGCGTCTCGCCGCGCGGCCCGGCTCCGGCGACGCTCACCACGCTCTCGGGCGCGGTCACCTTCGACGTCAGCAACCCGCAGAACCCGCAGGGCCGCATCGACCTGCGCACCTCGGTCGGCCCGTCGTGCATCGCCGCCACGCCCGACCCGCTCGACTTCGGCACGGTGAAGACGATTCCCCCGCCGGGCATGCGCTGCTCGAGCCCGAACAAGACGGTCACCATCTACAACACGTGCTCCACGCCCGTGACGATTCGCGGAGTCTCGATGGCCTCGGCGGCCGGTCAGAGCCCCGGTGGTTCGGCGTGCACGGGCAGCCAGCCGTGCCCCGAGTTCTTCCTGGTGCAGAGCCCCAACATTCCCGCCAGCGGCCTCACGCTGACGCAGGGCTCGATGCCGGTGACGCTGCAGCTGCGGTACTCGCCCATCGACCTCGGCACCGACTCGGGCGCGGTGGCGCTCGACGTCGACCAGTCGGGCCAGACGGTGCAGTACCTCGTCGCGCTCCGTGGCCGTGGTGACGTGGGCGGCCGGCAGACCGACTCCTTCATGCAAGACCGTCAGCCCAAGGCCGACATTCTGCTCGTCGTCGACGACTCGGGCTCGATGTCGGACAAGCAGACGAACCTGGCGAACAACTTCTCGTCGTTCATTCAGTACGCCGTCACCGCGAACGTCGACTACCAGATTGGCGTCGTGACGACCGACGTCGGCCTCAACGGGGTGCTGCGCACCACCTCGGCGGGCGGCAAGTTCCTCACGAACACGACGCCGTCGGTTCAGACGCACTTCTCGAACCTGGTGCGGGTCGGCACCTCGGGCAGCGCGACCGAACAGCCGCTGCAGTCGGCGACGCTCGCGCTCACTTCGCCGAACATCGCCGGAGCGAACGTCGGCTTCGTGCGCCCCGACGCCAACCTGGCGATCGTCGTGGTCTCGGACGCAGAGGACCAGTCGAACCAGCCGCCCAGCTACTACGAGAACCTGCTCATCAACGTGAAGGGCTTCAGCCGCCTGTCGAACTTCAGCTTCTCGGTGATCGGCCCGTTCCTGTCCTCGTCGCCCTCGGGCTGCATCTACGACGGCATCGGTTCGGCCATGCGGTACAACTCGCTCGTCACCCGCACCGGCGGCGTGAAGGAAGAGATCTGCAACACCAACTGGGCGGCGGCGCTGCAGGGCCTCGGTCGCACGGCGTTCGGCTTCCGCACGCAGTTCTTCCTCACCAACACGCCTGACACGACGAGCGGCAACTCCGTCAACGTGCTCATCAACGGGCAGCCTGCGCCGCCGTCGACGTACATGTACGACGCGGCTTCCAACAGCATCAAGTTCAACCCCAACGCCACGCCGCAGCCGGGCCAGACGTTGACCATCGACTACGCCACGACCTGCTTCTGAGGCTCGCGCGCTGAAGTCGGCAGTCGAGCGGGCGCTCCTTCTCGGAGCGCCCGTTTTCGTTTCAGCCTCAGTCGCCGAGCAGCCGCTTCCCCAAAGGGCTTCTTCGGCGGCGCCGCGGGTGCGGTCCCACGTCGGCCGCGATTGCGGCGGCGACTTCGGTGATTCGTGCTCGTCGGGGTCGTTCGCGACGGAGCCAATCCAGAGCTCGGCCATCGACGTGCGGACAACGGCCAGCGCACGCCGCTGCACCCGTCGATGTCGCGGCCCACTCGTGTGGTTGTCCGATTCGGGTTCGTCGCCCAACTCGGCGAGCACGATCAAACACCGCCCAGGTGGTCCGATTGGGGTTCGTCCCTCAGCTCGGCGAGCACGACTTCAACCACCGCCCAGGTGGGCTGATTCGGGTTCGACGCCCAACCTCGGCGAGCACGACTTCAACCACCGCCCAGGTGGTCCGATTCGGGTTCGTCGCCCAAGCTCGGCGAGCACGACTTCAACCACCGCCCGGGTGGTCCGATTCGGGTCCGTCGGCCAACTCGGCGAGCACGAATTCCCCGATTCGGGTTCGTCGCCCAACTCGACGAGCACGACTTCAACGACCATCGATGGACTCACGGGAAGCCACGCTCGCCTTGAGCGGGCGTGCTCCGAGCTGCGTCACTGCGCCGGGAGTTGCTCGAGCGGCTTCGCGAGTCGGCACACCTTGCCGTCCGAGCCCTCCTGACAGACGAACCCTTCGAAGCAGTTCATGTCGCTCTCGCAGGCCCCGACGCACACACGCCGAGCCCCTTCCGTCGAGCACCGGTACCCGTCAGGACACGGCGCGGCATCACAGACGCGCGTGCACACCTCGGCGCGCGAGCAGTAGCCCTCGGGCAGCGAGCGACAGTCGGAGTGCTGCGCGCACCGGGTACCCGTCGGCGCGTTCGGGCACGCCGAAAAGGCCAGCACCACCAGCAACACGAGCGCCCTCATTGCGCCGGCCCCACGCTGCGGTTTCCCTTGAACGGCGACGGACCGAACAGGTCGTAGTCGCACCCTCCATCGAGCAGTGCGCACTCGTCTCGCTGGCAGTAGCCGTCGAGGCACACCATGCGGCGCGACTCCGGGCAGTAGCCCTCGTCCTGCTGCTCCGTGTACGTGCCCCCATCGGGGAGCCGCATGAAGGGCACGGCGTCGCTTCGACAGCCAGTCTCGACCCTCAGCCAGCAATCACTGGCCTGCTCGCAGGTGCGCGTGCACACCTCGGTGAGTGGGCAGTAGTAGCCCTGCGGGCAGTTCTGTTTGCGCGGCTCACAGTTGCCTCCGGGCGGTGCGGGGCACGAGCCCTGACCGAGCGGCGTGGCGCACGACACGAACGCGATGACCGACCACCAGAAGAGCCGCTTCGACACGCTGGCAGTCTCAGGCCGAACCCGCGCCACCGCAAATCGAACGGGGCGCTCGTCCCCTGCCCGAAACTTCAGCGAGCACTCGCGGCTGTGCCTCGACACACTGCCAGCATGGAACGCCTCACCTCGGACGAGCTGCGAGACTGCTGGCCGATTCTGTCTCAACCCGAGCGCGTCGAGGCCTTTCAGCACATGGGGCGCGCAGACTCCGACGACTTCTTCCTCGAGCTGTCGGCGGCAGACCAGGCGGTGCTGTTGCTCGCGATGGAAGAGGGCGAGCGCCGGTTGTGGGTTCGCCTGCTGGCGCCCGACGACGCAGCTGACGTGGTGCAGCTGGTGTCGCCGACCGAGCGCAGCGCCGTGCTGGGGTTGCTCGACGAGACGACGCGCCTCGAGGTGACGGCCCTGCTGGCCTACGCCGAAGACGCGGCTGGCGGCTTGATGAGCCCGCGCTTCGCGAGGGTGCGACCCGAGATGAGCGTGAACGAGGCCATTCGCTACCTGCAACGCCAGGCGAAGGAGCACCTCGAGACCATCTATTACGCGTACGTGCTCGACCCGGAGCAGCGGCTCGAGGGCGTCGTCTCGTTCCGCGACCTCTTCGCCGCTGCCGGAGAGAAGCCGCTGAGCGAGGTGATGCACACCGACGTGGTCTCGGTGCGCGACTCGATGGATCAGGAGTCGGTGGCTCAGGTGATGGCCGAGCACGACCTCAACGCGATTCCAGTCGTCGATGAGCTCGGCCACATGAAGGGCATCGTGACGGTCGATGACATCGTCGACGTCGTGCAGCGCGAAGCGACCGAAGACATCCAGAAGCTCGGCGGTATGGAGTCACTCGACACGCCCTACCTGCAGACGCCAATGCTCGAGATGGTGCGCAAGCGGGCGGGCTGGCTGTCGGCGCTGTTCCTCGGCGAGCTGCTCACGGCCAGCGCGATGAGCCGCTTCGAAGACGAGATCGCCAAGGCGGTGGTGCTGGCGCTCTTCGTACCCCTCATCATCTCGAGCGGTGGCAACAGCGGCAGCCAGGCCACGACGCTCATCATTCGTGCGATGGCGCTGGGCGAGGTGAAGCTGGGCGACTGGTGGCGAATCATGCGTCGCGAGGTGGTGGCCGGCCTCTCGCTTGGGCTGATCCTCGCCGCGCTCGGGCTCGTGCGAATTCTCGTCTGGGAGCGCGCCTTCCACTCCTATGGCGAGCACGCGGTCGCAGTGGCAGCGACCGTCGCGCTCAGCCTCATCGGCATCGTCACCTGGGGAACGCTCGCGGGCTCGATGCTGCCCTTCCTCATCCGCCGCGCTGGCTTCGACCCTGCCAGCGCGTCGGCGCCCTTCGTCGCGACCCTCGTCGACGTCTCCGGGCTCGTCATCTACTTCAGCGTCGCGCAGGTGGTGCTGCGCGGCAGCCTGCTGTGACGCTGCTCAGAGGCAGGCGACGCGGTAGCTGACGGTGAGCGTCTTGCCAGGCTCGGGAACGTAGAGGGGCTCGAACACCACCGCGTTGATGGCCGAGTCGTAGCGCCACACGCGCGCGCCACGGGCGTCGGTCTGCGGCAGCATCTGACCGTCGATGGCGACCTCGACCTGGTTGCCCGCCGCCGGCACGCCGTTGAGGAAGAAGGTGGTGCGGAAGCCGAAGGCGCCCTTGCCAATGTTCTCGAGCGCGGTCGCCCAGTTCGGGGTGCAGATCTCTTCGCGCAGACCGTTGCTACCCGTCACGAGCGCCATGTGGCGGCCGTCGTCGATGCCTTCGGTGGAGCAGTTCGCGCCGAGGTTCGAGAAGGGGCCGATGACGTTGTACGAGAACAGGTTCGGGCGCTGCACGCCTTTGATGTTGAGCAGCTGGTTCAAATAGAAGCTGATGGGCTGGTTGGCCTGCTCGAGCGCGTCGGTGACGCAGACGACCGCGAGCACGGCGTCGGGCCGAATGAAGCCGGCGTTCTTCGCGGGGTCGGTGATCTTCGGCGCCGTCAGCGCGCGCACGGCCGGCACGACGCAGGTCTCGGTGCCCGAGCCGTTGGTGCCGAGGCGCACGAGCGTGTTGAACGCGTCTTCGATCATCGGCGTCGACGGCGTGATGATGCGCTCACCCGTGCCCATCGTGCAGGTCGAGGGGAAGCCCGTGCCGACACCGCCGACTCGGCAGAGATCGCCCGTGTTGCAGTTCGGGCACATGGCGTCGTCATCGGCGTCGGTGGTGGTGACACCGATCTGGAAGTCGACCTGGCTCGTCGTCGCGTACTTGATGAAGTTGGCGAAGTTCGCGCCGAGCGCCATCTGCTCGTCCGACATGGAGCACGAGTTGTCGATGACGAGGAGGATGTCGGCCTTCGGGCGCGCGTCCTGGCGGAAGGTGTCGGTGTTCTGACCCATCGTGTCGCCGCGGCCCGTGAGGGTGACGACGTAGTCGACCTGCTGCCCACCCTGGACGACCTGAATGCGGTACGCGCCCGAGTCGGTGCCGATGTTCACCGGCCGGTACTTGATCTGGAACGACAACGGCGTGCCGCCCTGATTGAGGCACGGGCCCGAGCTGCCGCCGACGGTGCAGGTCGGCAAGGCCGAGACGGCGGGCTGCGCGACGACGTTGAACTCCTTGCAGGCGGTGCTCCCGGGGCAGTTCGTCGTCATCGGCATCGCGGTGTCACCCGACGAGATGAGATCGGCCCCGACCCAGCGAACCTGCTGCGGGCACGCGTTGTAGACGGTGAAGGTGCGATCGGGCGAGTTGCAGCCCTGCTGCACGGTGCCGAAGTCGAGCGTGTTGGGAGAGATGACGAGGCAGCTCGGCGCGAGCGTCGCGGTGAGCTGCACCGAGGGCTGCGAGCGGCCCGGCGTCGGGTCAGAGATGGTGAAGGTGACGGTGCCGTTGACCGTCGTGGGTGTCGCCGGCAATGCGCCCTGCGGCCACGCGCGCGTCTGCACCGTCAGACACTGCTGGGGCTGCAGCTCGCTCTCCATCAACGAGCCTGCGGGCAGCGAGAACATCGAGTCGGAGCCAGCCCCGAGATCCATGTTGGTGATGAGGCAGACGTCGTTCGTCGCGGTCGCGGGCGCCACGTTGCAGACCTGGAACGTGAGGTCCTTCGTCGCGGGCGGAGTGACGACACCGAAGTTCAAGCTGACCGGCGTGACCGTGTACTGGCAGGGGGGCAGCGTGACGGGGCGCGCAGTGACGGTGAGCCGCACCTCTGGCTCGTCGGGGTCGTTCGAGAAGAAGGTGACTTCCCACTCCTTGTTGCCGCTCGCGCCCACCATCGTGTTGGCCGGCTGAATACGAATGGGAATGTCGAGGGTCGCGGCAGCGCCCGAGGCCTCGAGGCCGACCGCGGGGTTGTACGAGCCCGCGCCCGTCGTCGGCAGGTCGTCGGTGCAGGTGTTGGTCATGGCGTCGAAGCGGCCGACGCAGATCTCCGACAGGCTCGACTCGGCGTTCTTCGCGGTGACGCTCCAGTACGGGCGGCCTGCGCCCATGGCGCCCAGCTTCAGGTTCGCGCGCGGGTCGGGCGGCGTGGGCCGGGTGCCGACGTTGCGCACGGTGACGCGGCGGGTGGCCGAGGCGCTCGAGCCCGAGAAGTACGCGATGCGGCCGAAGTTGAGCGTGTTCGCGGGGAGCACGTCGATGTCGGGGCCACCACCGAAGCCGCGCAGGGCGACCGTGAAGCTCGGCTGGTTGCGGGCATTGGTGCTGCCCGTGAACGTGCCCTGCCTCGGGCCCAGCACTGCGGGCCGGAAGCTCATCGTCGCCTTGGCCGTGCCTGCGACGATGGCGTTGGTCGCCGCGTCGCGCGTCGCTGCGGGAATCGTCAGCTTGGTGAGGTCGCCCATGTTGGCGGCGGCGACCTTGTAGATGTTGCTCGGGTTCGCACCTTCACGCGTGGTGAGGCCGGTGAGCTCGACCGGGCGGAAGCTCTGGTTCGAGAACGTCACGTCGCCCGTCACCGTGAGGCCCGGCTGCACGTAGCCAAAGTCGAGCGTGGTGGGCGCCCACGACAGCACGTTGTCGACGCCCGAGCCGACGAGGCGAACGTTCACTTCGGGGCAGCCGTCGGCAGGCAGCACCTTGATGGTGCCGAAGTAGTCGCGCACCTCGGTGGGCGTGAAGATGAGGGTGACGTTCTTCTCGCGGTTGGGGGCGAGGGTGAACTCTCCGCGCGGCGAGTCGGGCGAGAGCGCGAACACCATGTCGGCCGAGACGACGTCGTCGACGCGGGGGAACGATTCGACCATGCGGCGGTTCTTCAGCGGCTGCACCACGCTGAACGAGTCACCACGCGCCACCGCGCCGAAGTCGATGCGCGCGGGAAACTCACACTCGCCACGCAACGCGGTGCCCTTGAGCGTCAGGAACGTCGGCGCCGCAGCAGGGTCGGCCGTGGGCAGCGTCAGCTTGAGCTTCACCTGGTGCGGGACGGTCACCTGCGTGCGGTCGTCGGGCGGCTGGAAGAAGAAGCTCAGCTCGGCCGACTCACCGACCGGGATCTCGACGGGCGTGAAGTCGATGCCGAAGACGGGGTTTGGCTCGGAGACGAGCATGCCAATCTGAATCGCGTCGCCTTCGCCGTCCTTCACGAAGCCGTCGAGCTGCAGCGGGCCACGGCCGACGTTGCGAACGGTGACGGTGCGGTTCACCTTCTTCGTCATCGGCACGGTGCCGAAGTCGACCTCGGTCGTCTCGACGTTCACGCCGTCGGTCTCGATGAGCAGCACGGGCTCGCCATACGTGCGCGTGTTCGTGGGTCGGGGACAACCGGGGCAGCCGGCCAATGCGGCACCGACGCTCAGCACGAGCGCGAAGCGGAGAATGGAGGTCATCGGGAGGTCCAGAGCGAGGGTTCGGAGCGAGCGGCCAGAAAGGCTCAATTGATACGGTCCCGGCACGCCGCGTCAACTCCTCATGGCGAAAAGGTACCGGGGCCGACACACACAGTCCGAATCGCTCGCGGTGTCAGCGAACCTTGGTGGTACACCGCGCCCCGCTGATCAGCCCAAACACCCGTGAGGAGACTGCATGCCGATGCGTGACCTGAACGTGAAGAAGGCCCAGAAGCTGCTGTCGCGAATCATGGAGTTCGAGCTGGCAGGAGTCGTTCGGTACACCCACTACTCGCTGATGGTCGCGGGCCCGAACCGCATTCCCATCGTCGCGTTCATGAAGGCGCAGGCGAGCGAGTCGCTGCTGCACGCGCAGCAGGCCGGAGAGATTCTCACGGGCCTCGGCGGGCACCCCACCCTCACCATCGCGTCGATTCCCGAGTCGTACAAACACTCGGTGAAGGACATTCTCGAGGAGTCGCTGTCGCACGAGCGTGACGCGCTCGACCTGTACTGCGAGTTCCTCGACGTCGTCGAAGACCGCAGCGTCTACCTCGAGGAGTTCGCCCGCACGCAGATCGCCCAGGAGGAGATGCACGGGCTCGAGGTGCGCAAGATGCTCCGCGACGTGGCGGTGTCAGAGCCCGACTTCGACCACACGCACGAGCACGACGAAGACGAAGAAGACCAGGACGACGTGCGCGACGGCGACGAAGACCAGGAGAAGAAGGACAAGAAGAAGAAGAAGAAGGACAAGAAGCGCGACGCGTGAGTGACCCGAAGCCAGCGGCAGCCTTGCCACGCACGGTGCTGGCGCTGGCCGCGACGAGTTTCTTCACCGACGTCGGCAGCGAGCTGGTCTTCTCGGTCATGCCCCTGCTGCTGCCGGCCATCGGCGCCGGGCCCGCGTTTCTCGGGCTGCTCGAGGGCTTCGCCGACGCCACCGCCGCGCTCTTGAAGTACCTGAGCGGCGCGTGGTCTGACCGGCTGCCGACGAAGCGCGGCATCGTGCTCTTCGGGTACTCGCTCTCGTCTCTCACGCGGCCGGTGCTGATGATCGCCTCTGCGCCGTGGCACGTCTTCTCGCTGCGCATCGTCGATCGCGTCGGCAAGGGCATTCGAACGTCTCCCCGCGACACCCTGCTCGCGCAGGCCGTCGACCCGTCACAGTCGGCGCGCGCCTTCGGCTTCCACCAGGCGATGGACCACGCGGGCGCCGTCGTCGGCCCGCTCCTGGGCGCCGGGCTGCTCGCCTTCGGCGTCGAGCTGCGCATGGTGTTCCTCGTCGCGCTCGTGCCGGGGCTGCTCTCGGTCGCGAGCCTCTTCTTCATTCGCGAGACCCCAGCCAGCGTCGCCTCGAAGAGCGCCCGGACGAGCCCGCTGTCACCCGAGCTCCGCAGCTTGCTCGTGCCCATCACCGTCTTCTCGCTCGGCGTCGCCACCGACGGCTTCGTGCTGCTGCGCGCCGCGGCCCTGGGAACGCCGGCCGCCCTCGTGCCCGTGTGGTGGACGCTGTTGCACGTCTCGAAGATGACGTGGGCGTGGCTCGGGGGCCGACTGGGCGACCGGCTCGACCGGGCGAAGCTGCTGCAGGTGGCCTGGGCGCTCTTCGTGGTGGTGATGCTGGGCTACGGCCTGTCGACGCAGTCGTGGCACGTGTGGCTCATCGCCGCCGTCGCCGGAGCGTGGCAGGGCATCGCCGAGCCCGTGCAGAAGGCGCTGGTGGGTGCGCTCGCCTCGTCCGAGTCGAAGGGCCGGACGTTCGGCGTGCTCAACGGCCTCAAGGGCGCCGCCGCTATTCCCGCAGGTCTCGGCTTTGGTGTGCTGTGGGAGCAGGTGAGCCCGGGTGCGGCCTTCTTCGCCAGCGCGCTGATGGGTGCGATGGGTTCGACCCTGCTGTTCGGGTGGCGTCGCCGCCGATGACGGTCGTCGAACGACAGGTCTGCGGTTAGGGTCCGCGCGCCCCTCGAGGAGGTCTCGCACGATGGTCGTCTCCGAGCTGATGTCAGTCGACGTGTTGACCATCACCGCGCAGGCGCCGTTGCAGCAGGCGGCGAACGAGATGCGGCTCGCACACATCAATCACCTGCCCGTCGTCGATGGCGGCGGTGGGGTGGTGGGCGTGCTCTCGAGCTTCGACGTCATGCGTGCGCTCGCGCAGGGCAACGTCACCAGCTCCGTCTCGGACGTGATGACGCCGCAGGTGGTGACGGCGCGAGACAACGAGCCGGCCTCCGACGCCGCCCGGCGCCTCAAACACCACAAGATCAGCTGCCTGCCCGTGGTCGATGAAGGCGGCAAGCTGGTCGGCCTGGTCACCGAGACCGACTTCGTCGAGCTCGCGGTGCAGGCGCTCGCCAGTGGCTCCGTCGCTGCGCGCGATTGACCGACCGCAACTTCTTTCCCGGTACCGGGTTGGCAGGGCATGCGCCTCTGCCTCGTCTCTCTCGTCTGCGTTCTGACGCTCGCCTGCGGGCCCGCTGCCTCTTCTCCTCCGGCCCCCGAGACACCGAAGACCACCTCGTACCTGCGTGACGTTCAGCCGCTCGTCGAACGTTCGTGCCGCTCGTGCCACACCGCCGGTGGCGTCGCGCCGCTGGTGCTCGATACGCCCGAGCAGGTCGCCGCCCTCGGGCCGACGTTGTGGAGCGCCATCGCCTCCAACCGCATGCCGCCGTTCTTCGCGGCCCCCTCGTGCAACTCGTACGTCGACGACCCACGGCTGACCGACGCCGAGAAGACGCTCTTCAAGACGTGGGTCGACGAGGGCTCCCCGATGGGAGACCCGGCCGAGGCCCGTCACGCGCCGACGCCGCAGCTGCCGGTGGTGCGTCACGACATCGAGCTCTCCATCGGTGCGCGCTTCGACGTGCGCAAGATGAACGACACCGACAACTACCAGTGCTTCGTGCTGAACCCGGCCAACACCGCCGACGTGATGGTGAAGGGCTACGAGGTGATTCCCGGCAACCTCGCCGTCGTGCATCACGTGCTCGCCTACGTCGTCACGCCCGACCAGGTCAGCCAGCTCGAGGCGCTCGACGCGCAAGACCCGAAGCCTGGCTACGCGTGTCAGACCGGCGGCGTCGGCATCACCGGAGCGGTTCGCAACCAGATCGCCGGCTGGGTGCCGGGCCAGTACCCGTCTCGAATGCCGGCAGACACCGCGCTCGTGCTGCCCGCGGGCAGCAGGCTCGTCATGCAGCTCCACTACAACCTCAACGCGCTCGCCGACCCGGCCGTGTCACCATTCGACGAGACGAAGCTCGCGCTCGAGACGGTGCCCATGAACACGCTGCGCAAGGGTCAGATTCTGCCCATGCTCAAGCCGAACCTCGCCATCGCGGCGGGTGACACGAACTCCGTTCAGGTGACCGAAGTGCCCGTGCCGGCCTCGTTCCGCAATGCGACCATCTTCCGAGCTATGGGCCACGCGCACCAGCTCGCGACGCAGGTGAAGCTCGAGGTGGTGAAGGCCGATGGCTCGACGACGTGCGTGCTCGACAACCCGCGGTGGGACTTCAACTGGCAGCGCGACTACACGCTGAAGACGCCGGTCACGCTCGTGCAAGGCGACAAGCTGCGCATCACGTGCGTCTACGACAACGGCCAGGCGAACCAGCCCTTCATCGCGGGCGTGCAGCAGACGCCGCGCGCGGTGGCCTGGGGCGAGAGCAGCTTCGATGAGATGTGCATGACGTACCTGACGTTCGCCCAGTGACTCACTCGGCGACGCGGTCGACGCGGCCGCAGAGCTCTCGCAGGAACTGGCGAACCGCAGTGACGCGAGCCAGCGGTGTCGCGTCGAGCTGTGCTTCGAGCGCTGCTTCGACCGAAGCCTGCTCCTTTCGGTCGACCGCTTTTCCTGCGGGCAGCAGCTCGATGACCGTCCTGCGCCCGTCGGCCGGGTCCTTGCGGCGCCGCACCATCTTGCGCTTCTCGAGCCGCTTCACCGACGTCGACACGGTGGACGCGTCGACGCACAACAACGCCGCGAGCGCGCCGGCCGTGAGAGAGCCGTGCCGGCCGACGAGGCGAATGAGCAGGCGCTGCTGCGCCGTCACCCCGAGGCGAGCCTCCATGCGTGTCGAGGCGCGCTCGATGGCGTGGTTGAGCGCCCAGACCTCGGCGAGCATGTCGAGGGCGTCTCCTCGGGACAACGAAACGTCGGTATCTGGAGGCACGGCGCTGGAGCGTAGCGTGGACTCGTCGAAGTTCACTTGCGCGAAGACTGGGGCGTTCAGCCCACCTGGCCCTGGAGCAGGCCCTCGAGCAGGAGTCGGACGTCGCGAACTCCGGCGAGTCTCACGGGCGCGACGCTGGGCCCGCTGCCCACGTGAATGGCGACCGCGCCGACCGGGAGCGCCCGGAAGAGGTCTTCGTCGGTGCGGTCGTCGCCGAACGCCGCGACCAGCGCTCCTGCCGGGGCGTGGGTGAGCACCTCGCGAACCACCTGCCCTTTGTGCGCGTCGTGGGGGCGCAGCTCGACCACCTTGTCGCCCGCCAGCACCTCGATGGGCGCATTCGAGAACATCGACGCGAGGTGCAGCTTCAGCTCGTTGGCCTGGCGTGGGCCGTACTCGCGATCTGCCATTCGATAGTGGAACGCCAGCCCCGAGCGCTTCTCTTCGACGAGCGAGCCTGGCGTACGCGCCGCGAAGTCTTCGAGCACCTCGAGCGCCTTCGGGCGCCAGCCATCGTCCATGCGGTGGCGGCTCAGCCACTCCCCTCCCCGTGGGCGCGCCCAGAACCCGTGCTCGGCGTGGAGCGCGATGGGCAGGTGACCCAGAAAACGGTCGAGCGAGTCGCGCGACCGCCCGCTGACGACGTGCACCTCGGTGTTCGGTCTGCCCGCGAGCCCGCCGAGCAGCTGCAGCAGTTGCCCGTCAGGCCTGGCGAGGTCGGGCAACGAGGTGATGGGCACCAAGGTGCCGTCGTAGTCGAGCAGCAGCACGAGCGACTTCGCCTCGATGAGCGCCGCGAGCGTGAGGTCTCGAGCCTTCTTCGGCGTCGTCGCCAGCGAGAGCGGCACGGCCTGCGCGACGGCGGTCAGCCGCGAGAGGAAGGTGTTGGCCCACCAGGCCACGTCGTACGTCATCACCCGGTGCCGCAGCGTCGTCATACGGGTGACACGCTCTTCGTCGCCCATCTCGAGCGCGCGGAACAACGCCCTCGCCAGGCCGTCGACGTCATACGGGTTCACGTGAACGGCTTCGGCGAGTTCGGCTGCGGCACCTGCGAACTCGCTCAACACGAGCACCGCTTTGCCGTCGGGGCGGGAGGCGACGAACTCCTTCGCGACCAGGTTCATGCCGTCACGAATCGGCGTCACCACCATCACGTCGGCGGCGCGGTAGAGGGCGACGACCTCGGGCTCCGACAGGTTGCGGTAGATGTAGTGAACCGGAGCCCAGCTGGGTGTACCGAAGCGGCCGTTGATGCGCCCCACCAGCGAGTCGACGGTGTTGCGGAACTCGGCGTACGCGTCGACCTGCGTGCGCGACGGCACCGCGACCTGCACGAGCCGAACCCTGCCTCGCAGCTCGGGGTGTTCGTGGAGCAAGCGCTCGTACGCCAGCAACCGGCGCGGAATGCCCTTCGTGTAGTCGAGCCGGTCGATGCCGACGAGCAGGCGAACGTTGCGGTCTGGCGAGAAGGTGGCCACGTGCGCGTCGACCTGCGACGACTTCGACATCGCCTCGAAAGCGCTCGCGTCGACGCCCATCGGGAAAACGCCCAGCGTCGAGCGGTGCCCATCGAAGGTGACGCCTTCGACACCGGCCTCTGCGCCCAGCACATGCAGCGCCGCCGAGGCGAAATGTCGAGCGTACGCCGCGGTGTGAAAGCCGATGAGATCGGCCGCCAGCACGCCGTCGAGCAGCGCCTCCCGCGACGGCATGATTCTGAACGTGTCGGAGTCGGGAAAGGGAATGTGCAGGAAGAAGCCGATCTTCGCGCCCGGGAGCGACTGGCGCAGCAGGCGCGGCACCCGCATCAACTGGTAGTCGTGCACCCAGATGACGTCGCCAGGCCGCCACACCTCGATGACTGCTTCGGCGAAGCGACGGTTGACGCTCTCGTAGGCCGCGAAGTCGGGAATCTCGAGCGGCAGCTGCGCGGGGAAACCGTGGAACAGCGGCCAGATGACGCCGTTGCAGGTCGACTCGTAGAACTGCTCGACCTCTTCGGCCGACAAGGTGACGGGCACCACTGCGAGCTCGGCGTACCGGGCGTGGAGCGACTCCTGATGCTCGGTCGCCGGCGGGCCCGCGAAGCCCGGCCAGCCCACCCACAGGCCGCCCTGCTGCTCGTGAACGCTCTTGAGGCCCGTCGCCAGACCGCCGCTGCTCCGCTCGACCGTCAGGCCGGCCGACCCCTGACGCACGGTGATGGGCAGCCGGTTCGAGACCACGATGATCCGCATTTCTGCTCCCTACCCGCAATTTATGTTGATATCAAAGCATTCACGAGACCGCGGAGACATGGGCTCGGACAACCGCATGGAGAACCTCTCGCCAGAGCTGCGCTACGCCCTGTTGGTGGTGGCGCTCTTCGTCGTGCCGCGGGTGCTGCAACGTCTTCGGCTGCCCAGCGCCATCACCTGCCTCGCGTTGGGAGCGGCGGCGACTGCCACGGTGCACTGGTTTCACGGCGACACGACGGTTCCGTTGCTCGCGACCTTCGGCATCGTGGCGATGTTCCTGTTCGCGGGGCTCGAGGTCGACTTCCTCGAGCTTCGGAAGGGCGCGGGCGTGCTCTTTCAACACGTCGCCGTGCAGCTCTTGATGCTGTCGGCCGGCACCGTCGCGATGGGGGTCGCGTTCGGGCTCGAGCCACGCGCCGCCCTGCTCTACGCGCTCGCCCTCTTCACCCCGTCGACGGGGTTCATCCTCGACTCGCTCGGCGGTTTCGGGCTGACGCCCGAGGAGCGGTTCTGGGTCAAGTCGAAGGCCATCGCGTCGGAGCTGGTCGCCCTGGGCGTGCTGTTCGTCACGGTTCAGAGCCAGGACACGGGCAGGCTCGCGGTCTCGGCTGGCGTGCTCTTCGCGCTGGTGGCGGTGCTCCCCTGGGTCTTCAAGGTGTTCGCGAAGGTCATCGTGCCGTTCGCGCCCAACACCGAGTTCTCGTTTCTCGTCATCGTGGCCCTGCTCTGCGCGTTCATCACCCGCGAGCTCGGCGTGTACTACCTGGTCGGCGCTTTCGTGGTCGGCGTCACCGCGGTGCGCCTGCGGCGTGAGCTGCCTGCGCTGAGTTCGGAGCGCCTGCTCGGGGCCGTCGAGCTCTTCGCCTCGTTCTTCATTCCCTTCTACTTCTTCAAGGCGGGGCTGCACGTCACCGCGCAGTTCTTCTCGCTCGAGGCCCTCGGCATCGGGCTCGTGTTGCTGGTCGTGGTGCTGCCAGCGCGGGTGGCGCGCGTGGCGCTCCATCGCAAGCTCGCGCTCGGCGAGTCGTGGCGCACCGGCGCGCGCATCGGCACCGCGGTGCTGCCGACCCTCGTCTTCTCCATCGTCATCGGCGAGATCCTGCTCGAGCAGTTCGCGCTCGAGCCCCGGCTGTTCGGCGCCCTGCTGGTCTTCACCGTCGTCAACACCATCGTGCCGGGCATCGTGCTCCGCGCCCCGACGCCCGAGTTCGAGACCCCGACGCTGCCGACGCTCGCGAAGTCATCGTCCCCCTGAGTCGGAGGGCGGAGCGCCGAGGCCGAGCCGGCCGACGAAGCGTGAGACCCGCGCCCGCGCGCGCAGCGGCCCCTCTTCACGCGCCCAGTGTCGAAAGCGCACCGTGACGATGAAGGTGAGCCCGCACGCCAGAATCGTCGGCGGGCCATAGGCCTTCCCGAAGACCTCGAAGACGAGCGCGATGGCGGCAATGGGGACGCCCACGACGGCGGTGAGCGACGACGCGATGCCCACGACGGCGAAGAGGGCGGGGTCGAGCGTGGCGAGCCCCGACAGCGTCACGACCTGCGCGACGAACGCGCCCGAGAGGCCGCCGAGGAACATCGAGGGGAAGAGCAGGCCCGCCGACCCGCCGCCGCCGAGCGTGAGCCCCAGCGTCGTCGTCTTCGTCACGAGCAACAGCAACACCACCCACCACACCGCCAGCCTCGCGTCGTTCTGCAGCACCAGCCGGAGCGGCTCTTCTCCGGCGCCGAGCACGTGCCGCAGCTCGATGCCCGCGACGTGCTGAAGCGTCAACCCGAGCACCCCGACCAGGAGCATCGTCATCAGGGCATGCCACGCTGGCTGCACGCGCGAGACGAGGTGCCGCGACCACCGCATGACGCCACCGAACCCGAGCGCGAGTGGCACCGAGATCGAAATCGCGACGAGCGCAGCGGCGCCGTACTCGGGCAGCGAGTACACGGGCGAGTGAATGGGCGCGGTGAAGAGCGGCCGGTAGCCGTTGAGCGTCGTGTTGAGCCAGTACGGAATGACGGCCGCCCACAGGGCGTAGGCCAGTTTGCGGTAGACGATGCGGTCGCCATGCACGAGCTCGAGCGTGAAGAGCGCGGCCGTGAAGGGTGCCCCCAGCAGCGTGCTGACCGCCGCCGAGATTCCGCACAGCTGCGCGAGCCGGAGCGCCGCCCGCTCGTCGACCCGCGCCATTCTCGCGAGCGTGGCGCCCAGGCTCTCGCCGATGAGCACCACGGGCGCCTCGAGCCCACCGCTGCCACCACCGCCGAGCGTGAGCAGCGTCGCGACGAACTTGCGGCCCGCGATGCCGAGCGATTGCCGCCACGGCTCGTCGAGCGTGACCTGGTGTGCGCGGTCGCGAGCGATCGAGACGCCGTCGCCCACGGCATGGCGCCAGGCCTGACGGCGCATGAGGCCTCCACGCAGCGCCGCCGCCGCGCCCATGAGCGCCAACACCGACGCGACGCCGAGCCAGCCGGGCGTCGTGCTGAGCAGAAACAACCCCTCGATGGAGCGGTGCACCAGCTCGCGCAGCGACGAGACGGCCACCCACACCACCCCCGACACGACCGCGATGCTGGCCGACAGGCGCAGCACCATGGCCCACGAGCGATTGAGCGCCTTGCCGTCTTCGTCGAGCTCGTCGAGGGGCGTTCCGCTCACCTGGCGCCCCTCGAGAGGTCTTCGGCCTGGGGCACGTGGCGACAATCTTGTGTCATCAGAAGAAGTGTAGAGGCGCACGCTTTGATATCAAACCAACATGAACGTCGACTCACTCTCGAACCTCGGCCTCATCGGAAACTGCCAGGCCGCTGCGCACGTCGACTCGTCGGGCGCGGTCGTCTGGTGCTGTCTGCCCCGCTTCGACGCCGAGCCGGTGTTCGGCGCGCTGCTCGACCCCGACGGCGGGCACTTTCTCATCGGCCCCGCGTCTGGCGCCGCCGGCACCCAGCGCTACCTCGACAACACCAACGTGCTCGAGACGCGCTTCGACGAGCCCGACGGCAGCTTTCGCGTCATCGACTTCTTCCCCCGCTTCGATCTGAACGGCCGCTCCTTCAGACCGACACAGCTGTACCGCATCGTCGAGCCGCTCTCGGGCACCCCGCGCATCAAGGTCGAGGTGAAGCCGGTGCTGGGCTGGTCGAAGCAGGCGCCCTCGGCCATCAACGGCTCGCACCACGTGCAGTGGCAGGGCTACGACGCGCCGCTGCGGCTCACCACCGACGCCTCGCTCTCGTGGCTCTCGGGCCAGCCCTTCGCCCTCACCACGAAGAAGCACTTCGTGCTCGCGTGGGGCGCTCCCGTCGAAGAGGCGCTCGAGCCGCTGTGCGACCGCTTTCGCTCCGAGACCGAGCGGTACTGGCGCACGTGGGTCAAACGCTGCGACGTGCCGCCGTGGTGGCAGGAGCAGGTCATTCGGTCGGCGCTGACGCTCAAGCTGCACTGCGCCGAAGACACGGGCGCCATCGTCGCCGCGCTCACCACCTCGTTGCCCGAAGCGCCCGGCACGGGCCGCACGTGGGACTACCGCTACTGCTGGCTGCGCGACGCGTACTACGCGCTCGACGCCTTCCGCCTGCTCGGGCACTTCGAGGAGCGCGAGCAGTTCCTCTCGTTTCTGGTCTCGGTCGTCGCCGGCGCGAAAGACCTCGAGCTGCAGCCCGTCTACCGGCTCGACGGCGGCACCGACCTCACCGAGCACACCCTGCCCCACTGGCGCGGTTTTCGCGGTGAAGGCCCGGTGCGCATCGGCAACGGCGCGGCGCTGCATCAGCAGCACGACGTGTACGGAGAGCTCGTGCTCGCCATGGCGCCCCTCTTCCTCGACGCGCGCTTCAAGGACCAGCAGACCCCCGCCACCTTCGACCTGCTCGAGCGCCTCGCCCGTCGTGCCGTGGCCCTCGCGGGTACGCCCGACGCCGGCATCTGGGAGCTGCGCACGGAGTGGACGCCGCAGACCTTCTCGACGCTGATGTGCTGGGCGGCGGCCGACCGCATGGCGGCGCTCTCGCGTGGGAACCGGCCGGCGCTCGAGACCTTCTTCCGTGAGCAGGCGAGCCGCATCGCAGCGCTCATCGGCCAGACCGGCGTCGACCCGACACGGCACACGCTCGTCACCCGGCCGGCAGCCCCCGATGTCGACGCGTCACTGCTGCAGGCGATGCCGCTCCGGTTCCTCTCGAAGGACGACGCGCTGACCAACGGAACCATCGACACCATCATCGCCGAGCTGTCGGTCGGCCCGTGGCTGCAGCGCTACCGCATGGCCGACGGGTTCTCGGCGCACCACCTCGCCTTCACCATCTGCGGCTTCTGGCTGGTGCAGGCACTCGTGGCAGCAGGGCGCGTGAGCGAAGCGCGCGAGCGCATGCACGCGCTGCTCGCCAATCAACCGCCGCTCGGGCTGCTCTCGGAAGACCTCGACCCGACGACGAACGCACTCTGGGGCAACCACCCGCAGGCCTATTCGCACGTCGGCCTCATTCACGCGGCCTTCGCGGCCTCTCCGCCGTGGAGCGAAGTGGCCTGACGACAAAACGAGAGGGGCGGCCGTTGCCAGCCGCCCCTCCGTCACATCACGTCACCCGAGGAGTGACTGCGTGATGCTTACTTGTAGTGAACTTCCTTGATGGCAGCGGCCTTGTTCGGGCCGTGGCAGATGAGGCACTGCTCGACGTTCGCTGCAGCCTGCGCGCGCGTGCCGTAGATGGTCGCGCCGTTGCCTTCCATGTGCAGCTTCGCCGCCGCGCTGTCGTGGCAGCCGAAGCAGGTGCTGGCGATGGGCGAGATGACGAGGGTCGACGGAGCGGCCTCGCGAATCGCCTGCGTGCCGACCGTGTACGCGTAGCCGACGCCGTAGTTCACGCCTGCGTCAGCGACGACGTAGGGCGACACGGAGAAGGCGAGCGAGGGCAGGCCACCGTCGGCCAGCGGCAACGCGTTGTACGTGTCGGTCGCCACGGTCTGCTGCAGCCGCGTGCCGAGGTTCGCGTTGGAGTACCAGCTGCCGCTGAAGTCATACATGCCGGCGTTGTGGCACGACTCGCAGTAGTTGAGCCGGCCCGGGTACTCGACTCCGAAGAAGCCCTGCACCGAGGTGCCCTCGGCGGTGGTCGTGGCCACCGCGTGCCAGTTGTAGGGCACGTTGCGCTTCTGCGCGGAGTGGATCGCGTGGATGAAGCTCTGCGAGCCCGCCGTCCACCCGCTGCTGGTGCGGTTGGGCGTGTGGCAGAACGAGCACGTCGGAGCGTCGTTACGCTGACCTGCGTGGTACGTGGGCGACACACCGAGGCCGGCGTGGCACTGCGCGCACTTCGAGGTCTCGACGATGTGGCCCGTCGCGCTGGTCGAGTTGGTCGCGTTGCGGCGGCCCGTGTAGCCCGTCGCCACCTTCCACACGTTCGCCATGGGGATCGAGATGCCGCCCGTCTTGTTCGTGGCGTTGTAGACGTAGCCGAGCACGTTCGTCTGGGTGAGCGGCTGCGTCGACGACACGTTGTACGAGTAGCCGAGGCCACAGGTGACCATCTTGGCCGTCGGAGGAATCGGCGTGCCGGTGATGGTGACCGTGTAGTAGCCGCTCGTGTCGGGGCCCGTCATGGTCGAGGCGCTGGTGCTGGTCGCCGTGCCCGCCCACGCGCTGCGCAGGTAGACGCTGCTCGAGGCGTTGAAGTCGGCCGGAGCCACGATGCCGTCCTGCGGCATCGCCCACACGCAGTACACGCTCGGCGACCCGATGAAGTTGTCGAGGAGGCCCGCGTTCGCGCCACCGTCGTACTGGTTGAAGACCACGCCAGCGTCGTTCTCGACGAAGCGGAACTTCACCACCGGGTTCACGTTGCCGCTGCCGGCGTCGGTGACCGTGACGGCGTTGAGGTCGTAGCTGAACACGCGCGCGCCGACCGGCGGGTTGGCCGCGCTGCCGAGGAACGCCGCGTTGGTGTTCGTGTTGCCGCCGGGAACGAGCAGTGCGTTCGTCGGGTCAGGCTTCGCGACGGGCAGGTGGAACTTCTCGATCGGCGCGATGGTCGTCGAGTCGCCGTGGCAGGTCGCGCAGTTGTTGTCGTTGGCCTGCGCGAGGTTCGACGTGCCGTGGCCTTCGCCGGTGACGAAGTTCACGTTGTCGTGGCACGCACCGCACGCGCGGCGGCTGGGCTTGGTCTTCCAGTTGTCGGCCTTGGCGACGGTGTTGTGGCACTTGGCGCAGTTGCGCACGTCCTGCGGGAACATGAACTCGGTGATCTCGGTGCCGAGACCGGCGTAGTTGCCCTTGAGCGTCAGGTGCTCGCCCGCGTGAATCTTGTGGGCGAAGACCGGCAGGTTGATGATCGCTTCACCGCGCAGCACCGAGATGTTGGTGCGGCCGGCAGGCGGCGTCATGTTGCCGTTCACGTCGATGGTGGGCTCGGCGATGACGGCGTTGCCCGAGATGAGGTTGCCCGAGTACTTGCGCTGGTCGTTGTGGCACACGACGCAGTACCGAACGTCGTAGCGCTGGCCGCTGTGGAACGGCGTCGCGCCCGCGAGGTTCTTCACGTTGGCGCGCCACTGGTTGTGGCAGCTGAGGCAGCTGTCCTGGTTGACCTTGTCGTTCTGGCCGTTGACCGCCGCGCCAGTCGTCGGAATGTAGTCGTAGGTCGAGTCGACCGGGCGGTAGGGGTTGCCCGAGAAGCCGAGGCGCAGCGCGAAGCGGTGAACCGCCGCCGCGTCGAAGGCCACGCCAGCGATTGCCACGCCGCCGTCGTAGGCGACCGGGTTCACGACGTCCTTCACGAAGGTGTAGACGTACGAGCCGTCACCGTTGTCGACGAGCGAGGTGGCCGAAGCCGTCTCGGTCGACGAGGTGCAGGTCGCGCAGTTCGCGATGTGCGAGACCCACGTGTCGAGGGCCTGGCCGTTGCCGCCGGCCGTCGGGTTGCCCGGCACGAGCTGCAGCAGCGCGATGCCGCCGAAGTGCGCCGCAGGAATCGCCTTCACGCCGGCGCCCTTGGTGTTGCGCACCGTGAAGCGCACGACCGGGCGCGGAGCGTTCGACACGCTCTGCACCGCGACCTGGAAGTCTTCTTCGGCGAGCTCACGCTCGTTCATCTTGGTGAAATCGATGATGGCGTTCGCGTCGAGGCCGTTGGTGCCGTTGCGGCCGTCGGTCAGCGTGACCGAGGTGCCGTCGGTGCAGGTGATGGTCTTGGTGCCGGCGTCAGGGTTCGTGCTGACGGAGCACGAGGTGCCGTTCATGCCGTTGGTACCGTTCATACCCGGCGTGCCGTTCTGACCGGCCGTACCGTTGGTGCCGTTCATGCCGTTGGTGCCATTGGTACCGTTCGTACCGTTGGTGCCGTTGCTGACGTTGACGGTGGTGCCGTCAGCGCAGGTGATGGTGGCGGTGCCGTTTCCGTTGTCCTTCACGGAGCACGGCTTTCCGTTCTCGCCGGCAGGGCCGGTACATGCGGCAGCAATGAAGCCTGTCGCGAGGAGCATTCGACGTAGTTGATTCATGGTGACCTTCCCTCGGGTGACGGTTCGATGACGAACTGCACTGTTTGAGCGAGCCGGAACTGCACACGCCGCGGGGTCGATTGACGAGATAACAGTGGCCTGCGGGCAGCGGAAGAAGATCCTTCTTGAGGAGGATCAGCCCTCAGCCCCGTTGCATAAGTCTCGATCATGCGACCCAGAGCAATACTTCTTGATCGATCGCAGGCCGGGAGCTGACGGAAAGGGCCGATCGCGCGTGCACCGATGAAATCGGCCGAGATGGAGTCACTCCAACGGTGTCGTGCTCTTTGACAAAACGCTGTCTGCACACGTGCGCGAGCGTCGGGAATCAGGCGGAGCCAGGCACACAGCGCGGATCAGGAATTCAGTGAGTTGACCTGTTCGTGGCCTGGCGCAGCCTCGACTGGCTCGGCACTTGCGAAGGGCCGGCGCCATGCGAGCGACGTGGCTGGTGGCGGTGGTGCTGGTCGGGTGTGGCGGGCAGACGCTGGTGATTGACGAGCAGAGCGACGATCGCGTCACCGACAAAGGCAAGGCCGTCGTCTACGGCACCGACAACCGCACCGACGTCTACGCGCACGCCGACGCCACGATGCGGGCGAGGGCCCTGCAGTCGACGGTGGCGCTCGTCTCGGCAGGCGACGTCGTGACGACGGGGTCGAGCGTGCGGCTGCGGGGAGCGACGCTGGCGCAAGCCGAGGGCCTCTGCTCGGGGCAGCGCTTCGCGAGCGACCCGACGGCGGCGTTCTGCTCGGGCACGCTCATCGACGACGACGTGGTGCTGACGGCGGGGCACTGCATCACCATCGCGACCGACTGCGCGGGCACGAAGTTCGTCTTCAAGTACGCGCGCTCCTCGGCGACGGCGCTCGAGGCCCTCACCACACAAGACGTCGTCTCCTGCGCCGCCATCATCGCGAGGGCCGAGACGACGACCGCGCAGGGAGAAGTCGACTACGCGCTCATTCGTCTCGACCGCTCGGCGGCTCCGCGATTCACGCCGGCGCCCGTGCGGGTCTCGACGTCGAACCTGGTGACGGGCCAGCGGGTGGGCGTCATCGGCAGCGGCAGCGGAGTGCCCTTCAAGATCGACACGGGCGGCAGCGTGCGTGACCCGGGCAACGGGGCGAGCTTCGAAGCGACGACCGACACGTTCGGCGGCAACTCGGGCTCGGGCGTGTACGAGCTCGACGGCTACTCGGTGGCGGGCATTCTCGTGCAGGGAGACACGGACTACGTGGCGAACGGCTCCTGCAACGTGGTGAACGTGTGCCGCGAGACGGGGTGCAGTGGAGAGACAGTGGTGGCCGCGCACGTCGCCGTGGCGGCGCTGTGCCGCGCGAGGCCGACGTCGAAGCCGTGTGGAGTGTCGGCGCCTCCGCCAGCGCCGCCGTCGCCCGCGTTCGCCTTCTCGGGTCGCAGCACGAACAACGCGACGCGGAGCACGGCGAACCAGACGGTGACGCTGCGCGCGGGACAGACGCTGACGGCGGGCACGTGCAACGTCGCGGGAGCCACCGGCACGGGCGACACGTGGGTGCGCATCGCGAACTCGAACACGGCGCTGACGACGGTGGCGTCGAACGACGATGCGTGCGGGCAGCTCTCGTTCGTGAGCTTCGTGGCGCCGGCCGACGGGAACTACGTCATTCGTGCGGGCTGCTACGCGAACACGACGTGCTCGGGCACCGTGGCGTACGAGATTCGCTGAATCGACCACAACTCCGACCACCCCACGGGGGTTGAACTCGTGCTCACCGGAACGGGTGCGCG
>JAACJQ010000134.1 GCA_016879935.1 Archangiaceae bacterium | reverse complement strand
GATCCACTGCTTCTGGCCGTTCACCACGTAGAAGTCGCCTTCACGGCGCGCGGTGCAGCGCATGCCCGCCACGTCACTGCCGGCGCCAGGCTCGGTGAGGCCGAAGCTGGCGAGCAGGAACTTCTCGGTGAAGGGCTTGAGGAACTTCTCCTTCTGCTCCTTCGTGCCGGCGAGCACGATCGGCAGGAGCGCGAGGTCGTTGGCGATCATCGACGTCGCCATGCCCGAGCAACCCCAGGCCAGCTCTTCGGCGATGACGGCCTGCGCGACGTGCGAGAGTTCGATGCCGCCGAACTCCTGCGGAATCGTCATGTTCATCAGGCCGAGCTCCCAGGCCTGTTGAATGATCTCCCGCGGGAACTGGGAGGTCTCGTCGTAGTGCGCCGCCTTCGGGCGCATCACCTCACGACCGAACTTGCGAGCGGTTTCCTGCAGGGCCTTGACGTCGTCGCTGAGCGAGAAGTTCATGGGCGCACCTCGTAACACACGAGTTCCAGAGGCGCCGTGACGGTTTGGGTGGCGGTGGCGTAGGCTGGCGAAGTCGTTGACTCGGCGTCGTGCCGGGCGAGACTCGCGGCCGCGACGGTCTCGTCCTTCGGCGAACAAGGGGAGCAGTTCATGAATTGGAAGCTGTGGCTGGTGTCGGCCTGCGTGGCAGTGGTTGGCGTGTCGTGTGGTCCACCGATGGTCGACCCGATTCTCGAGGTGACGGCGACGCCGCGCTCGATTCGGGCCGACGGGCAGAAGACGGTGCTCGCCATCACCGCCACCGACGGCGCGGGCAAACCGGGCACTGGCTCGGTGCGCATTCAGAGCACCATCGGCAGCCTCAAAGAAAAGACGACCGTCGAGCTGGCGAACGGCAAGGCCGAGCTCGACTTCTCGTGCACGCTCGCGATGGACGCGGAGTGCAAGGGCACCGCGCGCATCACCGCGGAGTGGACGGTGAACTCGAAGCTGGTCGAGGCGCAGGGCTCGGTGCTCATCACCGCTCCGCTCGTGCCTGACGCGGGGGTCGATGCAGGGGTCGACGCTGGAGTGGACGCGGGCATCGACGCTGGCTTCGACGCCGGAGTCGACGCAGGCATCGTCGACGATGGTGGGTTCGTCTTCCCGGACGCGGGACTGCCTGATGGCGGGCGAATCGTGTCGGTAACGATCAGCCCTGCGGTCATCTCGCTGGTTCGCGCGTCGTCCGATGCTGGCCTCGACTCGATCACCGTCACCGCGACCGTGAAGCGCAACGACACCATGGCGACGCTGCCTGGGGTGCCTGTCGAGTGGCACATCACCGGTGGCTCGCTCGACGCCTCGGTTCCGCTGCCTCAGAAGGTGCAGGACGCGACCACCCGCACGAACAACATCGGCCAGGCGACAGTCGAACTCTCGGTCGCCGACGAGACGATGGGCTTCAACATCTCGGCGCGAGCCTTCGACGGCAGCGACACCAAGACCGTCAACGTCGTGCGTGTCGAGCAGATTGAGCAGAGCGATCTGATGCTGACCCGCACCGCCATCAACACGCAGCAGGCCGGCATGCAGACCACGACGTCCGTCATCTTCCGCGTCTTGAACGAGCTGGGTCAGCCGGTGCCTGGAGTGCAGGTGGCGTTCTCGATTCTGCCGGGCGCCGCCGGTGGAGCTACGATCGACCCGCCGCTCGACCGCACCGACGCGATGGGCAAGGTCTCGACCCTGCTCCGCGCTGGAAACGAAGCGGGCTCGGTGACGGTGCGCGCGACGGTTCGTGCGAGGCCCGCGGTCTTTGCGAACGCTCAGGGCATCAGCGTTCGCTGGGGTGTCGTCAACGACGGTCGATTCAACGTGAGCTGCACGCGCAAGTCGATTGGAGCGATGCAGACCGCGACGGCGCCCAGAGCAGACGCGCAGACCCTCTGCACGGTGAACGCGACAGACCGTTCGAGCAGCCCGGTCAGCTTCAACATTCCCGTCGAGTGGCGCGCGGAGTCCGGTGCGATCACCTCGGTGACCCAGCTGGCCAACGGCACCGCGACGATGAACTTCAGCGCGGCCCCCGGACTTCCCGTCGAGACGACCCCGCTGCTCAACGAGCCGTCGTTCGGCATGCGAAACCCGCGCGACCGCTTCACGACCATCATCGCTTCGATGCCCGGAGAAGAGGCCTTCTTCGACAGCCCGTCTGGGTCACCGAACAACAACGGCCGGTGGGATCCAGGAGAGTGGTGGGTCGACCTGTCGGAGCCCTTCGCCGACGCCAACGACAACGGCATCTACGACCCCGGAGAGCCGTACGAGAACTTCCCTCAGTACAACTGCGCGACGGGCCAGATGGACCCCGCCAACACCTCGTGGGATGGCCCCAACGGCTGCTGGGACCAGAACACCCGCATCTGGGCCTCGACCCACGTCGTGTACACCGACGCGCTCGTGCACCAGCCCGTGCCGCCGTTCATCGAGTTCTCGCCGCCTTCCTTCGTCGCCGTCGGCCAGACCGCTCAAGCCGGCTTCCGTTGGTTCGACCCGTACTTCAATCGTCTCGCGGCAGAGGGAACCCCCTCCATCAGCATCGCGACGATCTCGGGCATGCGCGGCTCGGCCACCCTGACGCCGGCGACCGGAGGTGAGTCGTTCGGTCATGACCTCGTCTATGAGACCTATCGCGCCGAGCTGTTGACCGATGGAGGCGTTGCCGACCTGGGGCCGTGCACGGAGTTGGCCATCGGAAGCACTGTGGCTCAGCCGAACCAGCGTTGCTTCAAGCGCTACCGCTTCGCGGCCTTCCGCACCTCGCCTTCTGCCGGCACGGTGACCTTCCAGAACCCGATGGCGCAGCCGCTGATTCCCGGGCCCGACGGCGGCATGATCTCGCCACCCGCGACAACGTCGACGTTCGAGCTGCGCGCCACCAACGGCTTCCAGGCCGCGAGCTCGACGTTCCAGTGGACGGTCTCGTTCCCCTGAGCAGGCGGGCTGCCGCCCTCAGCGGCGCTCGCTGAACCAGGCGAGCACGTCGTTGAGGGCGTCCACGGTCACGGGCTTGGCGAGGTAGGCATCCATGCCCGCCTCGAGGCAGGCCAGCTCGTCGGCCTTCATCGCGTTGGCGGTGAGAGCCACGATCGCCAGCCGCCGCCCTGAGTCGCGTTCGCGCTCCCGCAACCGCCGGGTGGTTTCGAGCCCGTCGAGCAGGGGCATCTGCACGTCCATGAAGACGAGGTCGAAGGTGCGCTGCGCCGTCATCTCGAGCACGGCCCTGCCATCGCCGACGACAGCGACCTGATGGCCCAGCCACTCCAGCATCGCGCTGGTGAGCCGGGCGTTCACCGCGTTGTCCTCGGCGAGCAGCACGGAGAGCGGTCTCGACGCGACACGTTGCCGAACGACTGGCGCCGTGACGGGCCCCCTGGGGAGTGGCAGCCGCGCCTCGAAGGTGCTCCCCCGCCCCTCGGTGCTCGTCACCGTCAGATCCCCGCCCATCAGGAGCGCGAGCCGTCGTGAGATCGACAGCCCCAGCCCGGTGCCCTGCCGCCGCTGCCCGACCGCCTGCACGAAGGGCTCGAAGATGGTGGTGAGCAACGAAGCGGGCACGCCGGGGCCGGTGTCGATGACGCTCAGCACCGTCGGGCCCTCGGCCGCGCGCCGCAGCTGCACCTTCACGCTCCCGGCGTCGGTGAACTTGAGCGCGTTGGCGACGAGGTTGTTGACGATCTGCCGCACGCGGCCGGCGTCACCAATCACCAACCCGGGCTCGACGTCGCACTCCACGATCAGCTCGAGCTTCTTGCGCTGAGCCTCGGCCACGAACGAACGCGCAGCCTGCGTCACCAGCGCAGCCACGTCGAACGGCGCCTGCTGCAGCTCGAGCCGGTCGGCCTCGATCTTCGAGAGATCGAGCACCTCGTTCACCAGCTCGATCAACGACTCACCCGCCGTCTCGAGCACGCCCACGTACTCGCGCACGTCGTCGGGGAGCGCGAGGTTTCGCAACAGCTGGGTGACGCCGATGATGCCGTTGAGCGGGGTTCGAATCTCGTGCGAGACGTTCGCGAGGAACTGGCTCTTCGAGCTCGACGCGCTCATGGCCTGTTCGCGGGCGGCGATGAGCTGCCGCTCCGAGCGTTTGAGTTCGGTGACGTCGCGCACCAGGCCCAGGAACCCGCCCGACTTCATCGGAGAGATGCGCGCTTCGAAGTCACGGCGGCCGGGGCCGGGCACGTCGAGATCGTACTCGTGGCGTTGGGGCTGACCCGTCGCGCGCGCCCGGTGCATCGCCGCCAGCGCCGCGTCACCAATCTGCGGCGGCAAGATCGTGTGCACTGGCTTGCCGAGGAAGCGCTCGGGCGCCACGAGGAACGAGGTCGACGCCGAGGCCTGGTAGTCGACGAAGCAGCCGTCGGCATCGAACTGGAACAGCATGTCAGGCAGGCTCTCGAGCAGCGCCTGGTTGCGGGCCTCGAGCAGCCGCAGCTGGCTCTCGCGCTCCCCGAGCTCGGCGACGGCCTGTCGGGCGGGCGTGACGTCGAGCACCAGACCGACGAAGCCGAGCAGCACCTTTCCGCGCACGTCGGCCGAGGCCACCATGCGCACCCAGCGCGCCTCTCCTGCTGCGCGGTTGAGGCGAACTTCGAGATCGAGCGGCACCCCGTGCGTCCACGCGTCGCGGGCGGCCGTGTCGACGAGCACCAGGTCGTCGGCCTCGATGCAGGCGCGCCAGCCCATGCCCAGCGCGTCAGTCACGCTCTGGCCGGTCAGCTCGGTCCACTTCGCGTTCATGAACGTGCACGAGCCGCGCGGGTCGGTCTCCCAGACCACGGCGGGCAGCTGCTCGGCGACGGCACGGAATTCACGCCGCGGCATGCGTCACCACCACGAGTACAGCTGGCCCGAGGGAGCAGCCCACGACTGCTTGAGGAAGTTCTTCGCCGAGACGCTCGCCGAGTGGTGATCGGTCACCAACGCGAGCAGGCCGAGGTGCGCGACGAGCGCGCCGAGCACGAGCACCGGCACCGCGCTGGCCGAACGAAAGCGCGAGAACACCCATGCGCCGACCAGCGCGATGAGCACGATGACGAGTGCCCCCGGCCCGGGGTTCGGCACCAGCGCGTTGAGCCACGACACCGGCCACACGCCTTCGCGCACCAACGGCACGGCCAGCCCGAAGAGCGACGTCGAGATGTGCGAGACGCCCTGCGCGTCGGTGTATTCGAGATCGTTCGGCACGTAATTCACCTGCGTCACCAGCGACATGGCGACGACCGACGACAGACACAGCCCGGCCGCGAGCGAGAACGACACCCGCGACGTCGCCAGCAGCCGCTCGAGCCCGAGCGCGACCGGCAACAGCAAGAAGGGAATGACGGGCGTGAGGTGACGCGGCCCCGTCGTCCACCCCCAGGAGTCGTAGGTGAACGACGAGGTGAAGTACGCGTTGCCGGCGAGCAGCACGAGCACCATCACCCACTGCGCCTTCTCGGCGACCTTCAGCGGGGACAACCCCACGAACGCCAGGAGCAGGAACGGCGACAGCGTGAAGAAGCCGCGCAGCGGAGAGAACGCAGAGAGAATGAACGCGCGCGGGTCGGGGAACCGAATGCCGAGGAAGCCGCCGAGGTGCCAGCCCTGGTACGCGGCGTCGTTGAGGAACTTGTAGCCGCTGGTGAGCGGAGAGCCGAAGCAGGCCTGGTGGTACGCCATGAGGCCCAGCAGAAACGGCGCGGCCCCAACCAGAACGAAGCCGACCGCGCGCCCGAGCTCGTGCCATTTCTTCCAGCGTGCTGCCAACACGTAGGCCGCGATGCAGACCACGCCGAGCGCGCCCGTGTACTCCGTGAAGACCACCGCCCCGGCGAAGCCGCCCGAGACGAGCAGCCCGCGCTCCTTCCAGTCACCACGCTGCACCCGCCACGCGGCGTAGAACGTGCCGAACAGCAGCACCGCCGTGAGCTGGTGCGAGAGGAACTGCTCGGCGTAGCTGAACGCCATGGTGCCGAGCGCGTAGACGACGACGAGCGTGTCTGCCGTCGCCTGGCTCACGAAGGCCGTGAGGAAGCGGCGGAGGAAGATCAACATCACGAGCGTGGGCAGCACCGTGATGAAGAGCCTCGAGAACAGCACCTGCGACGACTCGGTCACCGGGGCCTTGAGCGCCTTGAGCACCGCGTAGATGGGCGCTCCGAGGAACGACAACATCGGCGCCTTCGACGGGTAGTACTTCATCTCGATCAGCTGGGCGCCCGCTGGCGGAGGCTGCACGCAGCTCACGAGTTGCTCCGCTTCACCGACCTTCACGCGCGCGACGCACGAGAGATCGCCGACCATGCCGAACTCCCGCAGGGTCTCGTTGATCACCACCGTGCCGTGATCGACGAGGCTGCGCGACTGCCAGAGCCGGCAGAGCTCGTTCGGGCTGCGGAGCGCCGGATGGTAGGGAAAGCACAGCAGGTACAGCGCGGCGACGAGACCGAACCCCACCCTTGCGTCGAGCCATCGCGCCATGCCGCGTGCGCTCTACCACTTCTGCGCCGGAATCCACCGGCCGCCGACGCGTTGACGAGAACGAGCCTCCCTCAGGAGCAGGGAGTAGGGTTCTCGCAGCCGCTGGTCCATGTCCCACCTCGACGAAGAGCTCATTCTTCAGTTCACGCTCGGCAATCTGTCGGGTGACGAGGAGGCGCGGGCCCACGCCCACTTGGGGGTCTGCGCCGACTGCAGGCAGCGGCAACAGAACATCAGCTCCATCGTCTTCTCGAAGACGGTGGCCGGACCCATCTCGGGCCCACCGCAGGGGCCAGACACGCGGCCCGATCGACCCGCGGGAGAGACGTCGGCCACCGGCATCTCTCGCGGCATGTCGCTGGGCCACTACGTGCTGCTCGAGAAGCTCGGCGCGGGCGGCATGGGTGAGGTGTTCGCGGCCTTCGACCCGCGGCTCGATCGCCGCGTGGCGCTGAAGCTGCTGCGGGCGGGCTCCCTCTCGGCCGAAGAAGGCAAGGCGCGGTTGCTGCGTGAAGCGCAGGCCATGGCGCGCCTGCAGCACCCCAACGTCATCGCGGTGCACGACGTGGGCACCTTCGGCGATCGCGTCTTCATCGCCATGGAGTTCGTCGAGGGCGAGACGCTGGGCGAGTGGCTGCGTGGCGATCACCCGTGGCAGGAGATCGTCGAGACGTTCGTCGAAGCCGGCAGCGGGCTCGCCGCGGCGCACTCGGCAGGCCTGGTGCACCGCGACTTCAAGCCCGACAACGTGCTCATCGGCAGAGATGGCCGGCCGCGCGTCGTCGACTTCGGGCTCGCGCGGCAGAGCACGTCGACGCCCGCGCCCACGGTGCCCATCACGCCCGACGCGGTGATTCCCGACTCGACGCTCGCCGTGCCGCTGACCCGTGATGGCGCGGTGATGGGCACGCCCGGCTACATGGCGCCCGAGCAGATCGGCGGCCTGCCCACCGACGCGCGAAGTGATCAATTCAGCTTCTCGGTCGCCCTCTACGAGGCGCTCTACGGCAAGCGGCCCTACGGTGGCGCCACGCTGCGCGCGCACGCGAACGAGATCGCCCAGGGGCACCTGCTCGCCCCGCCCTCCGGCTCTCCGGTGCCCGACTTCGTCTACGAAGCGCTGGCGCGTGGGCTCTCGAACGACCCCGCGAAGCGCTGGCCCGACATGGCGTCGTTGCTCAAGGCGCTCGAGCCCCGACAGGGCCTCTCGGGAAAGCTGGTGCTGCTGGTGGCGAGCCTCGCGGTGCTGGCGATCGCGGTGACGAGCTTCGCCGTCTGGCAGCAGCGGCGGCTGCGGGTGTGCGGGGGCAGCGAGAAGCGCCTCACCGGCCTGTGGGACGACGCGCGCAAGAAGGAGATCCACGCCGCGTTCCTCGCGACCCGCGCCTCGTACGCAGAAGAGGTGTGGCGCAAGGTCGAAGGCAACCTCGACCGGTGGACGCTCGATTGGGTCAACGCCAGCCGCGACGCGTGCGAGTCGGCCCGCGTGCGCAAGGTCGACAGCGAAGAGGTGTACGAGCTCCGCCAGGCCTGCCTCGATCAGAAGCTCGACTACCTGCGCGCGCAGACGAACGTCTTCGCCGGAGCCGACCTCGACATCTTGAGCTCGGCGCCCTCCTCGTCTGCCTCGCTCGAAGGCGGCATTCAGTGCCTCGACGCCCGCGCGGTGAGTCGCCGCCTGGAGGACCCCAAGGAGCGCGATGCCTCACAGGTGCTGCGACGCGTGATGGCCGAAGGGCGCGCGCTCTTCGACGCCTCGAAGTACGCAGCCGGTGTCGAGAAGCTCAACGGCGCCATCACGCCTGACGCGAGCGAAGGCGTGCAGACCGAGGCCCTGTTGCTGCTCGAGCACCTGCAGCGCCGCGCCGGCAACGTGAAGGACGCCAACCAGTCGTTGCTCCTCGCCACCGAGCACGCCGTGCGCGCGCAGGATCAGGGGGCGCTCGCCACCGCGTTCAGCCGCCTCGCCGTCGCCGAGAACGAAGACGACGTGACCCGCGCCGACGTGTGGATGCGGCTGGCCCACGCCGCCGCCTCGAAGGTGCCCGACGACTGGCGCGTGCTGATCGAGCTGACGCTCAACGACGGCATTCTCTCGACGTACCGGAAGAACCACGAAGCTGCGCAGAAGAGCTTCGCCCGCGCGCTCGAGCTGCAGGAGCAGCACCTCGGCCCCAATCACCCCGAGGTCGCGCAGACGTACAACCTGCTGGGCGTCACGCTCACGAACCAGAACAAGTTCGACGAGGCCATCGAGTTCTACGAGAAGAGCCTCGCGCTCCACCTCGCCGTCGAAGGCCCCGCCCACGCCCAGACGGCGTCGGCCGAGCACAACCTCGCCGCGACGCTGCGACGAAAGGGCCAGTACGACGACGCGCTCGTTCACTTTCAGCGCGCGCTCGACGCCCGCCGTACCGTGCTGGGCCCCGAACACGTCGACACGCTCAAGTCGATGGAGGGCATGGCGCGCACGCTGCAACACCTCGATCGACGCGAAGAAGCCCTCGTGCTGCTGAAGGAGCTGCTCGAGGTGCGCGAACGAACGCTGGGCCCCAAGGCCAAAGAGGTCGCGTCGACCTGCGAGCTGCTCGCCGAGCTCTACGCGGCCGGAGAAGACTGGCCGGAGTCGAAGACGATGGGCGAACGCGAGCTCGCCATCGCGCTCGAGTCGAAGGGCGCCGACGACCCCTTCACCGCGCGGGCCCGGCTCACGCTTGCGAAGGCCCAGACCGGCCTCGGCCAGTGGGAGGCCGCGCGAAAGAACCTCGACGAGGCGATGCGCATTCGGCGGAAGGCCGGCGAAGAATCGGCAGACGTGGCCGTGGTGCTGCACTCGGTGGCGTCGTGGTGGCTCGAGCAGAAGAAGGGCAGCGAGGCGAAGCTGGCCTTCGAGCGGTCGCTCGCCATGCGGGAGCGCCTCGGCAGCGCCACCAACGAGACGCTCGCCGACGACAAGGCAGGCATCGGCCGCGCGCTGCTGGCGCTCGAGCAACCGAAAGAGGCGGTGGTGCAGTTCGAAGAGGTGCTCAAGCTGCTCGGCGACGTCGACGACAAGCGGCGGCTGGCACGCGCGAAGGTCGATCTCGGTCGCGCCCTGCTGCTCGCCGACCCGGCTTCGAAGGAGCGTGGCCTCACCCTGCTCACCGACGGGCTGCCCGGCCTCTCGCAGCGTGAACGAGACAAGCTGGCGCCGCTGCTCGAGAAGGCGTTCGGGCCCGACGCCGGCCGTTAGAACAGCTCGTAGCGCGCGCCGATCATCACCTTGTCGTTGCGCGACAGGTACCCGAACGGGCTGAAGCTGGTGCCCTCGAAGAACTCGGCGGCGAGCCACAGCTTCAACGAGTCGAAGCCCTGCCAGGTGACGCGCGGGCCGACGGCGAAGCTGAGGCCGATGGGCTCGAACGCGGCGCGAAGCTCGAGGCTGAGCCGATCGTCGAGCAGGGTGTAGCCGACGTTGCCGACGAAGAGGTGGAACCACGCGGTGCGAGCGGCACCTCTGGCCGTCGCCGGCTCGAGCAGAACGAGCTGCTCGTTCGCGGCCACCGAGGGAATCGCGAGGCCGAAGTAGCTGACCGCGTAGACGAGCTTCGAGTCAGACGCCTGGCTGACGCCCAGCACCCACGACACGGCTGCGTGATCGACCGGGCTGAACTCGGCGTCGAAGAACGTCTGCCGCGGCGAGAACGTGACGTCGGCGTCGACCTGCGCGGGTCCGACGATGGTCGAGCCCTCGAGCGAGAAGAGGTGCGTGCGCGCGTACGTGCCGCGAAAGAGCGTCTCGCCTGCCTGAAACCGGTTCAGCACCGACGCGGCCACGGCCTGCGGCACCGGCCGCCCAGCAGCGTTCGCCGACGCCAGCACCTGCACCTCGGGGTCGACCACCACGCGCGGCATCTTCTCGTTCATCCACACCCACGAGCCGCCGACCTTGAACTTGCCGGTGGAGCGCAGGCGCAGCGCCACGTCTCCGAGGAAGGGGGGCGGCCGGCGCGTCTCGAGCAGTCGCTCCTGAACGAAGTCTTCGACGGAGGGGTCGAGCCGGCGCGTGTCGAACGACGGCGCGAGCGCGGGCTGCAGCAGGGCTTCGTCCTGCCCGAAGACGAAGTACCGGTTGGGCATGAAGAACGGCACGTAGGCCGCGAGCCAGCTCACCTGCCCCACCGTTCCCTGAGCGCGAATGGCCGGCACGGGGAGCAACGTGTCTTCGAGCTCGCCCGCGACGAAGCTCTCACGCAGATCACGCGAGTTCAGCGAGTCGGCAGGCGCCAGCGCCGCGTTCGCGCCGAGCGCCAGCCGCTGATTGCCGACGCGCAGATCGACCTTCGGTGAATAGAAGTCGACGTACGCATCGCCGAGCAGCGGCTCGAAGAAGCCCTTGGCACGATCGAACTCCCGCTGGGTCGCCAGCCGCACCTGCGCGCGGCCTTCGAGCACCAGCCGCACCCGGTCGTTCACCTTCACGTCGACCCCAAGCGACGCCCTCAGCCGGCCCTCGGCCACGTTCTCGGCGAAGGGCACGTTGCGCGGAGAATCGAAGCGCGTGTCGACGCTCGTGTCGGCGCGCACCGAACCGAAGAGCCGCACCGTCGGAGCGGCAGACGCTGTCTCGAACGACTCGATGGCGGGCGTGGCGGCTCCGGCGTCGAGTGGCGTCTCGACGAAGGCTTCGATGGGCTCGAACCCCTCGATGGCCATCGGAGCAACGTCGCCTCCATCGACCGCGCCAGCGTCGACCTGCGAGAGAAGAACGACGAGGAGGGTCGCCGCGGCAGCCACGACGGGGCGCATAGCTCAGGCGCGCCACTTCTGCTCTCTCTGCCGGACCTCGTGACGTGGTGAGCGGTTGTGAGAGAGTGCCGCCGTGGCTGACGCACCCGACCAGGACACGTTCATCAGCGGCAAACACCGCATCATCGGTGGCCGGTACATTCTCGAGAAGCAGCTCGGCGCCGGCGGCATGGGCACGGTCTTCAAGGCCAGCCAGATGGGCGTCGGCAACGTCGTCGCCATCAAGTTCTTGAACGAGGCGCTTTCGGCCGACCCGGGGCTCGTGAAACGCTTCGAGCAGGAGGCGAAGGTCTCGCTCGAGGTGACGCACCCGGGCGCCGCGCAGCTGCTCGACACGGGCAGAGATCCGAAGACGGGGCAGCTCTACATCGTCTTCGAGTTCGTCGAAGGTGAAGACCTGCGCGCGCGGCTGTCGAACGAGGGCGCCCTGCCCTTCGACGAGGCCCGAGACATCGCGCTGCGCGTCGGTGAGGTGCTCGCGGCTGCCCACGCGCGCGGCATCGTTCACCGAGACATCAAGCCCGAGAACATTCGGCTGCGGCGCGATCTCGGCGGCACGCACGTGAAGGTGCTCGACTTCGGCATCGCGAAGTTCAGGCCCGAAGCGAACGCGCGCCTCACCGCCGACGGCGCCATCGCCGGTACACCCGGCTACATGGCGCCCGAGCAGGTGCGGGCCGAAGCGCTCGACGGCCGCGCCGACATCTATGCGCTCGGGCTCGTCACCTACGAGATGATGACGGGGCTCTCGCCCTACACGTCGACCTCGGCGCCCGCGCTGCTCGTCGATCAGATGACGACGCCCATGCCTTCGTTGTCGGCGCGCGCTCCGGGCCGCGATTTCCCCGAGCTCGACGCCGTGTTGCAGAAGGCCTGCGCGAAAGACGCGGCGCAGCGCTACCAGTCGGCGAAGGAGTTCGTGCAGGCGATGAAGGCGCTGCCGTCGCCCCCGTGGAGCTCACGCGCCCGCCCCGCCGTCGCCGCCGCCAATCGCGCCACGCCTGCGTTCCAGTCTGCAGCGCCTCCCGTCGCGACCCAGATTCAACCACCCTCGAAGCTGCCCCTCGTCTTCGGGGTGCTCGCCGTGTTGGGCGTGCTCGGTGGTGGCCTCGGCTTTGGCCTGTGGAAGCTGTCGAAGGCCGGCCCGACGACGCTGCTCGCCGTCGCGACCGACTGCCCGGGGAGCGAGATCTACAAACCCGAGCTTCGCCAGCTGTCGACCAGGGAGCTCGAAGCGAAGGTCGTCGCCACACGCATCATGCCGCCCAGCCTCGCGCAGCGGCAGCTGTCGACGCTGCAGGCGAGCGCGCAGAACTACGACCCGTCGAAGCGTGACTGCATGTACCGCATGATGCTGATGGGCTCGGTCGCGGCCGAAGAGACGACGCTCGCGAGCACACCCGAGCTGTGGGGCCACCGCCGCGAGGTGAAGGATCTCGAGATGCTCTTGCTCGAGATGCCCCTCAAACAACGGTGGACGGTGGCGCAGCGCAAAGACGTCATCGCGCAGATCGACTCCATCTTCGTGGCGAACCTTAAGAAGGACGCGCCCGGCGACGAAGAGCACTGGCGCCGGCAGTACCTGGGGCTCGAGCTCACCTGCGAAGCGACCGACGAGACGCTCGCCGAGCTGAAGGCGAAGCGGCCCGGCTCCTGCCTGAACCTCACGCCCCGCTGAGCCTCACCCGCGTTCGAGCGCCTGCTCGGTGAAGGCGTCGTCGCCCAACGCCGAGTCCTCGAGCTTGACCACCGACATCTGCGTCTTCGACTTCGTCTGCAGGTTCTCCATCAAGGCTTCGGCGGCGATGACGCGCTCCTTGAACGCCTTGAGCTTCAGCGTGCTGTAGCGCTTGAAGGGCTTGCCCTCTTTGTCGGCGTACTCGACGCGCATCGGCACGTAGGTCTGCTTGTCGACGAAGAGCTTCACGTCGCCGTAGCCCGAGGTCGCGTCGCCTTTGCCCTGCAGCACGTAGCAGTCGCGACCCTCGACCTTCTCGTCGGCCAGTCGCTTCACGTCGTCGCTCGCGCCGTTCGAGGCGATGTCGGCGTAGGCGAAGTCCGTCTCCATGAACGACTTGGCGCGATCGCTCTTCGCGACCTTTCGCACGCGCTTGAGCTTCGGCAGGTAGAGCGACACCTCGTCGCCTTCGGTCTTGTCGCCTTCGACGGTGAGCACCGCGACCCCGGCGACGCCGGCGGGAGCAGAGAAGCGGGCGAGCGCGTGGCTCTTGCCGTTGATGGTGCGGCTCGAGCTGGTGAGCTGCTGCTCCTTCACCTTGCCCTCCGCAGTCGTGGTGACGAGCTTGAGCTCGGCGGTGAGGCCCACGAGGTTGAGCGCGCCCTTCTCTCGCGACTTCTTCGAGATGTCGGCAGCCGATTCGTCGGCGAGCGCGGCGAAGGAGACGACGAGCGCGGCGGAGGCGAGGAGGAGGCGCATGGGCGGTGTCTAGCAGAGGGCGGCCAGGCTTTCCGACTCGTGGCCGCGTTCGGCATTCACTCCGCGAAGTACTCGGGCAGCGTCTCTTTCAACCGCCGCTCGGCGTCTTCGAGGCGTTTGTTGGTGGGCTCGAGGCCCCGCGCGGCCTGCAGCTTCAGCAGCGCACGGCGTGGATGACCGAGGGCCAGCTCGCAGCGCGCCTCGGCTTCGAGCGCGTCGATGTCATCGGGAGAGTAGGTCACCGCGTCTTGCGCCGCGGCGCACGAGCGCTCCACTTCTCCAGCCGACAACCAGGCCCGCGACAACAGCACGCGCGCGACGGCGTTCGACGGGTCGGTCTTCACCGCGACGGCCAACGCCTCGGCCGCAGGCACGGCGTCTCCCTGCTCGAGCAGCGCCTGGCCCAGCCGCGTCAGCACCGGCCCGGAGTTGGGGAAGAGCAACGCCTCGGCGCGCGCGAGCCGCAACACCTGGCCCTCTTCGAAACGAACGCCCGCGAGCATCTGCTCGACCACGTGCGCGTAGCGCGGGTACTCGGCCGACCACTGGAAGACGAGCTGGTACACGACTCGCCCTCGGGGAACGAAGTACGCCGCCAGCCGCGTCGCGCCCGAGGTCTCGTCGACCACGGCGCGAATGCGCACGCCGTCACGATCGCCGATGCGCACCGGCTCTGCCGACTCCGCCCGCACCCGAATCACTTCGAGCCCGAGTGCGCGAGGCGTGAGCCGCTCCTCGGCGAACCGGTGCGCCGCAGCCATCGCATCGGCCCCTTCGGTCATCTGCACCGCTTCGGCGGCGAAGCTCGCGCGCCCAAGCCCGGGGAGCCCGTTGTACCAGGCCACTCTTCCCAGCGGCGTCGCGCCCCGCCCCCACGTCGACGGCACCTGAATCGAGAAGCCGTACAGGTCGTCGCGCTCGACCCGGGTGGGCGGCAGGAACTCGGCGAACACGAGGTGGCCGAGGAAGACGATCAACAGAATGCCGATCGACGGCAGCGCCCGCAGCGCCGGCTCCCACCACCAGCGTCGCCCTTCGGCGAGCAGCCGCGGCCGCATGAAGGAGCCCGTGATGAGGCCCGCCACCAGCCCGCCGCCGTGCGCCCAGTTGTCGACGCCCTGCGAGGTGATGCCGATGAGCAGCAGCCCGAGCGCCGTCGGAATCGCGGCGTCGCCCATCACGCTGCGGTGAAACGCCGACAACGAGCTGCGGTACTTGAGCCCGAACGCGACGACGCCGCCCAGACACCCGAACACCATGCCCGACGCGCCGATGGTCACCGCTTCGTTCAAGAAGAGCGACGCCGTCATCGTCGCCAGCCCCGCGAAGACGAGCAGCCAGAGGTAGTCGAGCGTTCGGTAGGTGTTCTCCATCATGCCGCCCACGTTGAAGAGGACGAACATGTTGAGGCCGAGGTGCAGGCCGTCGCGGTGCAGCAGGTTCGCGGTGAACAGCCGCCACACCTCGCCGAGATCGAAGACGAGCGGCCCGACCTTGCCGCCGTAGCGCACCATGTCATCGAGCTCGAGCACCCCGCCCTGCGCCGTCGCGAGGAACGCCGCGAGGTTCACGAGGATCACCGCCGAGGTGAAGAACGGAAACCGGCCAAGCGAGAACGCGCGCGAGAAGTACGCCCGTCGCCCGTTCTGCAGCCGCTGCCACAGCTCGAGCTCACACGCCGGAACGAACCGGTCTCCCGTGACGGCCGGCATGCACACGAGGCTCTGCGGAGACACTTCTCCCTTGGTGATGCGCGCCTCGAACTCGCTCAGGTCGAGCTCTTCGTCGCCGACTTCCGTGCGGAGGGTGACCGGGGCAGCCATGCAGCAGACCGGCAGCATCGTACCAAGGACCACACGTCGCCATTCCGCCAGCAGTGAATTGGTGGTTCACAAGATTCAGTCGGAATCGACGCAGTGTTGATGCGCGGAACCGTACAGTGGTGCTAGAAACCCTTCCGCGTGCTGAAGCTGATCATCGAAGACGACGAGGGCAGGAAGACCGTCGTTCCTTTCGTGCGGGACGAGATCACGATCGGTCGTCAGGAGGGAAACACCATCCGCCTGACTGAACGAAACGTGTCTCGCCGGCACGCTCGCCTGTTGCGGCAGCAGGCTCACGTCCTCATCGAGGACCTGGGCAGCTACAACGGCATCAAGGTCAACGGCGACCGGATCACCGGTCAGGTCACGGTCCAGGACGGAGACCTCATTCAGATCGGTGACTACGATCTGGCGATTCAGCGCGAAGAAGAAGCGCGCGCTGCGTCGGCGACGGTGCCGCTCGAACCCGCCAGGGCTTCGGCTGCTCCGACGGTGAGACTGCCTGATCCCGGGGCGACGATGCCGGCCCTGCCGGTGGTCAGCGTGCCCGAGGCCGCCGAAGAAGACATTCAAGAGGCGCCGCCGATCGGCGACGAGCCGCCCAAGCACCAGTCGACCGCGGTCATTCGCATCGACCAGATCGCTGGCTCGCGCCCCCAACGCACCGTCGCGAGCATCGAAGCGAACGACGCTCCGCGCCTCGTGGTGCTCAACACCGACTTCGCGGGCCGCGAGTTCCCCATCACGCGCACCGAGATGCGCATCGGCCGCACCGACGACAACGACATCGCGCTCGATCACCGCTCCCTCTCTCGAACCCACTGCAAGGTGGTGCGTGAAGACTCGGGTGAGTGGAAGGTCATCGACATGCAGTCGGCCAATGGCCTCATGGTCAACGGCGAGTCGTATGCCCAGGTCACCCTGCGCATCGGCGACGTGCTCGAGCTCGGGCACGTGAAGATGAAGTTCGTGGCGGCCGGAGACGCCGTCACGCTGACGCCCGGCTCCACCTCGTCGGTCACCTCGCAGACGACCCAGGGCTCGTCGAAGGGTCCGCTCATCGCGGTCGCCATCGCGCTGCTCGTCATCATCGTCGGTGGCGGTGGCTACGCGATCTTCAAGAGCTCGGGCGGAGACCCGAAGCCGAAGCCCAACGTTCCCGTCGCGAACAACCCGCCGGCGAACGGCACGCAGGTCGAGAACCCCGTCGAGCCTCCGCCGGTGAAGAACCCGGTGAACCCGCCGGTGAACGTGAACGACGACCCGACGGCGAAGAACGACAAGATCATCGCCGACGCCGAAGCGGCCATCGAAGAGCTCGACTTCACCACCGCCGAGGCGTGGCTGCGGCAGTGCAAGGTGGGCGAGTCGCTGTGCCCGAAGGCCGAGAAGCTCCTCACCCAGCTCGCCAACGAGAAGCCGCTCGTGAAGGTGCTCGACGAGGCGAAGAAGGCGCTCGACAAGGGTGACGTCGACAAGGCGGGCACGCTGCTGCAGTCGGCGAGTGGAACCAAGCTGCTCCAGACCCGCTACCGCGAGCTCGATCAGCAGCGGCAGGCGGCGGTGCAGGCCATCATCGCGGCCAAGGCGAACCAGCCTCCAGTCGTGAAGCCCGCGGTGCCAGTGCCCGTGCCGGTCGACCCTCCTCCCGCCGCCAACAGCGACGCGAAGAACGCCCAGCTGGCCAAGCTGCTCGAAGAGGGCAAGGCCGCGAAGAAGGAGAAGCGGTATGGCTCGGCGATTCAGTCGCTCAAGAAGTGCCTCGAGCTCGACAAGAACAACGTCGAGTGCACCGTAGCGCTGGCCTCGGCCCACGCCTCGAAGGGCAACGACGAGAACAGCAACGTCGACAACGAGCGCGCGCGGGCCCTCTACCAGCAGTTCCTGAAGATCTGCCCGAAGGACGACAAGCGAATTCCGCGCGTCCAGGAAATTCTGAAATCGTCGTCTCAGTGAGTGAGGGGATTCAAGCGTGCGCGGCTCGCCACAGATCAAGATCCTCGTCGTCGACGACGAATCCGACAACGCTCAGATGTTCGACACGCTCCTCACCCGGGAGGGCTACGGCGTCACCACGCTCGCAGACCCCACCAAGGTGCTGGGCATGCTCAAGGAGCACGACTTTCACCTCGTGATCCTCGACGTGATGATGCCGAAGATGAGCGGCACCGAGGTGCTCGAGAAGATTCGCACCTTCGACGACGACATCGCGGTGATCATCGCGACGGGTTTCCCGACCGTCGAGTCGGCGGTCGCCAGCCTCAAGAACGCGGCCAGCGACTACGTGCGCAAGCCCGTCGAGCCGACCGTCTTCATCGAGACCGTCAAGCGGGTGCTCGACAAGAAGGGCATCACGCGCGACCCCGAAGCCGAGCTGCACCGGGGCATCGGGCGCTTCATTCGCGAAGGCCGCACGCGCCAGAACCTCACGCTGAAGCAGCTCGCGCGGCGTACGGGCCTGTCGGTCTCGTTGCTGTCGCAGATCGAGCGCGCCGAGTCGTCGGCTTCGATCGCGTCGCTGTACCGAATCGCCACTGCGCTCCGCGTGCGCATGAGCGAGCTCTTCGCCGACGTCTGAATTTCCGGTTCGACTCTCGCCTCCGCTCGCCACATTCGCCGTGGCGCAGATCCGCGGAAGCGCACGAGCCACCGCTCATCAGGCGAGCTCGGCTCACTCGCCTCTGAAGTTCGGGGCGCGCTTCTCGAGAATGGCCATGCGCCCCTCGGCGGCGTCGGCGCTGTTGAACGAGCGGCGACGGAGGGCCTGGTACTCGGTGCGAGCCTCGGTCGTACCGCCACCGTGAGCGAGCAGCTCGAGCCCGCGCTTCAACCCTGACACGGCGAGTGGTGCGTTGCTGGCCAGCTCGGCGCACAGCTTCCCTGCTGCCTCGAGCGGAGCGCTGGCCACTTCATCCAACAGCCCACGCCGCAGCGCTTCGTCGGCCCCGACGCGACGACCGGTGAGGAACAAGTACCGCGCGGTCGCGTCGCCGACCCGGGAGCGGAACCGATCGAGGCCCTTGAGCGAGTACACGACGCCCAGCCGCGCAGGCGGCATCGAGAGCACGGCGCGGGCACCCCCGACGCGAAAGTCACACGCCATGGCCAGCTCGCAAGCCGCTCCGAACGCGGGCCCGTCGATGGCGGCCACACTCGGCGCGGGGTGCGCCATCAAGCGATCGAGCACGTCGCTGAGGTGTTCATCGGGCAGCCGCGCGCCTTCTGCGTAGGTCGACAGATCGTTCAGATCCCACCCGGCGCTGAAGATGCCGTCGCCGTCGCCCGTCACGAGAAACGCGCGCACGTCATCGGAGCTCGACAGCACCGCGTCGAGCGCGTCGAGCAGGGAGCCATCGATGGCGTTCTTGCGGCCGGGGTTCGAGAGCGTGAGCACCCGAACGCCCCCTGGCCTGTCGTCGACCCGCAGCGACGCGGGCATCAGCCGAGAACGACGAGCACGTCACCTTCGTTGACGGCCTGCGTCTCCTTGCAGCGAATCTCCTTCACCACGCCGCCCTCGGTGGCCTCGACGGGCATCTCCATCTTCATCGACTCGAGGATCACGAGCGTGTCGCCCGCGTTCACGGTCTGCCCCACCTTGCATTCGATCTTCCACACCGTACCGGTGATGTGTGCGGTCACGTCAGCCATCGTCGTCGCTCCAGGGGAAAGAGAGGGTCAGGGTTTCGCGTGGTGCTCGAGGAACTTCGTGTCGATGCGACCAGCGACGAAGGCCTCGGCCTCGAGGATGCGCAGGTGCAGCGGCACGTTGTGCTTGATGCCTTCGATCTTGAAGCTGGCGAGCGCGTCTTTCGCTCGGGCGATGGCCTGCGCGCGCGTGTCGCCCGAGATGATCAGCTTGGCGATCATCGGGTCGTAGTTCGGCGTGACGGTGTTGCCTTCGGCGTAGCCCGCGTC